>JBAVTH010000443.1:0-4559 GCA_049696035.1 Ilumatobacteraceae bacterium
CGTAGTCGTCGGCGCCGGCTTCCAGCCCCGCGACGAGGTCGTAGGTGTCGGTCTGCGCCGTCACGATGATGATCGGAACCAAGCTGTTCGACCTCATCGACCTGCACACCTCGAAGCCGGACAGATCGGGAAGGCGCAGATCGAGCAGCACGAGGTCGGGCTCGCGCTCAGCGAACGAGGTGAGGCCCGTGCGGCCATCGGGCGCCTCGCGCACCTCGTAACCCTCGTCTTCCAGCGCCAGCTTCAGGGCTACACGGATGGCGTCGTCGTCCTCGATGAACAGCAGAGAGATCACAGATCCATCCTGCCTGATGGTTCTGTTCTGTTACAGAAATCGCACACAGCCAGCGCCGTCCCGTCACAAAGCTTCGTCAGAGTAGGAACTGTTCACGCTGCCCCGGTGAGGTACCTTCCTCCCCCTGGTGCCTCACCGGCAGCGGTGAACGTGCGGGCAGCGTACCTGGCGATCCCTCGCCGAAACCGACCGATTCCTGGAGGTTTGCGTCATGCTCGCACCGGCACTCACTGCCCACACGGATCTCCAACGGCATCACGTGGCCGTGTCGGTCAGCGGGCCGATCACCACCGCCGACCACGGCGCAGCGCTGATCGAGGCGTGCCTCCCACTGCCGCCGACCTACGGGCTGTTGGTCAACCTCAGCGCCGTCACCGTCCTCACCGAAGCCGGCATGAAGGGGTTGCGCGAGCTGGCCAGGGCCGCTGCCGCAACCGGGCATCGCGTGGCCTTCGTGTGCAGCGAGCTCATCCTTCGCGCCGAACTGATCCTCGGCGACCTCGACACACTCGCTCCAGTTCTCCAGGCCGACGAACAAGCCCTGCCGCTGGTGGGCTACGCCGCCTGAAACGGCCGCCGTCGGCGGGCGCGCCCACGAGCGCGTCCGCCGATGAGCCACACTGGTGGCGATGAGCGAACTGCACCTCGGTCCAACGCTGCGAGCTTCCACACGAAGCACCCACTGCGGGGAACGGGCTCAGTAGCGTGCCGATCGTCGAGCACAGTGCATGGGCGGCGGCCACCGTCACCGACGCGTTCGACCTGTCGATGTCGCATGCCCGTCGCTTCGACTGGGACCCATTCGTCAAGGCCCAGCGGTTCCTCGACGGCGCCCGCCGCCCAGCCGTGGGCGTTCGAACGTGGACGAAGGATCGGCGCGGGCTGGTCATGGTCACCCGCTACCTCACCTTCCAGCGTCCGCATCGCGTCGGGATGAAGATGGAGGAAGGCCCACCGTTCTTTCGCACGTTCAGCGGCGCGTGGCGTTTCGAAGAGCGCGACGACGGCTGCGATGTGCACTTCCGCTACAACTTCACCTGCAGGCCTCGGCTCCTCGCTCCGCTGATGGAACGAGTCGGTGTGTGGTACCTCGGGCGCGACATCCGCCGACGAGTCGAGACCTTCGCCGCGGCGTTGACCAACGGCATGCGCGCCGATGGGGACGAGGCACACGACGGCGATGAGCCACACTGGTGCCGATGAAGGAACCACGCCGACGCCGAACCTTGCGCCTGCGCACTCGCGTCACCCTCTTCTTCTCACTGACCGCCCTGGTGGCCAGCCTGGGCCTCGCCGTGGTCACGTTCGTCGTCTCCCGCTCGTTCCTCATCGACCAGCGCCAACAGACCGCCCAGACCCAGGCCTACGCCAACGGCAAGACCGTGCGCGACCAGTTGCTCACCGGTCAGCGGTTCGAGATCCTCAGCCTGCGCACGGAGAACGGCGGCTTCCCGCTGCTGATCCGCAACGATCGCACCTTCGCGCCCGACGCTCGTTACCCGATCGACGCCTTCCCTGTGGAGCTTCGAACGGCCGTCGCCCAGGGCGGCAACGGCCAGCAGCGGTTCGAGTACAAGGGCAAGCCCTACGTCGCCGTCGGCTTCAACATGCCCGCCGCGGATGCGCAGTACTTCGAGGCATTCCCGATGGAGAGCACGGAGCGAAACCTGCGGGCCATCGCCACCGCGTTGCTCGTCGGGTCCGGCGTCACCATCCTGTTCGCCGGCTTCCTCGGTTGGTGGACGAGCAGACGGCTGCTGCGCCCTCTCTCACGCGTCGCCACCGCGGCCGGAGAGATCGCGTCGGGCGGCCTCGATGCCCGCATGCCACCCGAGAACGACCCCGACCTCGATCGCCTCGCCAGCTCCTTCAACGACATGGCCGACGCGGTGCAGAGCCGGCTGGAGCGAGAGGCACGGTTCGCCAGCGACGTCAGCCACGAGCTGCGCTCCCCCATCACCGCGCTCACCGCTGCGGTGGAGGTGCTCGACGGTCGCCGCGCCGACCTCCCCGATCGCACCCAGCAGGCACTCGACGTGGTCGTGAGCCAGGTGCGACGCTTCGACTCGATGGTGATGGATCTGCTCGAGCTGTCCCGCATCGACGCCGGCTCCACGGAGCTGCACCGCGAGGAGGTCGACCCCCGCGAGCTGATCCCACGGATCGCACAGCGCTACGGCTTCGCCCATGTCACCATCGACATCGAGCCGAAGGTTCCCAACCTGGTGCGCCTCGACAAGCTTCGCTTCGAACGCATCCTGGCCAACCTCTTGGAGAACGCCAACTCGCATGGCGGTGGGCCGACTCGTGTCTTCGTCGAGATGCGCGGGCGCAGCTCGCTCGCGCTGGGTGTCGACGACTCGGGCCCGGGCGTGGCCCGCGGCGAACGCTCGCGCATCTTCGAACGCTTCGCGCGCGGCAGCGCTGCTCGCCATCGGGTCGGCACCGGGTTGGGCCTGGCACTGGTAGCGGAACATGCCCAGGCGCACGGTGGCGAGGCATGGGTCGAAGACCGGCCGGGCGGAGGCGCCCGATTCATGGTCAGCTTCATGGAGGTCGCGTGATGCGCATCAGGCTCCTGACCCTGGCCGGCCTGATCGCGGTCGTTCCCGTCGCCTGCAGCGTCGTCGACGATGGCAAGGTGCAGCGGATCAATCCGCCCGACGAGCTCACCGACACCTTGCCGCCGACGACGATCGAGCGAACCACCACGACCCTCGCCGCGACCACCACCACCGGCTTGGAGTCGACGACGACCGAGGTGCAGGCGGAGCCCGTGAAGATGTACTTCATCTCCAGCGGCAAACTCAGCCCGGTGATCGGGTCGCTGTCCTCGCAGTACGATCTCCCCCGGCTGATCGCGCTGCTGCAGAAGGGCCCGCCCGAAGGCGAGCTCGGCGTCGGCCTGCGCAGCGCAGTGCCTGCCGAGATGCAGATCGACGCCTTCCAGAACGGTTCGGGCGTCGCCCAGGTGCTGTTGCCGGACGACTTCTTCGACACGATCCCTGCCGGCGACCAGCGTCTGGCGATCGCCCAGATCGTGATGACCGTGCTCGACAACACGCCCGGCGTCGGGCAAGTCGTCTTCAATCTGCAGGTCTCGGGGCCGGCAGGCGAGCTGATCCCGGCGGGAGAACTGCTCACGCGAGCCGAGTACGAGTTCCTGCTGGCATCGTCCACCACGCCGACCACCTCGACCACGACGACCACAGCGACGGCCGCCACCGAGGTCGTCGAGCAGACCACCACCACGCTGCCGCTCTGAGCCGCCGATAGCGTGGCGGCCTCATGCGCAGTGGATTCGTCACCCTCGTCGGCCGACCCAACGTCGGCAAGAGCACGTTGGTGAACGCCATGTGCGGCCGCAAGGTCAGCATCGTCAGCGACAAGCCACAGACCACACGCCACCGCGTGATGGGCGTGCTGTCGACACCGGAGTCCCAGCTGGTCTTCGTCGACACGCCGGGCCTCCACAAGCCGGTCACGGCCCTCGGCGAGCGCGTCAACGCCACCGCCCTCGACAGCGTCAGCGACGTCGATGTCGTCTGCCTCGTCATCGATGCGACCAAGCCGTTCGGCAGCGGTGACAAGTGGGTGGCCAGCCACCTCGACATGTCGCAGGCCATCGTCATCCTCAACAAGATCGACAGTGCGAAGCAGAACCAGGTGCTGCACCAGCTGGCGGCGCTCACCTCGCTGGGCGCGTCGGAGTACTTCCCCGTGTCGGCGCGCACCGGCAAGGGCATCCCCGAGCTGGTGGCGTTCCTTCAGTCGAAGCTGCCCGAAGGCCCCGAGTACTTCCCGCCAGACACCGTCAGCGACCAGCCGGAGGAGCAGTGGGTAGCCGAGCTGGTGCGCGAGCAGCTACTGGCCGTGACCCACGACGAACTGCCGTACAGCATCGCCACCCGGGTCTCGGAGTGGGAGTGGCCTCGCGTCCGGGTGGAGATCATCGTGGAACGCGAGAGCCAGAAGGGCATGGTGATCGGCAAGGGCGGGCTGATCCTCAAGGAGGTCGGCAAGCTCGCCCGCGCGCAGCTGCCCGAAGGCTGCTTCCTCGAGCTGTTCGTGAAAGTCGACAAGGACTGGCAGCGCAAGCCCGACCGGGTCGAGCGGCTGGGCTACTGAGCACCTCGTACCGATGACGACACCGGCCGCGGAGATCCACATCGATGAGCGCCTGGTGACAGCACTGCTGACCGAGCAGTGCCCGGAGCTGGCACATCTTCCGGTGCAGATCATCGGCAGTGGTTGGGACAACGTG
>JBAVTH010000444.1:0-2638 GCA_049696035.1 Ilumatobacteraceae bacterium
GTTGGTGATGCCTCGCACCGCGAACACCGTGACGGTGGCCAGGATGCCGAGGATGACGATCACGATGAGGAGCTCGACGAGGGTGAAGCCTCGGTCGTTCTTCTCGACTTCGACGATTTCTTGTTCCATTTGGGGTTTCCTCCCGCTTGATGCTGTGTTCCCACTGACAACGCCGACTCGCAAAGCGGTACGGTCGCATCACACATTTCGGAAAGGTTCGGGCGGAGCTTGAGCGAATTCTTCCTCAAGTGATCTTCAAGCAGGTCGCGCTCAAGGACAAAGACCCACCTGCCGATAACACGGAGAGTCGAAGATCGGCCGGGAAACCCCGGTAACAGGAGAAGGCGGGCACAGCACATGCGACGGAGCGAGAGCCGCAACGAGAGCCGAGCGGACAAGAATCGGGCGGACAAGAACTGGATGGACTTCGACGAGCTGACCAAGCCGTTTCTCCCACCCGACTCCGACGAGAGCGCCACCTCCGTCGCCATCGAACTGCGCGACCGGATGGTGAAGGTGGAGCAGCAGGTGCTCGCCCAGTACACCGCCACCGCTGCCTATGCCACGCTCGCCCAGCAGGGCGTGGAGCACGCTCGCCAGGAGTCACGAGCCGATCTCGATCGCTCGCAGAGCACCATCATCGGCCTGCTCGACCGGCTGCGTGCCGACATCAACAACCGCCTCGACGGCCTCGACGCCCGGCCCAACCTGGGTGGCGGCGCCCTGCCTTCCGACGCGGCGGCGCGCCTTCACGCGATGGAGGAGCGGATGAAGGGCGTGCTCCACGCGCTCGAGGGCTGCGTGCACGAGAACATGATGCTGCGTCAGCAGATCGACGAGCTCGTGCAGCGTCAGATGCAGACCGACGGGTGGTTGGTCAGCAACGGCGGCCCGTCGGAGCTCTCGCTGCACTGACCACTCTCCGTTACCGTGGCTGCGTGAGCTCCTCCCGCGCCGCGTCGACAACGGCAACCCTGTGGCTGCAGACCGGTCGCGAGAAGTCGCTGGCGCGCCGTCATCCGTGGGTCTTCAGCGGCGCCGTGGCGCGAGTCGACGGCTCACCGGAGCCGGGTGCGACGGTCCTGGTGCGCGCTGCCGACGGCGCCGAACTGGGCTGGGCCGCGTACAGCCCGGCCTCGCAGATCCGTGCCCGGATGTGGACGTTCGACCCCGCAGCGGTGATCGACGACGCGTTCGTCGCCGGGCGCGTGGCCGCCGCCGCTGCCCGTCGTGCATCGCTCTTGGCCGTGGGCACCACCGACTCCGCGCGGCTGGTGTTCAGCGAAGCCGACGGTGTGCCCGGGCTGGTGGCCGACCGCTACGGCGACACGATCGTGTGCCAGCTCACCACCGCCGGCGCCGACGCCTGGCGCGAGGTGCTGGCCGACGCCCTGTACGCCTTGCCGGGCGTGGTCTGCGTGTACGAGCGCAGCGACGCCGACGTGCGCGAACGCGAGGGCCTGCCACCGGTGGTGGGGCTGCTGCGTGGCACGGCACCTTCGGCCGACCTGGTGGCGCACGAAGGCGGCCATCGATTCGCCGTCGAGGTGGAGGGCGGGCACAAGACCGGCTTCTACCTCGACCAGCGCGACGGCCGGGCGGCTGTTGCGGCGTGGGCTGCTGGCCGCCGGGTGCTCAACGTGTTCAGCTACACCGGGGCGTTCAGCGTCATCGCCGCGGCGCGCGGGGCTTCCTCGTTGCTGTCGATCGACTCCTCCGGCCCGGCGCTGGCCGTTGCGTCCCGTAACGGCGCCCTGAACGGCGTGGACATCGGGCAATTGATGGAGGCCGACGCCTTCACCGCCTTGCGCGGGTTGCGCGATCGCGCACAGCAGTACGACCTGATCCTGCTCGACCCGCCCAAGCTGGCCAACACCGAACGCCAGCTCGACAAGGCCACGCGCGCCTACAAGGACCTCAACTTGCTGGCGGTGAAGCTGCTCGCGCCCGGCGGTGTGCTGATGACGTGGTCGTGCAGCGGCGCGATGAGCATGGACCTGTTCCAGAAGGTGGTGGCCGGCGCCGCGCTCGACGCCACCCGCGGGCCGTCGGACAGCACGGTGCGCATCATCGGTCGCCTGCACCAGCCCAGCGACCACCCCGTGCCGCTCCCCTTCCCCGAGGCCGAGTACCTGAAGGGCCTCGTGCTGCAGGCCGAGTGACGGCCCACGTCCCTCGCCGGCGGCCTCGGCAATGGGTCGGGCGGGCACGACCCGTCGGGCGCGAACCATGACACTTCCGTCTCACACGGCCCCCACGGGCGCGGCAACCTGCCAGAACCGCCTCTCGACGCGCCCGCGGGCGCGCATGGTGACACGGCGCCGGCGGCCGACCGTGTCGCGGGGGCAGTACCGGAGCTACTCCTGGACGAGCTCGATGAGGGTGCCGAAGCTGCCCTTGGGATGGATGAACGCCACCGTGGTACCACGACTGCCCGGGCGGGGGGCCTTGTCGATGGGCGTGGCGCCGGCCGCGATCATGCTGGCCAGCGCCTCGCCGCAGTCGGCGACGCGGTAGCCGATGTGGTGCAGGCCCTCGCCGCGCTTCTCGATCGCCTTCGCCACCGGGCTGTCGTCGCGGGTGGGCGTGAGCAGCTGCACGTAGCTGTCGGCCACCTTCAGCAGCGCTTCCTCCACAC
>JBAVTH010000445.1:0-8594 GCA_049696035.1 Ilumatobacteraceae bacterium
GCCGGGTCGTCGACCTTCACCACCAACGTGGTGCCGTCGAGCTTCACCGGTTGCACGTGCAGCGCCACCGCCGCGCCGACGGCTTCGTCCCACTTGCCGAACACCCCGCCCATCGCCGAAGCCGAAGCCGCCACCGCTGCCGTGCCAGTCTCCGGTCGCAGCGAACGCACCACCTGGTGCAGGCTGTCGCCCAGCCGAATCGGCTCGTCGCCTCTCACACGGCCTCGATCGCGCCAGCAGTCACGGCATCACTCTGCCAGCACGGCGCCGGCTTCGATGCGCACGATGGCATCCGGGTGCGCGGCCTGTGGCAGCACCCCGGCCGTGGTGAGCACCACCTGCCCCGGCGGCAGATGGCTGAGCAGCGCTGCCGAGCGGCGCGGATCGAGCTCGCTGAGCACATCGTCGAGCACCAGCACGGGGCTGCTGCCGGCCTTCTCCGCCACCATTCGGTGCGCGGCCAGCCGGAGAGCGAGCGCGAGGGTGCGCTGCTCACCCTGCGACGCGTGGGTGCGCGCCGGCAGCCCGCCGATGAACAGCTCGACGTCGTCGCGATGCGGGCCGACGGTGCTGACACCGCGGCGCGCGTCGGTGTCGCGGGCCTCGCCGAGCGCGGCGAGAAGACCCAGCTGCCGCCAGGCCGGCTCGTAGCGCAGGTCCACCACACTGGGTCGGTCGGCGAGCTGCTCGTAGGCCTCGGCCACCATCGGCGACAGGCGCGCGATCAGCACGGCGCGCGCATGGCCGAACTGGTCACCGACGTCGGCGAACTTCGCGTCCCACACATCGAGCGTCACCGTCAGCTCGTCGTTGATCCGGCCGCCGGCATGCTTGAGCAGTGTGTTGCGCTGCTTCACGATGCGATCCAGCTCGAGCCGCAGCGCGTCGTACTTCAGCGCCAGCGAGACGAGCGTGTCGTCCATGAACCGGCGGCGTTCCTGTGGGCCGCCTTTCACGAGCGCCAGGTCGTCGGGCGAGAACACCGTCACGCGCATCACACCCAACAGCTCGCGCGAGCGACCCAGGCGTTGCTTGTTGACGTGCACCCGATTGCGGCCGTGGCGGGACAGCTCGAGCTCGACCAGCACCTCGCGGCCGTCGGGGTGCAGCACCGTTGCCCGCACGATGGCCGTGTTCGCGCCCACGCGGATCAGTGCCTCGCCGGGCGCGCCGCGGAAGCTGTCGAGCGAGGCCAGGTACGCCAGCGCCTCCGCGAGGTTGGTCTTGCCCTGGCCGTTGAGGCCGACGATGGCGGTGATCCCGTGATGGAAGTCGAACGACGCAGTGGCGTAGTTGCGGAAGTCGACCAGTTCCAGCCGGGTGACGATCATTCGCGCAGGCCGACCGCGTCCTGCTGCCAGAACACATCCGGGTACACCAGCGTGCCGCGCATCCATGGCTGGTACGCGGGCAAGCAGTAGACCATGAACGCGGCCTGCGGGATGCGCAACGAGGGCGCCACGAAGCCGAGCTCGTGGCCTTGCCGGAACCCGAAGCGGGGGTAGTAGCTCGGGTGCCCTTCCAGGAACACCAGCGGCTCGGGCCGGTGCGCACTGAGGATCCGCAGCGCCTCGGTGATCAAGGCAGTGCCGACTCCCTCGCGCTGGCGGTCGGAGCGCACGCCCACGGGACCGAGCACGAGCACATCGACGATCCGTTCGGGCGCATCGAGGAACGCGTGACTGAACACGACGTGCCCGACGATCTCACTCCCCCGCAGTGCGACGAACGACAGGTCGTCCTCCCAGCTCCACGACGACCGCAAACCGTCGAGCAGTTCGCCGATCGTCGGGTCGTCGCCGAACGCATCGACGGTGACGGCACGCGCCGCTGCCCATTCCTCGGGCCGCATCACCCGGATGCTGAGGTCCGTGTGCATCGTGGCGACTACGGCACCCGCACCGGCATGAGCAGGTACAGGTAGTCGTCGGCGCCGACGCCGCGTACGACCGCCGGCTTCAGCGCGTCGAGCGTGGAGAGCGTGACCGAATCGCCGATGCACGCTTCGACACCGGCCGCGAAGTAGTCGGGGTTGAAGGCGACCGTGAGCTCGCTGCCCACGTACACCGCGTCGAGCTCCTCGGTGGCGTTGCCCACGTCCTGCGTGATGGCGGTGAGCCGCAAGGTGTCGCCGCCCATCTGCAGGCGGACCGGCGTGGCGTCGCGGGCCAGGATCTTCACGCGACGGATTGCTTCCAGCAACGGCTCGCGCTCGACCGTCAGCGTGTTCGGGTGCGACGCGGGGATCAGCTGGCGGTAGTTGGGAAACTCGCCTTCGATCAGGCGGGTCGTGAGGCGGGTGCTGCCGACTTCGAACGTCGCATCGCGATCGCCGAGGCGCATCGTGACCTCGTCGCCGCCGCCGACCAGGCGCTGCAGCTCGTTGAGCGCGCGGCCCGGGACGAGCACCTTCTGGTCGGCTGCCAGCACCTGCTGACCGACCAGGTCGCGCACGGCGAGCCGGTAGCTGTCGGTGGCGACCATGCGCAAGCCGTCGCCCTCGGCGGTCATCATCACGCCGGTGAGGATCGGGCGGGCCTCGTCGGTGCTGGCCGCACGCACCACCTGGCGCAACGCATCGCCGAACTGGGCGGCGGGCAGCGTGACCGACGTGTTCACCGGTGAAGCGAGCTTCGGGTAGTCGTCGAAGCTGAGCGGACGAACCGTGAAGTTGGAGCGGCCGTTGCTGATCGTGACATCGTCGCCTTCAGCCACGACGTCGACCTTGCCCTGCCCGAGCGACCGCACGATGTCGGCGGCAAGGCGTGCCGGCAGCACGATGCCCCCGTCGCCATCACCGCCCACCTCGATGGACAGCTGGATCGTGAGATCGAGATCCGTGCCCGTGACGGACAGTTGGTTGCCACTCAGCTCGAGGCGGAGGCCTGAGAGCACCGGGAGAGCACCGGTACGGCCAGTAGCGGCACGGCCGGCAGTGGCGAGGGCTTCGGCCAGCGCTTCACGTTCACAACGGAACTTCACAGCGTTCCCTTTCGCGTCAGAGGGTGATGTACAAAGGTAATAGAGGTAATAAGGGCTGTGGATTGTGCACAACCAGGTGTTTGCCCAGCGTAGGTGGCGGATGTGTGTGCACAGCGGTTTCCCCACGCGCGCACAGCGGAAAAACCACTGCCGTGTAGTTCGGTGGACAACTCCGCGTTGTCCCCGGTTCCGCGTGGCGTACCCCACAGGTCGTGCACAGGGCTGCGCGGGCACCGACGGCGCATCTCGATCATGTCAGGCCTTCTTCAGCCGCTGGACGAGATCGGTCACCTGGTCGTAGATCTGCTTGCGTTCCTTCATGAGCCGTTGGATCTTGTCGACCGCGTGGATGACCGTCGTGTGATCGCGCCCACCGAACAGCCGTGCAATGGCGGGGTAGCTGAGATCGGTGAGCTCGCGGAACACGTACATCGCAGTCTGGCGGGCCGTCACCAACGGCCGTTGGCGGCTCTTGCCGCGCAGGGACTCGACGCTGTAGCCGAGGATGACGGCGATCTCGTTGAGCAGTTCCTCGTCGGTACGTGGCTTCACGTACGAGCCGGTGAGCAAGTCGCTGAGCAGGCCCTCGGCCATGTGGGTGCTGATCGGCACCGCGTTGAGGCTGGCGTAGGCCGTGACCCTGATGAGGGCACCTTCCAGCTCACGGATGTTGCTGGTGATGCGCGAGGCGATGAACTCGAGCACGTCGGCCGGGACCGGGCTGTGGTCGCGCTCGGCCTTGTTGCGCAAGATGGCCAGGCGAGTTTCCAGATCGGGTGGCTGGATGTCGGTGATGAGGCCCCACTTGAAACGCCCACGCAGCCGCTCTTCCAACGTGGGGATCGCGTCGGGCATGCGGTCGCTGGAGATCACGATCTGCTTGTTGGCGCCGTGCAAGGAGTTGAACGTGTGGAAGAACTCCTCCTGGAGGCCTTCCTTGCCTTCCATGAACTGGATGTCGTCGATCAGCAGCACGTCGATGTCGCGGTAGCGCCGCTTGAAGTTGGCCGTGGTGTTGGTGCGGATGGCGTCGACGTACTCGTTGAGGAAGGTTTCGGTGCTCACGTAGCGCACCACGTCGTGCTGGTAGTGGCTGTGCACGTAGTGCCCGATGGCGTGCAGGAGGTGGGTCTTGCCCAATCCGGCGGAGCCGTAGATGAACAACGGGTTGTAGCTGCGGCCGGGTGTCTCGGCCACGCGCAAGGCGGCGGCGAGCGCGAACTGGTTGCTGGCGCCTTTGACGAACGTCTCGAACGTGTAGCGCGGGTTCATCCCGCCGGTCTCCGACGTGCCGGTGCCGCTGCTGCCGGACTGGCGATCGCCCGGACCGGCAGCCTGGCCCGCACCCGTGTGGCCGGCCTCACGACCGCTGGGCTCGGGTGCCCATTCGGCTTGCGGCTCGTTGTCGGCAACCTGCACCTCGATCACGAACTGGAGGTTGCTGGCGCCGATTTCCTCGAGAGCATCCCTCACCAGCGGCAGGTATCGCGACAGAATGCGGTCGCGGGAGTGTGCATTCGGTGCACTCACTCGCAACATCGAGGAATCGCTGTCCAGGGCCACCACGTCCTGGAACGTGGAGAACCACACTGCCTCCGACACCTGCGCGCGAAGAAGTTGCGCGACGGCTGTCCACAGCTGTTCGTGGTCGCTCACCAGCGCCTCCTTCCCTTCATTCGATCGATGTCCACATGCTTGTCCACATCGTGTGGACAACTCTCGGACCAGAGGGGGCACGCTAGCAGGCGCGCGCCCACAACCAAGACGGCGTCCGTTCGGCGTCGATCGTCGCGCCCGCCCGTCGGCAGGCTTCCTGCGTGCCCGGTTGCCACTGCGGCTCGCGCGGCCCTAGTCTTGGCTCCTTGCCATTGGTGTGGCTGGTGTAGTGCGGCGCGCCACGGCAACTTTCGACTTGCTGAACCGCCACCGTAGGGTGGCTCGAGGAGAGCTGCGTGAAGCGCACATTCCAACCCAATAACCGTCGTCGTGCCAAGAAGCACGGCTTCCGCCACCGCATGAGCACCCGGGCAGGCCGCGACGTGTTGAAGTCGCGCCGTGCCAAGGGCCGCCACCGTCTCTCGGCTTGATCTGGCGCATCCGAGAGCGCAGCGCGTTTACGCGCATCGCCTCACAAGGGCGGCGTGCTCGGGCCGGAGTGCTGTGGTGCACCTACGTTCTCGATCCTCCCGGCACCGTCACACCTCCGCGTGTGGCGTACGCCTTGGGTCGCGCGCTCGGTCCCGCCGTCGTACGCAACCGTGTGCGCCGTCAGCTGCGGGCCATGTTGCAGCACGTCTCGTCCGAGTCCGCCCTGCCGCCGGGCACCTATCTGTTCGGCGCGCAGCCGGCAGCCGCCACTCGGTCGTACACCGAACTCCAGTTCGATCTGGAACAGCTGCTGCGTCGCGTTCGCGCCTGATTCGCCTGGTCATCGCCTATCAGCGGGCGATGGAAGGCCGCCCGTCACCGTGCCGGTTCACCCCTTCGTGCAGCAGCTATGCGGTCGAGGCGCTGCAGGTGCACGGTTCGTGGCGCGGCCTGTGGCTCACTGTTCGCCGCCTGTCGCGGTGCCGCCCGTTCGGGCCGTCCGGCTGGGATCCTGTGCCGCCCGCCGCACACCACCGCGCTGATCACACCATCCACTCATCATCCTCACCGGACAAGGGTCTCTTCGCATGATCGCCATCGAGTTCTTCGAGCAGCCGGCCAGGTTGCTCGCCTGGTTCTACAGCTTCACCCACAACTACATCATCGCCATCTCGATGATCGCGCTCGTGGTGATGCTCGTCACCGCTCCCCTCGTGCTGAAGAGCACCAAGGGCATGCTGGAGATGCAGAAGCTCCAGCCGGAGATGAAGAAGCTGCAGAACCAGTACCGCAACGACCGGCAGAAGCTCAACGAAGAGATGATGAAGCTCTACCAGGAGCACAAGGTCAACCCCCTGGCCTCCTGCTTGCCGCTGGTGCTGCAGATGCCGGTGTTCATCATCATGTTCCGGGTGCTGCACGGCCTCAGCAACACGGTCACCTGCGCCACCCCCACCGATCCCAAGGAGAAGATCGCAGCCGTCTGCGGCACCTTCACCGACGGTCGCAAGATGTTCAACCCGGCGTACCTCGACCACAGCACGGAGCTGTACAAGTCGCTCGCCGGCAAGAACGAGATGCTGGCCTGGGGCCTCGATCTCTCCCGTCGCCCGTATCAGGTGATCTCCGAGTCGTTCGGCAAGGGCATGGTCTACGCCTTGCTGGTGGTCGCCTTGGGCGTGCTGTACTTCGTGCAGCAGAAGATGGTCGCCTCCCGTGCGGCCGTCTCGCCCTCGGTCTCGCCCACTCAGCAGAAGCTCATGCAGTACCTGCCGGTGGTCTTCGCCGTCTTCCTGGTGTTCTACCTCACCGGTCTGGTGATCTACTACATGGCGCAGGCCGTGTTCCGCATCGGGCTCAACTTCTACATCACGCACCGCTTCTACAAGCACGAACACTCGCTGGGCCGCCAGGCGCAGCGCGCCGGTGAAGAGGCTCGCGAGATCGCCAAGAAGGATGGCGGCGGTGGCGGGATGTTCGCTCAGGCAAAGCGCGATCTCGTTGCGGCCAAGGAGAAGAAGCCGGCCTCCGGCAGCAGCTCCAACACGTCCACCACCACCGTCAGCAAGCGTGTGACCCCCCCGAAGAACAAGCCGACGCCTGCCTCCGGCCGGCCGGCGGCACGTCCACCCTCCACCGGGAAGGCTGCGCGGCCCGACGGCTCCGGCCGTTCCCCCAAGAAGAAGTAGCAGGTCAGACAGCATGGAATGGGTTGAAACCATCGGCAAGACAATTGCCGAAGCCAAGGAGAAGGCACTCGATCAGTTGGGCGTGCACGAGGAAGACGCCGACTTCGAGGTGCTGGAGGAGCCCAAGCAGGGCCTGTTCGGCCGAGTTCGCGGCGAAGCCCGTGTTCGCGCCCGCGTCCGCCCCACGCAGGCACGCCAGAAGGTGGATCGGCGCGATCGAAAGCGTGCGGACAAGGCGGAGAAGGCAGCTTCCAGCGACAGCCCCGTCACTGCCGAGGGGAACGACGACCGCCCCGCGCGCGCCCCGCGCGCGCCGCGGGCACCTCAGGCAGGTCGGGCGCCGGCAGCCGCCAAGGCACCAGCGGCCGCCAAGGCACCGCGGGTGGCGAAGGCCCCCCAGCAACAGTCGAACCCCAACCCGAAGCCGTCGAAGGACAGCGAACCCAAGGAGCAACTCGTGGATGCACGCCAGGTGGGCGATGAAGCCGTTCGATTCATGACGGAACTGGTGTCGGCCTTCGGCCTCTCCGGTACGGCTGAGCTGGTCGAGGACGGCGACGATCTCGAAGTGCGGGTGCATGGCCAGGAACTGGGTCTGCTGGTCGGCCCGCGCGGCACGACGCTGCAGGCCGTACAGGACCTCGCTCGTGTCGCGGCACAACGCCGCCTGGGCGATCATGACACCCGGCTCCGCATCGACGTCGGTGGCTATCGTGAGCGTCGGCGGGTGGCGCTGGGTGCGTTCGCCACCCAGATGGCCGACGAGGTCAAGGCGTCGGGAGTTGCCCGAGTGTTGGAGCCGATGTCGTCGGCCGATCGCAAGATCATCCATGACACGCTGTCGGGTCTCGAGGGCATCGCCACTCGCTCGGAAGGCGACGATCCCAACCGCCGGGTCATCATCGCCCCGGCGAATGGCTGACGACACCGCACTGCTCGCTGCGTTGCGTGCCATCCAGGCGCGCGGTGCGATCGGTGAGGCCTCCCTTCACCAGGCGATCGTGCATGCAGAGCAGTTCGTGGCGGTGCTGCCGCCACAGGTACGCACACTGGTCGATCTCGGCTCGGGTGGAGGCCTCCCCGGGCTGGTGATCGCAATGCGTTGCCATTCGCTGCAGGTGACACTGGTCGAACGACGCCATTCTCGCGCCGACCTGCTGTCCCGTGCGGTCCGCGCCTTGGAGCTCGGTGAACGGGTGAACGTCGTGGCGGATGACGTCAGCGTGCTGGCGCGGCGACTCCCCCACTCGTTCGATGCCGTCACGGCTCGAAGCTTCGCCGCCCCCTCGATCACCGCTCACTGGGCCGGCGTGCTGTTGCGGGTGGGTGGCACGCTGATCGTCAGCGAACCCCCGCATGACGACGCGGAGCGCTGGCCGGCGTCGGTGCTCACGACGGCAGGGCTGGCAGATCAAGGCCGTGAGCTGGGCGTCCGGCGCTTCATCCGCCTGCCGTGACGCGTGGATGTTCCACGTGGAACAGTTGCAGCCCAGTTGTCAAAGTGCCCGGGAGCGCTCACCGTCAGCTGTTGGTGTTCCACGTGGAACCATCGAAGCGCCGGCGCCGGGCAGTCCCCTAGCGAGTCGGCTCGGACTCCGACACCAAGAGAGTTCCACGTGGAACATCCCACGGCACGGTTGACGTAGTGGAGTGTGCTCGAGTGTTCCACGTGGAACACCGAGTTCGTCGGCTGTCCACCGCGCGCGCCTATCGACGGGGGAGATACACCAGGTCGTCGGCAATGCGCGCTATCCTTCGGCAATCGCCCCCGCCAAGTGCAGCTCATAGGGCATGAGCGTGCAGGAGTTGTTCCTCTGATGACCTCAGCCGCTAGCA
>JBAVTH010000446.1:0-3726 GCA_049696035.1 Ilumatobacteraceae bacterium
GCGGCGTGTAGCGATCCTCCGGTGCGAACAGCTCCGGATCGGCGTAGGGCACGTAGCCGTTCTCGGTGCCGGCGTCGACATCCCACGCGGCCAGCTCGGATGCCGCCATCTCGCGATAGGGACAGAAGCCGACCATCGGGTGGATCCGCACGTGGCTCGCGTTCGGGATCTTTCCGGCTGCGGCCAGCTTGGACACCAGGGAATGGATCGCAACCTGATCCTGAACCGTCGTCGATGGTGTGTCGCGAGCCGTGTGGCTGAAATCGACCAAGGCTGGGACGAACAGGCTGACCTCGGGATACGTCGTGGCCATGATGCCGGCGATTCGATAGCGGTGCTGTGCGACCAGCCTCAACGTCTCGACGAAGCGCTGCGCCGCCTGGCGAAGCCGCTGCGCTCGCTTGAGCAGGCCGGCGAACCCGTCGGTGATGACGCCCTGTTGGACGAGATCGTCACCTTCGGCACCCCACTCCTCCTCCCATGCCGCCAGCTCCTCGAGCTGTTCCGGAGTCGCGGTCGCGAGGACCTGGGCGATGACGGCGTCTACGTCCACGTCGTCGCCGAGGGCAGCCTGGAGCACGGACGCACCGTCGCCGGCTGTCGCCAACGGGAGAAGTGTCATCAACCGGAAGTCGACGTCGACATCGGAGAACGGATCCGCGGCAGCGCCGTCGGGGAGCACCGGAGTCTCCAGCTGGACGCCTTCGGGGGCGAGCAGCGCCAGCAGGGTGGCGATCTCGCCGGAGCCGGGTGCGGCCCATTGGGTGAGCCGGTCGAGGGGTAGCGAGAGGACACCCGTGAGCAACGACGGCACCGGCGATTGGCGCTTGATGAATCCGTCGATCGGCAAGTCCTCGGCATTGAAGATGTGGCTGTGGCAGTCGACCACGATCGGCGCTGACATGTTGTCCTCCTCTTGGTGATCCGTTCAGGTCGTTCGACAGTCCCGGAGCGGAACGGTTCCGAGGCCTGTGTCCCGACATCATGGGAGCGTGGTTGTTGTTCCGAAGGCCGTTGTCTCGGGGGCCGTCGTGTCGGGGGCTGTCGTCCCGGCTGTCGTCGTCTCGGGGGCAATCGTCTCGGGTGTCGTCGTCCCGGGAGCGGTGGAGGTGGTGGTGGTGGTGGTGGTGGACGAGGTCGACGTCACCTCGATCGTCGGTGAACGATCGGTGCCCGGGATCGTGTTCCACGCGACGAGGCCTGCCGTGATCATCATCCCGGTACCGGCCAGCAGCAGGGCAGCGGATGCGCGCAAGCCCTTCATCGCCGAACCCAGCGACTTGAAGATCTCCCCGATCGCAACTCCGACGGCGGCGACCCCACCAGCCGTGATGCTCTCGAGCGCCACGTCGGCAACAACAGGTACCTCCGCCTGCGCGTCGGCGGTGCGCACGGTCACCTTCATGTCGGCGAACTCGACAACCACACCAGCGAGGACAGTCAAGGCTCCGAACGCCAGCAGCGTGGCGACCGCGAACTTCGCCGTTGCCATGTCGAACGTCGACTCGACGACCTGTTTGCCGTCTGCGCCGGCGTACGTCACCGTCGAGTCGAAGACGTTGGTCGCGGCGGCCAGCACCCAGAACATCGCACCCACGGCAGCCACCGCCAGGAACGCGAAGACCGCGACGAACCGAGCGGTGAAACGAGGCACCTGCGTCTCTTGGACCTTGACCGGAACCGTGACGGGGTCTGTCATTGCCCGCTCCCTTCGAGTCGTCACTCTTCGCGTGACAGATCGTAGAACAGTTCGCACATGGTGATCGGCGGGCACACAACCGGTTGACCCAGCGTGGAAATGGGCGCATCCTTCTACATCAACACGTCTCGACGTCGTGCCACGGCGTCCGATGCCGAGGGGGTGCGGAGATGGAACCGTACGAAGACGATCTGGCGCTGGGAGCAATCCTGGAGGCGCTTCCCGATCCCGTGGTCGCAGCACTCGAGGTGCGCGACTCCTATCGGAAGCAACTTGCGGAGAGCACTCTGGGACTCGAGTTCATCGTGTCCGATCTGGCCCGATGGCCGGTCGGTTCTGTTGTGCGCGTCGCCTTCCTCGACGGTGACACTGCTCTGCACGCCGCCGTCGCCGAAGCGACCCAGGAGATCACCGACAACGCGAACTTGACGCTCGACTTCGGTCTCGATCCGGCGACCGGCAACTACCGACGCTGGAAGGAAACAGATACCGCGCTCGCCGCGGAGATTCGCGTCAGCTTCGACATGCCGGGCTACTGGTCGCTCGTCGGAACCGACAGCACGGACGCCACGATTGCCCCCACCGGCCCCATCGGCGGCTCTCCCGGGCAACGAAGCCTCAATCTCGGTGGCTACAAGACGAACAAACCACAGGGCTGGCAGGGCACCGTGCGCCACGAGTTCCTCCATGCTCTGGCCTTCGAGCACGAACACCAGAACATGCGCGGGCCATGTTCGAACGACTTCCGCTGGGACAACGATCCCGGGTACGTACCGACGGCCAACGCCAGCGGTGTCTTCGTCCCCGACGCGCAGGGCAGGCGACCCGGCATCTACACCTACCTCGCCGGACCACCGAACCAGTGGTCCAAAGCCAAGGTCGACCACAACCTGCGCACCGTCGAAGATCCGAACGCCGTTGCGGGTCCGTTCGATGCTGCGTCGGTCATGCTGTATCGATTCGCCGCGTTCTTCTACAAGTCGAGCCCGAGCCCGTGTGCGCCGACGACTCCTGGCCTCGACCTGTCGGATGGCGACAAACGGGGGCTCGCGCTGCTGTACCCGATCGAGGCCGAGGTGGTCGATGCGCTCGCAGCACAGTCGACTGTGGGCCTGGAGTTGATTGCTGCCCAGAACCAGGAAGGCGGCGGGTTGGAGAGCATCGGGGCCGCTGCATCGCCCTATCTCGATCGTGTGGTCGAATTGATGGCCGCGCACTCGGCTGCGACGAGCTGAGCCGTCGACCGTCTCCGACGCGAGCCTCGTCGCTCCATCGCAGGCCAGCGTCGACGAAGGTCAGAACCGTGCGACTTCGGCTGCGGCACGGTGGCATCTCGCACTCCGACCTGATGTTCGACTCGCTCGGTTCGGTGGGCGAGTCCCATCGCGCTGGTCGGGTTCGACCAGCGCGGTCACGGCTGCACCGCCGTCGGGAACGGCCGTGGCACTACGACGCGATCGCCACCGAAACGATCGGCGTACTCGCGACGGTGGTGAGCGGCGTGGCGCATCTCGTCGGCTACAGCGCGGTGACGATGACAGCGGGCAATCACCGTGGCAACTGATGGCTCAGCCAGGCTCCTTCGGGAGCAGCTGGTCGAAGGCCAGACCGCTCGTCCCGTGACCTCCGAGGCCGGCCCGACGCTGGTAACCGAGCCAGGTCACGACGCGGCCATCGAGCCAGCGGCAGCGCTGCCAGCGGCTCTCGATCCGCACGCCGGCGCGCGACACCTCCTCCTCGGCGAGGAAGTACGTCGCCGGATTGAGCTGGTCGAGGCCCTCGCGGATGAACCTGGTAACTGGCTTCACCTTGTCGGGTACCTGCCCCTGGGTGCCGTCGAGCAGGCGCGGCATAGACGCTCGCTGCAGCTGGATCTCGCGGTTGTCACCGGGCACATGGACCGGGATGAAGGGGATCCAGTTCTCGGGCACCGAGGTCATCAACGTGTAGGCGAGGGTGGCGTCGTTGGCCGGTGGGGCAGGCGTGGGTGTGACGGCGTCCTGGTAGCGGGCGTGCACCTCCAGAGC
>JBAVTH010000447.1:0-21894 GCA_049696035.1 Ilumatobacteraceae bacterium
GCGTGGCGAGAGATCCATGTGGCAACCGCTGCAGTGCGAACCTTCCAGCCGGGCAACCCCGACCCCGCCGAACTGCTTGCGTACACGCTCGTAGAGCGCCGAGCCGTCGGCGCCAAGGCCGGTGGCGGTGTCGTCGCGCTGCCGGCGGAGGCCGGCCACCTCGATGTCGAGCGCCGAGTGCACGGCATCGAGCGCCGCCTGCGCGACCGAGACGGCATCTTCCTTCTCCGGCAGTTCTGCGCTCAGTGCGGCGATGACCGCCTCGGCGTCACCCTGTTCGTCGAGCGCGGCCAGTTCCTGGTCGTCGAGCTCACCGCGTTGGGCATTGATCAACTCGATCTCGTGCAGCAGCGCCTCCGCCTCGCGTGGCGCGATGACGGTCTTCAATTGCGCCTCGAGCCTGGTCCGCTTCTTGGTGAGCGCCTCCGCCGCGTGCTCGGCCGCCTCGATCGATGCCTGTGCGGCGTCGATGCGCGACTGCGCCGCAGCCATACGAGTGCGCAGCCCGGCAAGTGCTGCTGCCGCCTCGTCGCGAGCGATCACCTCCGGCAGACGAGGGCGTTTGTGGGTGATGACGTCGAGTGTGGTGTCGAGGTCTTGGAGCGCGAGAAAGGCGGAAGGGTTCATTTGCCCTTCTTCTGTACCACAACGTTGGCCGGTGGGAACGCACAGGGATACACGTACGTGCCCGTAGCCACCGAGGGCATCGGCGCCCGCGGGTCGAACACGTTGTCGGGAACAGGCGTCCCGCTGGGTATCTGCACCACCACCGCCGCAGGCACTGTCGTCACGTCGGGCGGCGGATCGCCCTCGTTGGTGGACGGTGGTTCGGTGCTGGCCGTGGTCGCCGTCGCGGCAGGGCCGGTGGGCGGCAGCGTGCCGCTGACCAGCTTGGCCAGGCACTCCTCACCCGGCCAGTAGAGCCGGGCGGCCTTGCGCGGGTTGGCCGGCGGTGGCGGCCAATCGACGACCGGCAGGTTCACGTGCGCCGCTTCCATGAACGCTCCCCAGATGCGTGCGGGGTAGTCGGCGCCCTGCACCTTGCCGTTGCGCCCCATCTCGGCGGCGAACTCCTTGATGCCCACCATCGGCGTGTAGCCGTTGGGGTCGCCCACCCACACGGCGGTGGTGATCTGAGGTGTGCCGCCCACGAACCAGGCGTTGGTGTTCTCGAACTGGGTGCCGGTCTTGCCGGCAGCCGGACGCGAGAAGTTGCGCAGGTTGCGGGCGCCCGTGCCGGAACGGATGACACCCTTCAACGTCGCCACCGTCGCGTTCGCGACACCGGGGTCGAGCACTTGTGTGCCCGCGTCGAGGTGGGTGTAGAAGCGGGTGCCGTCGGGGTGCTCGATGTACTCCACGTAGTACGGGTCGTGGTGCAGGCCCTGGTTGGTGATGGTCTGCATGCCGGCCACCATGTCGATGGGCGCCATCGGGTTGTTGCCCGTGGCGGTGACACCGATCGGCAGGAAGGGCTCGTGATCCTCCACCGGCTGCCCCTGGTAGAAGTAGGCGGAATGCGCGAGGCGGTACACCGAGTCGACCACGCGGTGGATGCCGACGGAGTAACCGAGCCGGATGAACCCGCAGTCGGTGGACGACCAGGTGTTGCGGCCGTTGAGCGGCCCGACCTCGATGCTGCCGCCCTTGATCACCTTCACCTTGCCGTCGGCATCGGGCACCGCGCAGGGGGCGGTGCCGTTGATGATGTCGTTGGGCTGAGCGCCGGCTTCGTAGGCGGTGGCCAGGATGAGGGCCTTGATGCTGGAGCCGGTCTGGCGTGGCACCAAGGTCATGTTCACCTCGCCACCGGGGACGTCGGGGCGCAGCCCGCGACCTCCGACCATCACCCGGATCGCGCCGCTGGCGGTGTCGAGTGCGATGACCGCCGCGTCGAAGCCGACGTCGGAGTTGGGGAGGATGTTGCGGGCTGCTTCCGCCTGCACCTGCAGGAACGGGTCGAGCGTGGTGTGGATGCGGAGGCCACCGCGGTACAGCAGCGTGGCCCGCTCCTGCTCGGTGGCGCCGAGGATGTTGGACCTGGTCAGCAAGTAGTCGCGCAACGCCAGCGTGAAGTAGGTGGGCACGGTGCTGAACGTGGGGATCGTGCGGACGCGCTCCGGGATCGGCCAGTTCTCGGCCAGGTCGACGGCCTCGGCCTGTGTCACCAGCCCGACGGTCTGCAGCCGGTCGACGACCTGCACGAACCGCCGGTGCGACTGCTCCAGGTTGCGGATCGGGTCGTAGCCCGACGGTGAACGGACGAGCCCGGCAAGGAACCCGCCCTCGACCATCGTGAGGTCGCCGACGTTCTTCCCGAAGTACACCTCGGCCGCGGCCTGCAGCCCGTAGGCGTTGTTCCCGAAGTAGACGGTGTTGAGGTACCGCTCGAGGATGTCGTCCTTCGTCATCTTCTTCTCGAGCATCGTGGCGTAGTGGGCCTGCAACGCTTTGTAGCGCCCGTCGCGAGGCAAGCCGGCGAGGAACTCGTTCTTCACGACCTGCTGGGTGATCGTGCTGGCGCCCTGGGTGGGCGCATCGCTGGCGAAGTTGGAGAGCAGCGCGCGGAAGAACCCGCGCAGGTTGACGCCGTGGTGCAGGTAGAACTCGTTGTCCTCCACCGCCAGCATGGCGTCGACCACACCGGTGGGCACCTGGTCGAGCCTGATCGGCTGGCTGTTCTCGCGCTCGTACACGGCGATGACGTTGTTGTACACGTCGTACACCAGGGTGCGTTGCGAGAGCGGTTCGAACTCCGGCAGTGACACGGGCATCTCTTCGTGGGCGTTGGCGATTCTCCACAAGCGGGGGGCGACGGCCAGCACGACGCCGGTGGTGAGCAGCGCGCCGGCGAGGATGACGGCGACGAAACGGAGGGGCCAGGCGAGTCTGTGCACGACGTTGCCACGCTAGTTGGAGCACGGCACGGACAGGCATCACCCGCACCCTGTACGGTGCGTCGCATGACGCTTCGCCCCTTCCGCTTCGGCATCCAGGCCTCCAACGCCACTACTCGCACCGAGTGGGTCTCGCTCGCCCAGCAGGCCGAGGGCCACGGCTACGCGGTGCTGACCATGCCCGACCACTTCGGCGACCAGCTGGCACCGGTGCCGGCCATGATGACCGCCGCCGACGCCACCACCGAACTGCGCGTGTGCGCGCTGGTGTTCGACAACGACTACAAGCACCCGGTGGTGCTGGCCAAGGAACTGGCCACGATGGATCTGCTCAGCGACGGCCGCGTCGAGATCGGTCTCGGCGCTGGTTGGATGATCAGCGACTACGAACAGCTCGGAATCCACTACGACACGCCCGGCGTACGCATCGATCGGTTCGTCGAGGGCCTCGCCATCATCCAGCAGTGCCTGCGGCCAGGCGCCTTCTCGCACTCCGGCACGCACTACACCATCACCAACTACGACGGCCTGCCCAAGCCCACCCAGGCCAAGGTGCCGGTGCTCATCGGCGGCGGCGGCAAGCGCGTGCTCGGCATCGCCGCCCGCGAGGCCGACATCGTGGGCATCAACCCCAGCATGCACGCCGGTGTCGTGGGGCCCGAGGCCTTCGAGCACATGACGGCTGCAGCCGTCGACGAGAAGCTCGCGATCGTGAAGGCCGCCGCCGGCGATCGTCTCGCAGACATCGAGCTGAACATCCGCGCCTTCCTGGTGAACGTCACCGACGATGGCGCCGGCGCCCGCAGCCGGCTCGCCGGCATGCTCGGCGTCGGCGAGGAGATGTTGCTCAGCTCGCCGTTCGCCCTCATCGGTTCGCCGGCCGAGCTCACCGAGCGCCTGCTGGAGCGCCGCGAGCGGTGGGGCTTCTCGTACGTCATCGTCGGCGCCGAGGACGTCGAGAAGTTCGCCCCGGTCGTCGCTGCCCTCGCCGGCAAGTGACCATCGGCATCGCTCCATGAGCAGGATCGCGCTGTGCGGGGCGGGCTGGGTCTCGATGGCCCACGCCGCCACTGCCCGACAACTGGGCCACGACCTGGTCGCCGTCGCGTCGCGAACGCCGCAGCGTGCCGCTCAGATCGCCGACACCTTCGGATCGCGTCCCGTCACCTACGCCGAGCTTCCAGGCGACGCCGAGATCGTGGTCGTGGCAACGCCGCCGGAGTGCCACGCCGGCGATGCCATCCGACTCCTCGACGCAGGCGCCGCCGTACTCCTGGAGAAGCCTCTGTGCCGCACGCTTGCCGAAGCCGACCTCATCGTGGCGGCCGCTTCACGCAACAACGGCCGCCTGCTGTACGGCGAGAACCTGGCGTACGCCCCCATCGTGCAACGCATGATCGCGCTCACGCCGCGGGTCGGCCCCCTCACCCACCTGGAGGTGCGCACGCTGCAAGGCCTGCCCACCTGGGGCGAGTTCACCTCCGACGACTGGGGTGGTGGGGTGCTGTTCGATCTGGGCGTGCATCCGCTCGCCATCGCCCTGCTCGTCGCCAACGCTGCCGGCGAGGGCCGGCCGGTGGCAGTGAGTGCAACGCTGCGCGGTGGCGACGGCCACGACAGCGACGAGCACGCAGAGGTCGCGTTGCGCTATCGCTCCGGGCTGATCGCCCGGGTGGTGGTCAGCTGGCAGGCAGGACCGGAGCCGATGTGGGACGCCCAGGTAGCCGGCGCCAGCGGGGTCGTGCGCGCCGAGCTGCTGCCCACCCGTGTGCTCGAGCTGAACGGCGACGAGGTGTCGCTTCCGCCGGCGAGCGGCCACGTACCGGAACTGGAGCAGCTGGGCTACGCCGCCCAACTGCGCGCCATCGTCGCCGACACGGCGGCAGGTCGTGAACCGGTGATGAGCGCGACCTTCGGGCGCGAGGTGCTGCAGGTGACGTTGGCCGCGTATCAGTCCGCCGGCAGGCGCGGCGATGAGGTCGCGCTTCCCTTCACAGGGCCACGCGACCTCACACCGTTGCAGTTGTGGCGCCACGGCTGAACCCAGCCGCAGCACAAGCGATTCAGACCGCGCGGACCTTCAAGGCTTCATCGCCCTTGCGGCCCTGGCCGATCTCGAACTCGACCTGCTGGCCCTCTTCGAGCGAGCGGTAGCCCGACCCCTCGATGTTGGAGAAGTGCACGAACACGTCGGCACCGCCTTCTCGCGAGATGAACCCGTAACCCTTTTGCGCATTGAAGAACTTCACGGTGCCGGTTGTCATTGCTGTACCTCATTTACTACGAGCCGCCCACCTGGCGGTACTCAAACGAGCACGTTATCCGAGCCGCGCAGGCGCCGCGCACGGCACGGCGAAACTGCTGGACGATGCGCCGCGTACAGTGTCCGGGCGCCGCGGCCCAGCGGCACAACAGGAGGCGACGACACGATGACAACCGGCTTCGATCACGTCTACGTGGAGACGCACGACTGGGCCGCAGCGCTTGCGTTCTGGCACGCGCTCGGCTTCGAGTTGCAGTACGACACCGGCCACCGCTCGGGCGCACTTCGGCACCCCGATGGCGGGACCACCGTGTTCCTTGCCGAACAGTCGCTGGAAGATCCCCTCGCCGTCGAGCTCTACCTGGGAGCCACGCCCGACGAACCGCTCCCCGACGTGTACGTGGTGAGTCCCTACGTCGAAAGCCACTGGGGCACGAAGGTGGCCATCGTCCAGGACCCCGACGGCCATCGGTTCCGCATCCAGGCCCCGACGGCCTGAGAACGGCTCGGCCTCGAACCTGCGCTCAGGGCTGCGTCGCCAGCCACTCCGCCCGCAGGATGCCGTAGAGCACGTGATCGTGGTACCGGCCGTCGCGCTCTTCTGCCTGGCGGACGACTCCTTCGCACGTGAAGCCGGCCTTCTCCAGCGCACGCTGCTCGGCGGGGTTGTCGGCGGCGGTGTCGCTCTGCACGCGGTGCACGCCGTACTCGCGAAACAGCAGGTCGACGAGCAGCCGCTGCGCGATCGTGCCGTGGCCCGCGCCGCGAAAGCGCGGCAGCAACGCGATCCCGATGGACGGGCACACGCTGCCCTCCGACGGCCCCCATTGCGCGGGTCGCCACGAGACGTCGCCGATCGGCTCGCCGTCGACTTCCACCACCAGGCGCCCGCCACGGCGGTCGAGGAAGCCGTCGCACTGGAACTGGTGGTGCAGACGCCCGAGCAGCTCGTCGGGGTCGGGAGGGCCGCACCAGTTGTGCTCACCGACGGCGTCCTTGTCGGCGGCCATCGCCACCATCCACGACAGGTCGTCGCGCTGGACGGGGCGGAGGCGAACGTCGGGCATACCGACAGTGTGCAGCAGCAGCGCTCCCTTGCCTCCGAACAGCCATCCGACGTGCCCGCTTCGGGCCGTTGGTCACTGGACAGGTGTTGCCCGTTGTCGCCACAGTGACGGCATGTTCCGTGAGATGAGCGAAGCGGTCGCGGCCATCCGGCCTGTCGACATGTTGGCTGTGCCACTCGGGCCTGGCGTGCCCGGCGGGTTCCTGCATGCGCTCGGCGAGCGCACCGATTTCGAACGGTTGGAGGTGTTCGGAGCGCTGCTGCCAGACCTCTACCAGCTGTTCATGCACCCCAACGTGCACTACCGCAGCGGCTTCTTCGGGCCCGCCGAGCGGTTCCTCCGCGACGCCGGCGCATCGATCGACTTCGTGCCGGCCGACTTCCGCAGGTTCGAGCCGGTGCTGCACCACCTCAACCCGCGGGTGATGGCAACGGCGGCCGCTCCCCCGGTCGACGGATGGGTCAGCCTCAGCGTGCACGCCGGCGCCTCGGTCGACGAGTTCCACCGGGCCGCCGCCGACCCCGAACGCATTCTGATCGTGGAGGTCAGTCCGCACTACCCGCGCACGTACGGAGCCGGCGAGCACGAGCACCGCCTGCACGTCGACGAGATCGACTTCCTCGTGCAGAGCGATCGCGAACCGCTCAACTTGCCGGATGCCCCGCCGACATCGGTGGAGGTGGCGATCGCCGAGCACGCGATGGCCTACATCCACAGCGGCTGCACCCTGCAGACCGGTATCGGCGGCATCCCCAGTCAGGTGGCCAAGCTGCTCTCGGAGGGGCCGTTGGGCGACTTCGGCGTGCACTCGGAGATGTTCACCACCGGTCTCATGATGCTGCACAAGGCAGGCAAGGTCACCAACCATCGCGGCAGCATCTACGACGGCTTCTCGATCACGACCTTCGCTGCCGGCATACCCGAGCTGTACGAGTGGCTCCACGAGAACAGGGAGGTGCGCTTCCTGCCCGTGAAGGTGGTCAACTCGCCCGAGCTCATCGCGCAGAACCGGCACATGGTCACCATCAACGGTGCGCTGGCGATCGACCTCGCCGGGCAGGTCGTCGCCGACACGATCAGCGGCAAGCAGTTCTCCGGCATCGGCGGCCACGAGGACTTCGTCAGCGGCCCCGGGCTGTCCGCCGACGGGCGCAGCCTGGTCTGTGTGCCGTCGTCGTCGCTGGTCAACGGCGAGCTCGTGTCGCGCATCATGCCCAAGCTGCCCTCGGGTTCGGTTGTCAGCACACCTCGCCATCAGGTCGACATCGTCATCACCGAGTACGGAGCTGCCGAGTTGTTGGGCCGAACGATTCGCGAGCGAGCCGTCGCCCTTGCCGGAATCGGTCACCCGGACATGCGCGACGACCTGCTGGCCGTGGCGCAGAACTGGCCACAAGACTGAGCTGACGCTCCGGTGCAGAACGCGGCAAACTGAGAGCATGGCTTCTCGTCGCACTCACATCGACACCTTGCGCGACGGCTTCTTCGACGTGCTGGTGGTCGGCGGTGGCATCAACGGCGCGGTCACGTCCGCCGCGCTGGCCGGCCGAGGCGCGTCGGTCGCACTCATCGACCGCGGCGATTTCGGCCACTTCACCAGCCAGGAGTCGTCGAACCTGGTGTGGGGCGGGTTCAAGTACCTCGAGCACTACGAGTTCCCGCTCGTCTTCAAGCTGTGCCGCTCGCGCAACCGGCTGATGAAGGCCTACCCCGACAACATCAAGGAGATCAGCTTCCTCGCCAGCCTCGACAAGGCGTCCCCCTACCCGCCGTGGTTCGCAGCGTTGGGTGCGTTGGGCTACTGGATCATCGGCCAGTTCGGCACTCGCTACCCGCGGTTGCTCAGCACGGAGAAGATCCGCGAGGAGGAGCCGGTGATCAACACCACCAACGTGCGCGGCGGCATCGAGTACCGCGACGCCTACCTGATCGACAACGACTGTCGATTCGTCTTCTCGTTCGTTCGCTCCGCACTCGATGCAGGGGCGACCGCGGCGAACTACGTGGAACTGGTGTCGGCCGAGCGGCACGGTGATCGTTGGGCAGTGCAACTGCGCGATGTCGACAGCGGCGAGGAGTTCAGCTCGTCGGCAAAGGTGCTCGTCAACGCTGCCGGTCCGTTCGTCGATCAGCTCAACAGCAGCTGGGGCACGCGTACCGAACACCGGATCGTCTACTCCAAAGGGATCCACCTGGTGGTGCCCCGCCTCACCACTGACGATCATCAGCGCGTGCTGGCCTTCTTCGACGACACGCAGCGTCTGTTCTACGTGATCCCGATGGGCTCCCGATCGGTGATCGGCACCACCGACACCCGCATCGACGAGCCGTTCACGGAGGTCGACGACGACGATCGGAAGTTCCTGCTCGCCCAGATCAACGCCCGTCTCGACCTCGACACGCCGCTCACGGCCGCCGACGTCATCGCCGAGCGGTCCGGAGTCCGCCCGCTGGTCGTGAACACCGGCGGCGCCGACCAGCGCGATGTCGACTGGACGTCACTCAGCCGGAAGCATGCGATCGAAACCGACCGACGGGCGCGGCTGGTCACCATCTTCGGCGGCAAGCTCACCGACTGCCTCAACGTGGGCGAAGAGGTGGCCGAGGCCGTCGAGTCGTTGGGCGTCCCGCTGGAGAACGACTTGAAGAACTGGTACGGCGAGCCGGCGAAAGCCACCCGCAGCGAGTTCTACCGGCAGGCTCGGCTGATGAAGATCGACTCCCTGCGTTCGAAACCGGATGTCGAGCCGCTCAGCGATCGCCTGTGGCGCCGCTATGGCCGCCGCGCCTTCTCGATGCTGGAGGCCATCCGCGACGACCCGCGCATGGGTGAGGACATCATGGAGAACGCCGACTACCTGAGGGTGGAACTGCATCTGGCGGCCAGCACCGAGATGATCACCAAGCTGGAGGACTTCATGCGGCGCCGCTCGAAGATCGAGCAGGTGGTCAGCGATGCAGTCATCCGCGACAGCACTGGGCTCGACGAGGTGGCCCACATCCTCTTCGGCGACGACGCCCAGCGGCGGCTGAAGGAGTACCTGGAGACCTAGCCCAAAGCCGGCGAGCCGGCGAGAAGGAGCGCACATGTCGAACGCGATCACGATCCACCAGTTGGTGAAGACCTTCGGCACGACCAAGGCGCTCGACGAGCTCGATCTCGAGGTGGCCACCGGCGAAGTGCACGGGTTCCTCGGCCCCAACGGCGCCGGCAAGACGGTCACCATTCGTGTCCTGCTCGGGTTGTTGCGCCCCGACAGTGGCGAAGCGCGTCTGCTGGGCGGCGATCCGTGGCACGACGCAGTCGGGCTGC
The DNA here is from genome assembly GCA_049696035.1 of Ilumatobacteraceae bacterium. Classification (GTDB taxonomy): domain Bacteria; phylum Actinomycetota; class Acidimicrobiia; order Acidimicrobiales; family Ilumatobacteraceae; genus UBA668. The sequence continues at coordinate 9,541 of JBAVTH010000447.1, forward strand.
ACCGGCGGCTGGCGTACGTGCCCGGCGACGTGAACCTCTGGCCCAACCTCTCCGGCGGTGAGATCATCGACCTGCTGGCGAGGCTTCGCGGCAGGGTCGACGTGCGCAAGCGCAACGATCTCGTCGAACGGCTCGCTCTCGACCCGCGCAAGAAGAGCCGTACGTACTCGAAGGGCAACCGCCAGAAGGTCGCCCTCATCGCGGCGTTGGCCTCCGATGCCGAACTGTTCGTACTGGACGAACCGACGTCGGGTCTCGACCCGCTGATGGAGTCGGTGTTCCAGGACTGCATCCTCGAGGCGGCGGCAGAAGGCCGCACGGTGTTGCTGTCCAGTCACATCCTGGCGGAGGTGGAGCGGCTGTGCGACCGCGTCACCATCATCCGTCAGGGCCGGGCAGTGCAGCAGGGAACGTTGGAGGAGCTGCGCTACCTCACGCGCACCAGCGTCACCGTCGCCACCGATCGGCCGCTGGCGGGCCTGGAGGAGTTGGCGGGGGTGCACAACATCAAGGTCGACGTCGGTCATGTGCACTTCGACGTCGACGGCAGTGCGCTCGACGCGGCCATCCGGCACGTGTCGAGCTTCGGCATCCACTCCCTCGTCAGTCGCCCGCCCACTCTCGAAGAGCTGTTCCTGCGGCACTACGGCGACGATCTGGCGCAGGCAGTCACCCCGGCCCCACCAACGGCTGTGGTGCGATGAGCCCGACGCCGTACCGAGCGGCGCCGTTCGCCGGTGCCGCCGAGCTCACCCGGCTGGTGCTGCGCCGCGACCGAGTGCGCATGCTGTGCTGGATCGGCGGCATCGTCGGGCTGTTGGTCGTCAGCGCCAAGAGCATCGACGGGTTGTACCGCACCCCCGCCGAGTACGTCCAGTACGGCCGCCTGGTGCAGGACAACGCTGCGTTGATCGTCCAGTCCGGCCCTGGGTACGGCCTCGATCATCCCACGCTCGGGACGGTGACGATGAACGAGACGGGCATCTGGACCATCATCGCCGTCGCCTTGATGAGCGTGTTCATGGTGGTCCGACACACTCGAGCCGAGGAGGAGAGCGAGCGAGCCGAACTGGTCCGCTCCGCGCCGGTGGGCCGGCACGCCCAGCTGGCGGCGGCGCTGGCGGGCACTCTGATCGCGAACCTGCTCGTCGCCGCGAGCGCCGTGATCGCGTTCGCCGCCACCGGCCTTCCACTCGTCGGTTCGATGGCGTTCGCCTGTGCGATCACCGGTGCCGGGGCGGTGTTCGCCGCCATCGCCGCAGTCGCTGCCCAGATCACCGCCGGCGCTCGCGCGGCGATCGCGCTCGGTGCCGGCATGATCGCCGTCGCCTTCGTGTTACGAGCGGTGGGCGACGTCGGCGACGGCACCCTGTCGTGGGCCTCACCCATCGGCTGGGCTCAGGCCATTCGCGCCTTCGCCAACGAGCGCTGGTGGGTGCTGCTGCTGCCGCTGGTGGCCTCGGTCGGCGGGGTAGCTGTGGCCGTCACGATGGAGACTCGTCGCGACCTCGGCGCCGGGATGGTGGGCCAGCGACCCGGCCGCGCCGAGGCCCTGCCGGGCTTCTCCAGCCCCGTCGCGCTCGCCACCCGTCTGCATCGACCCACCGTCATCGGTTGGGCGATCGGCATGGCGCTGCTCGGCTTCTTCTACGGCATCGTTGCCGATCAGGCGGAGTCGATCCTGGAGAACAACCCCGACATGGCCGACTTCCTCACAATGCTCGGTGGCGGCTCGATCACCGACGCCTTTCTCGCCAGCAGCGTCCTGATCATGGCCCTGCTGGCCACCGGGCTGACCGTCTCCGCCGTGCTGCGCATGCGCACGGAGGAGACGGCGGTTCACGCCGACCTGGTCCTCACCACGCCCACCTCGAGGCGGGCGTGGATGGCCAGCCACCTGCTGCTGGCAATCGGCGGCACGGTGGTGGTGATGAGCGCGACCGGCATCGCCATGGGTGGCGGGTTCGCGGCCGTCACCGGCGACTGGGGGCAGATCCCCCGCATGCTCGGCGCCGCGCTCGCGATGGTGCCGGCGATGATGGTCATGGCCGGCGTGACGACGGCGCTCTACGGTCTGGCGCCGAAGTGGTCGCTGCTCGCATGGGGATTCGTCACGTTCGTTGCCGTCGTGGGCCTGCTGCAAGGCATCCTCGACCTTCCCCAATGGGTGCTCGACCTCTCGCCGTTCCAACACGTTCCGGCCATCCCCGCGGCGCCCTTCGAGCTGGCACCGGTGGCCGTCCTGCTGCTGGCCGCGGGCGCGCTGGGCGGCATCGGCATGTTGGCGTTGGAGCGCCGCGACATCGGCTGAGCAGCCTCAGTCGGCGTGGCGCGGGGCGAGCACCGCCCGCGCCGCCCGCCCGAACGCTGCCGCCAGGTCGGGCTGAGCGCTGCCACCCAACGGTTGTGCGAGCACCACCCACTGCTGACGCACCGGCGATCTCAACGGCCGGGTCACCAGCTGGCGGCCATCCTCGGCCACGTCATGCACCGGTCTCGTGGTGAGCACCGAAACACCCAACCCGTTGGCCACCAGGCCACGGACCATCTCCAGCGACGCGGTTTCGCGCACCACCTGCGGCTCGACGCCCTCGGCGCGGAACAGCGAGAGGAAGTACTCGCGACTGCCGGGCAGGTTGATGAGCACGAACGGCTCCTGCGCCAGGTCGGACAAGGCAACGTTGCGCTTGCGAGCGAGTCGATGCCCGGCGGGCAACAACGCGTAGGGCCACAGCTCGGCGATGGGCTCGTGCTGCACCTTGCGCGCCAGACCGAGGTCGTAGAGCAACGCCACGTCGAGCGCACCTCGCTCCAGCATGGTGAGCAGCGTCTCGGTGTCGCTCTCCTGCAGCCGCACCTCGATGGCGGGGAACTCCGTCGCCATGCGAGCGAGCATCTCGGGCACGTACCGCGGCCCCAGCGTGGACAGGCACCCCACCCGTAGCAGCCCGCCGAGACCGCCGGCGGACGGGGCACCGAGCCCTTGCGCCTGGGCCAGCAGCAGGCGCACCTGCCGTTGTCGGTCGGCGCCTGCAGGCGTGAGCTCCAATCCCTTCGCCGGAAGCCGTACGAACAGCTGCTCGCCCCACAGCGCCTCCAACTCGGCGATCGCCTTGGAGATCGACGGCTGCGAGACGTGCATCGCCGCGGCAGCACGTGACGCACCCCCGTGTTGAGCGGCCGCCGCGAAGTACTCGAGCTGACGGAACGTGCAGTGCATCATCGAATCGAATGCTATCCATCACTTCTTCATGCTTGCTGTTGATGGTGTTCCAGCACACGATTCGACGATGACCAACGCCGAGACGGCCGCCGCTGCCGTGCCCGAACTGCCGCTCGCAGGGCTGCGGGTGCTCGACTTCACCCGTGTCCTCGCCGGCCCCTTGTCGACGGCCTTGCTCGGCGACCTCGGCGCCGAGGTGATCAAGGTGGAGCCTCCTGGGGGCGACGACTACCGTGCCATCGGCCCGATGCGCGAGGGCGAGAGCGCTCTGTTCACGGTGATGAACCGCAACAAGCAGAGCATCGTCCTCGACCTGAAGAACGCCGCCGCTCAGCACCTCGTGCTGGAACTGGCAGCGACGTGCGACGTGGTCGTGGAGAACTTCCGGCCGGGCGTGGCCGAACGGCTGGGCATCGGCGCCGACGCGCTGATGGCAGCGAACCCGAAGCTGGTGGTGGTCAGCATCTCGGGCTTCGGCCAAACCGGACCGCTGGCCCACCGCCCCGCCTACGACATCGTGGTGCAGGCGATGAGCGGCCTGATGGAGGCAACGGGCGACCCCGCCGGCCCGCCCACGCTCGTCGGCGAAGCGGTCTCCGACGTGGTGGCGGGCCTGTTCGCCTCATGGGCGACGCTCGCCGCCGTGCACCAGGCACAGCGGACGGGGCGCGGCCAGCACGTCGACGTGGCGATGTTCGACACCACGCTGTCGTTCCTCACCACCTCCACCGCCCGCTACCTGTTCACCGGCACCCCGGCACGGCGCGTGGGCAACCGGCATCCGCTGTCGGCGCCATTCGGCGTGTACCGGGCCGGCACCGGGCACTTCGCGGTGGCGGTGCTCAACAACAAGCTGTTCGAGACCTTCACCGTCGCGATCAGTCGTTCCGAGCTCGCTAGCGACCCACGGTTCGTCACCGACGCCGACCGCACCCACCACGAGGCCGTGCTGCGCGAAGCGATCGAATCGTGGGCATCCGGCCTCCACGCCGATGAGGCCGTCGCCCGGTTGGAAGCCGCGGGCGTGCCGTCGGCGCCGATCTGGAACATCGAGCAGGCGCTCGAATCACCGCAGTCGATCTCGCGCGGGCTGCTGCAGCCCGTCGACGACGAGCGACTCCCCGGCTTGCGATTGCCGTCTCAGCCGGTGCAGTTCAACGGCTCCGCGCCGAACCGTGTCGAGCGGGCACCCGGACTGGGCGAGCACACACACGCCGTGCTCGAAGGGCTGCTGGGCGCCGGCGCGGCACGCATCGCCGAGCTGGGAGCGCTCGGCGCCTTCGGCGTACCCACCCATCATCAGGAGGCCTGACATGCAACGACTCGGCACCACCGACGACGACTACACCATCGCCGAGGTCGTCGCCCGCTTCGCCGCCGAGGTGCTCGCACCAATGGCCGCGGAGCTCGACGAGACAGAGGCCTCGTGCACCGTCCACGTGCGCGGGTTGGCCGAGCTCGGCGTGATGGGCATGAACATCCCCGAGGCGTTCGGCGGGCCCGGCGTCTCGTATGCGGCGATGCTGCTCTCGCTGATCGAGATCTCCAAGGCATGCGCGGCCACCTCATCGATGATCGGGGCCCACTACCTGGGCACGGATGCAGTGCTCATCGGTGGGAACGACGAGCAGCGCCGGCAGTGGTTGCCGCTTGCCGCCAGCGGCGAATGGCTGGCGGCGTTCGCGCTCACCGAGCCCCGCGGCGGTTCACACCCGGCCGACCTGCGCACGGTCGCAGTGCGCGACGGCGACACCTATCGCATCTCCGGCGTCAAGCACTTCATCTCCAACGCCGCCGAGGCGACGTTCGTCGTCGTGTTCGCGAAGACCGACCCGAACGCGGGCGCTCGTGGCGTGAGCGCCTTCGTCGTCGAACGCAACAGCCCGGGGCTCTCCGTGTCGAAACCGGAGAAGCTGATGGGCATTCGATCGGCGCATGCGTTCGAGGTGTCGTTCGACGATGTCGTCGTGCCGGCCGCCAACCGTCTGGGCGACGAGGGCACCGGATTCCGCACGGCCATGCGGGTGCTCGACAACAGCCGCCTCGACGTGGCCGCCACCGCGATCGGCCTTGCCGAGGCGGCGCTGGCGGAGGCCACCGAGTGGGTACAGCAGCGGCTGATCGCCGGCGAGGCACTGGCTACCAAGCAGGCGGTGCAGTTCATGCTCGCCGACATGCGGCTGCAGTTGGAGGCGTCGTGGGGCTTGGCGCTGCAGGCGGTGGCACTCCGTAGCGCGGGCCTGCCGTTCACCCAGTTCAGCGCCATGGCGAAGCTGCACGCCACGGAGATGGTGGCGTTCGTCACCGACACCGCTCTGCAGCTGCACGGTGGGTATGGCTTCAGCCGCGAGATGCCGCTGGAACGGCACGTGCGCGACGCGCGGATCCTGCGCATCTACGAGGGCGCGTCGGAGATCCAACGAACGGTCATCGCCCGAGGAGTGCTGGCGGGCTGAGCCGCCGTCGGTGAAGCGTCAGCCGACGCTGACGCGCACCGAGCGAGGACCGCGCACCTGGCCGCCTGCCCACGTCACCGTCGCGGGGTCGATGACCTCGAACTCGGGAATGCGGGCAAGCCACTCCTCCACCGCGACCCTCAGCTCCATGCGAGCCAGGTTGCTGCCGGCGCAGCGGTGGATGCCGGCACCGAACGCGAGGTGACGGTTCTGCTGACGGTCGAGGATCACCTTGTCGGCGTCGGGGAACACCTCGGGGTCGCGGTTGGCGCCGGGGAAGTTCATCAGCACGCGCTCGCCGGCCTTCATCGGGCAGCCCTTGTACTCCTTGTCCTCGATCATCCGCCTCGCCATCGTCACCGGCGCGTACGCACGCAGGAACTCCTCGATGGCGGTGGGCATCAGCTCGGGTTCGGCCACCAGACGGCGACGGTCCTCCGGATGGGTGGCCAGGTGCCACATCGTGGAACCGATCGACGACCACGTGGTGTCGATGCCGGCGATCAGCAGCAGGGCGCACATGCCCATCACCACCGCATCGCTGACGGGTTCGCCGTCGTGCTCCGACTGCAGCAGCTCGGTGATGAAGTCGTCCTTGGGCTGGGCCTTGCGCTCGGCGATGGCGCCCTGCACGTAGTTGATGATGCCCATGACGCCGCGGCGGCGGCGCTCCGGGTCGTGCGCGAACTCGAGCACGTCGCGCACCCACTCGGTGAACGTTGCCGACATGTCGTCGGGCACGCCGAGGATGTGGCCGATCACGCGCACGGGGATCTGCTGCGCGTACTCGGCGGCGGCATCACCCTCGCCGCGGGCCACCACGTCGTCCACCAATCGCTTGCACAGCTCGCGGGTGAAGATCTCGTACTCGGCCACGCGCGCCGGGCTCATCGTGGGCAGCACCAGGCGGCGCGTCCAGGTGTGCAGCGGCGGGTCGGCGCTGATCGGTGGGACGCCGGCAGTGAGCACCGGCGCCTGCTGCGCTCCGTTGTCCGCGCCCGTGCCGGGCTCGATGAGCGGCACCACGCTGATGCCGTTGCCCGAGGGGAACGTCTCGATGTCGTGAGCGATCTCGTAGACGTCGGCGTAGCGGGTGGGCAACCACGAGCCACCCCACCGATCGGTGTGGGCCATCGGGCAGGTGCGGCGGAGCTCGTCCCAGATGCCGAACGGATCCGAGACGTACTGCGGGTCGAAGATGTCGTAATCGCTGGCCCAGTCGAGCACTGGTGCGGTGACAGGAAGTGCGTCGGTGTCACTGCTCATTGTTGGTCAACCTCCGGGTCGGGTGATGGCACTCATCCTCGCAGACGCATTCGCTTGGAACGCTGCTCGGGCGGACGAGACGGCGCGGCGCAGAGCGCGGCCGCCTCAGTAGGGCAGGGTGTAGGTGTTCTCCAGCTCGTCCTGCACGACCGTCGCGAGCGACGCACTGGTGTCCACCACCAGCTCCTCGTCGAGGATTCGGGTGCGGTACGTCCAGCCGTCGGGCAGCGCCAGCCGCTGGCCGAGCGAGTCGAGGTTCTCCTGGTTGATCGTCGGGTCGACACCGATGCAGTAGGCCTGCATCACGTACGCCTTCCCGTCGGGGTTCACCAGCTCGTACACCGGCTTGCCGGCGTCGAAGAAGAAGACCGCTCCTCGGTTCGCATGGCGTTCGGCGTAGGTTCGCGGTGCTGCATCGGCGCCGACGTCGACCGTGGCGATGCGGCGCATCATGATGCCGTTGAAGTCGTGGAAGATCGGCTCGACGACTGCCACCTTGGTACCGAGGCCGTCGAGCACCCAGTGGCGCGGGCCGTTCAGCTTCACCATCGCGGCACCCATCTCCGCGGCGATCGCTGCCGGATCGAGCGTCTCCCACAGCTCCTGCGGGCAGTCGTTGAGCATCTGGGTGCCGTACACCTCGGCGTGCAGCCCGCCGTCGCGCAGGTACACGGTGAGCACCTCCCCGTAGCGCACGCCGCGCATGTCGGAGATGAGTCGTGGTGTGGCGTCGTTCGACATGGGGCGGCCCTTCGTGCGGATGCGAGTGGCGGCAAACTAGTGGCAGCGTCTATGCCATTTCAAGCGCGTCTCAACCGCCGGGCACCCATGGCTGCGGTTCGGCCGCTCCTCGTTCCACCGACACGAACTGGTCGGCGGCGACTGTCATCCACGGCCCCACTTCGCCGTCGGGCCATCGCACCCGCACATCAGCGCTCTCGGCGTCGCCGAGCCCGGCATGGATCCAGCCGATCTTCCCGCCGGCATGGCCGCCTCCGATCGTCACCTCGCGCACGACGGTACGCCCATCGACGCGCACGTCGAGCCAGGCGCCGATCGCGTCGACGTTCGGTGCAGGCTGCTGGAGACGAACCGCCAGCCAGTGGCCCATCTGCTCAGCCTGCGCGGCGTCGCCGCTTCCAACGTTGCGCCACAGCGCCACGTTCGCTTCGCGGTGCACCACCACGAGATCGAGCATGCCGTCCAGGTTGAGGTCGACGAGCGCAGCCCCTCGTGCCCGATCGAAGGACACGATGCCTGCCGCCTCCGCGCCCTCCGCGAACGTGCCGTCGGCCCGACCGATGAGCAAGTTGCTGGGGTCGCGGGCGGCGTAGTCGACCTGCGCCTCCACGTTTCCCTTGCTGACGAACAGGTCGACGAACCCGTCGTTGTTCACGTCCTCGAACTCCGGGTGCCACGCCGTCGACGGCAGCACGTCGCCGCCGGTGTAGGGGCGTTGCACGGTGACGCCGCTGGCGAGCGCCATGTCGCGGTAGGTGGGCTGCGCCGTGGCATCCACGAGCGTCTGCAACTTGTTGTCACCCTGGCTGGTGAGGAACACCTCGGGGCGGCCGTCGCCGGTGAGGTCCTGGCTGGCGATGCCCATGCCCCAGATGTGCAGCGGTTGCCATCCGTCGGCCTCCGTGTACTGCCGCGGCGCCTCACCTGGCGCGATCCGCCACAGCTGCTCCTCGCCGTCGAGGTAGTAGTTGCGATCGTTGGCCATCCGCAGGTCGCGTAGACCCGAGCCGCTCCAATCGCTGAACAGCACCGACAACGAGCAGTAGCCGGGCGTGAGTGCGATCGGTGCCGCGTAGCGGTCGCCCGCCGTGTCGGGTCGCAGCAGCCGGCTGTCGCCGCAGCCCACACCGTCGCCGTCGGGCACCAGGTAGCTGCCGTACGCCAGCGTCGGCAGTGCGTTCGAACCCTCCCACGTCGCGCTGAAGCCGACGGTCCAGTCGTCGCCGCCATCGATGCCCAGCTGCTGGCCGGCGTCCTCGAAACGACAGTCGCCCAGCCCGCGCAACAGCACGTTGCTGCCGCGACGCAGCACGGAGAGGTCCTCCAGCCCGTCGCTGTCGACATCGAGCGGGTAGGCACCGGTGACCTCGGTGAGATCGGTCACCGGCGAGGGGCGCCTGCTGAAGCGGAGCTCGCCGCCCACCGGGCTGTCGTTGTGGTAGAGCGCTGCCGGCCCGCTGCCGCCGGCGAAGAAGAGCTCGTCGCGCCCGTCGTCGTCGCAGTCGAACGCTGCCACGCCGCCGCCGACGAAGAACGCGATGTCGCCGGTGTAGGCATGGTCGATGCCGGCCGCAGACGTGTCGTTCACGAAGTGGGGTGCGTCGCCCGCTGCGGAGGCCGGCTCGGACCCGGAGGTTTGCCACACGACAACGGTGACGGTGGCCGCGCTGATCACGAGCAGCGCTGCGATGGCCCTCCACCCAGGGCGCCGACGCCTCACTTCAGCTGCCGTCGCCCAGCGGGAGCTCGGAGACGTTGAGCCAGCGTGCGCCGGTAGCCCTGCGGAGCACGAACGTGGCGGCCAAGGGAGACGATGTGTGCGACTGGAGGTGGCCGGCGGCGTCGTAGGTCTCGGTGGTCACGGTGCCTCGCGACTCGAGACCCAGGCTGAGGCCATCCTGCCGGCCGAAGGGCACGAGCAGCGTCACGTGCACGTCGTCGATCTGGTAGCGCTCGACCACGGTGACGCCGCTCGTCTCCGCATCGCGGAGCCTGCCCTGCATCTCCTCCAGCCGGTCGCCGTGATCGACCACTTCCAAGATGCTCGCATCACGCCGGAGGAGGGCCTGGGTCTCGAGCTCGAGGTTCTCGGCCAGCGTCAGCACGATCTGCTGCGCGCCGGCGCCGGAGATCTCGTGGTTCCAGTCGAGGACGCCCTGCTCGACGGAGATCGTCGGAAAGGTGTCCGGGTTGACGTCGTGGGGCACGCGCCCGAGGATGTCGGCGGTGGAGGCGACGAGCGTGGCGGGTGCCGTGCTGGCGGCGCCGACGACGCCTGCTCCGACGGCGAGCACGGCCACGACGGCCACCACCGGCCGGACGGTGCGACGGAGCAACCCTGCTGCACCGCCACCCACGGCGACGGCGGGGCCGGTGAACCAGCGCAGTCGATCGTCGGGCGCCCCCGGCGCGGGGACCAACCGGTCCAGCACGGGGCGCGCCGCGCAGACGAGCACCAGGCTGCCGAGCAGCGCCACCTTGGTGCCGAACTCGGTGGTCTGCGGCGCCATCAGCAGCAGGGACGTTCCTGCCACCAGCAGGCCGAACAGCACCCTGCCGACGCGCCCGGTGGGCACCGTCTTGGGGTCGGTGATCATGAAGTACAGGAAGATCAGCACCTCCGGCGAGGTGACGACGACTCGCCAGAAGTCGAACCCGCACACCGGCGTGAACGCCCACCGGGCGGTGATGCAATGACCCGTGGCCGCGAGCAGCCCGATGCCCGCAGCGAAGGCCAGCCAGAACGTGACCCCCACGGCGAGCAGGCGCAGCCGGTGCGTGATCAGTGACCCACCCACCAGGATCACCGCGTAGGCCGTGATCATCCAGCCGTTCAACGGCGCCCACCAGAAGTCGAGTGGTTCGGCCCGCGTGCTGCCGAGCACCAGGAAGGTGACGACCAGCCCGACGTTCGACGGGTTGAACAGGTGCGAGCCGCGATACCGGATCAGGTGCTTCGTCAGCAGCGAGAAGGCCGCGACGCCGGCGAACATGTACCACTTGTACGTGGTCCAGTGGTCGCCCTGCGGCGTGCCCGGCACGCGCAGGATGAGTGCGATGCCGCTGCCGGTGAGCATCGCACTGGCCGGCCACACGAACGTGCGGGTGCGATGGAAGGTTTCGGCGACGCCGAGGACCGCGCTGGTGAGGATCGCCGCGAGGATCTGCGGCACGCTGACGCGGAAGTGCAGGCCGACCTGCCCGAGGACGTGCAGCGTGATGACGACCGCGGCCACGTGCAGCCGAGGGTCGCGGATCTTGGGCAGGACCACGGGGTAGCTCGTCCCACCGAGCCGGATCGCTCGGCCGCTGGGCGCTGCCCCGGCCTCGGAGCCGCCCGCTGGCAGCATCGGCACGTCGACGGTCGGTGTCAGCGCTTCTTCGGTCTCGATCACGGAGGCGCTCATCGGGCCACAGACTACGCCAGCCATCACGACCCAGCCCAGAAGAGCGCCAACGAAGTGCAGCGAGTGGGCGCAGAGGGACTCGAACCCCCGACATCTGCCTTGTAAGGGCAGCGCTCTAACCAACTGAGCTATGCGCCCGTGGAACGGGAGCCTCAGCGTATCCGTCGCGACCGCGTCACCAGCCTGAGTTGCCGTCGATCCGTTCGCGCAGCAGGTCGGCGTGGCCGTTGTGGCGGGCGTACTCCTCGATCACATGCACCATCAGCCAGCGCAACGAGACCGGCTCGTCCTCCCACGGGCCGGCGGCGGCGCTCATGTCGTCCAACGCCGCCGCGGCTTCGATCGCCCGGCTGCGTTCGCAGGCCTGGTGCCATGTCGCCCATGATGTGGCCACCACCACATCGTCCGCGCCGGTGAGGTCGCCGAAGTCGACGTCGCCGAAGTACGGCACATCGGCCTCGGCACGGAAGACGCAGCCGAACATGTACCGCTCGCCCTCGGCGTGGTGCTGCAGCAGGCCCAGCAGCGACATCTCCGACGGCTCGGCCGAGCGCAGTGCCAGTTGCGCGGGCGACAGCCCCTGCAGCTTGCGGGCGAACGTCGCGCGGTGGAAGTCAAGCCAGCCGCGCAGCATGTCGCGTTCGCCGGCCGTACGCGACGGCAACCTGCGATCGATCATCTCCTCGGCCACGACGCTTCTCCTCGGCGCAGGAACGTTGCTCACCCTACGCGCGGCGGGCGGTGGGCGGTGGGCGCTGCGCGCTGTCTCCGCCAGCGGCGGCGAAAACTGAAGAATCTGCCGAACTCCAGAAATCCGCTGAGTGCTCGAGCAACGCGGTGAGCGAGCGGACGTTGACGGACGGGCACGTCCGACGCAGCCGTGGGAACAGGGGTCATGCGCTGCCACCAGGGCTTTCGCGCTCGGCACTTGACGATTTCTTGCAACACTCTTGAAGGGCCGAGCCTTTTCAACAGAATCGGTGTTCCGTTAGAAATATCACCGCACGGCGATGAAGGCGACACACTCGGTGTCGGGAAGAGCGGGACACCGCCGTTGCAGGAGGAAGATTCCCATGCGACAGCAGGCAAGGCTCACCTTGTACCGAATCGCGCCGATGGTGCTCCTGGCGGTCTCCGTGGCCGCTCCGCGGAAGTGGAGGTGAAGAACATGAAGCACTCCACTTCAGCTGTGAAGGCTGCAGCAGCCATTGCCACGATCGTCGCGTTGATCTCGACGGTGGGCGCACCCTTCAAGTGTTTG
>JBAVTH010000448.1:0-3308 GCA_049696035.1 Ilumatobacteraceae bacterium
GGAAGCCGACACCGTCGGTGGAGAAGATCCACTTGTCCACCCGCGGCGCCGCGCGCAGCGCGCCCGCCGTCGCGCCCCCCTCGGGCTCGACGACGAACGGGCTGACGACACGTTCATAGGAATCGACCGCCGCGCGGATCGCGGGGTGGTCGTCGGGTGTGATCCAGCCGGGGTAGATCTGGGCGTTGTCCACCTGGTAGCCGCGCCAGGTGCGCTGCGAGTACCGGGGCACCGAGATGTCCACGGTCAGGCCGGCGGCGCGGGCGGCGGCCACGGCGTCGAGGGATTCGATCTCGCCGAGCGCCTGCTCCGGCGTCTCCCCCACCGTCAGTCGCCGGTCGAAGCGGAACGTGAACCGATCGGGCACCGCACAGTCGCTCGGCGTGTCGAGCGACGACCACGAGGCCGTCCGCGTTCCACGACCGATGAACGGGTGGTCGAGCATGCCCTCGCCCTTGGCGTGCCGCGAGGCCGCCTCGGCCAGGATCGCCCCGCCGTACTCGAGCGGGTTGAGGCCCTGGGCCGGCATCGAACCGTGGCACGAGCGGCCGGTGACGACGACTTCGATCTGCATCCGCCCGCGCTGGCCGCGGTAGATGCCGAGCGCACCCTTCACCGCGTCGCCGGTGCCTTCGGTGAGCACCACGACATCGGGGATCAGTTCCGGCGCAGCACCCGGCAGCACGTGCTCGATGAGGTGGCGCGGCCCGCCGCCGTCGTTGTCCTCCTCGGCAGCGGTGGCATAGGCGCGCACGATGCAGCCGCGCAATGCACCCTCGTCGCGCAATTCGAGCAGGATCTTGGTGGCGACGACCTCGGCCACCACACCGGCCAACTGGTCGGCCGAGCCACGGCCGAAGACGAGGTGCTCGAACTCCGCCGTCGGCGGCACGTAGCCCAGTTGGTCGCGCAGTGCGGCTTCGTCGAGCACCGAACCGGCGACCAGCCCGAGGTACGGGTCGACCGCGCCGCTCAGCTTGTCGCGCCACTGGTCGCGCAGCGCCTGCACGGTGTCGGAGTGACCGTCGAAGTAGACGACTCGCTTGTGGTCGGGCGGCATCTCGTCGAACGCATTGGTCACGGTCCAGACCAGGTTGCCGTAGTCGTCGAACCAGACGTCGTCGGCATGGTGCACGGCGCCGATGTCGATGATCGTCGTGCGCAGGAACTCGAGCCGCGAGCCTTCGTGGTTCGACAGGCCGCTGCTGGGGTCGCCGCCCTCGTCGACGGCGAGATCCACCTGGTCGGCCGGGATGCGGATCACCTCCTTCAGGATCGCCACGGCCAGCGGGCGATAGCGCTCGGCCAGTTCGGCAACCCTGCGATCGAGCGCAGTCACGTCGAGTGTGTCCAGTTCGTTCATCGAGAACCTCGTTCAGTCATTCTTGAGTTCAGTCGTTTCCGAGTGCGAGCCGGTGCGCCAGGTCGGGCACCTTGGCAGCAGCCAGCATCGCCATGATCACGTAGACCTTCTTGTTCGCCTCCTGGGCGACGGCCACGCGGAACCGGTCCATCACCCCGGGGCTGACTTCGGCACCGATGTCGGCGGGAAGGCAGTGCAGGTAGAGCGCATCGCCGGCCCCACCGGTGCCGGTGAGCGCCATTCGCCGTTCGTCGCAGATCCAGTCGCGGTACTGGGCGTTGTGCGCCAGCGCGCGGCCCTCGATGTCGCTCATCGCGGCCTTGTCGCCGGCACGGTTGGCGGCCACCCGTTCGGCCATCAACGCATGCGGCCCCCACGACTTCGGGTACACGGCCTCGGCTCCGGCGAAGGCGTCGTCCATGTCGTGCGTGACCCGGAACGAGCCGCCCGACTCGGCAGCGCCGTCGGCGGCCCATTGCATCGGTTCCGCCAGCAACTCGTAGCCCTCCGGGTGGGCGAGGGTGACGTGCGCGCCGAAACGGGTGAGCAGGCTGACGATGCCCTGGGGCACCGACAACGGCTTCGCGTAGCTCGGCGAGTAGGCCCACGACATGGTGATCTTGCGACCCTCGACGGAGCCACCGAAGTGCTCGCGCAGCCACATCAGGTCGGCCAGCGACTGGGTGGGGTGATCGACGTCGCACTGCAGGTTGACCACTGGCACCACCCGCGAGTCGTTGCTGGCCACCAGGTAGTCGGTGATGCCGCGCAGCACATCGCGCATGAAGCTGTTGCCCTCGCCCAGGATCAGGTCGTGGCGCACGCCCAGCGCGTGGGCGTTCATGCCCAGCATCGCGCCGGTCTCCTCGGCGGTCTCGCCGTGCGACACCTGTGTGGAGGAACCGTCGACGATCACCGGCTGCATGCCCAGCCGGGCGGCCGCACCGGCCCAAGCCGATTTCGTGCGCGTCGAGTTGTCGAAGAACATCGCATAGGCGAGCTCGTTGGGCAGGAAGGCGGTGGATGCACCGGCGCGATCGAGCGCCTCCAGGCGGGCGGCCACCGCCAGCAGGGCGTCGAGGTCGGCGGCCGACCAGTCATGGGTGGTCAGCAGGCTGCGGCCGCGCAGCCCGTCCACGCGGTCACCATCGGGGAATAGGTTCACGGGTGCAGTGTGCGCTCTCCCGGCGCACCGGTCACGGGCACAAAGCCCCTTCCCGGCGTGGACATGCGTCCGGCCACGACCGCAGCCGTCGTGGTACTCACCTGATTCACACCGTGCACCGGGGCCGCGCAGCGGCAACGGTGCCTATGCTCGCCCGGCGGGCCGCAGCTCGCCGGTGCAACTGGAAGTGGGCACGCATGCCGGAACTCGTGGTGGAGGTGGACGGGCTCGCCAAGCACTTCGGCGCGGTGGTTGCCGTCGACGACCTCACCTTCTCCGTGGAACGCGGGCAGGTGTACGGCCTGCTGGGCCCCAACGGCGCCGGCAAGAGCACCACCCTGCGAATGCTGATGGGGTTGCAGCAGCCCACGAAGGGCACCGCCAGCCTGTTCGGCGAGCCGGTGTCGGCCGGCTGCCACCAGCTGACGAACGTGGGCGTGATCATCGAGCAGGCGTGCTTCGTGCCGCACCTGTCGGGCATGCGCAACCTGCGCCTCTTCTGGGAGGCCGGCGGCGGCAACATGCGCGACGCCGATCTGGAGACGGCGCTGGGCATCGCCGGCCTCGACGACGCGATCGACCGGAAGGTGAAGACGTACTCCCAGGGCATGAAGCAACGGCTCGGCTTCGCCCGCGCGCTGCTCAACCAGCCGGAGCTGCTGGTGCTCGACGAGCCCACCAACGGCCTCGACCCCGGCGAGATCCGCGAGATCCGCGAGATGATCGGCCGCCTCGCCGACAACGGCGCCACCGTGCTGTTCTCCAGCCACCACCTCAGTG
>JBAVTH010000449.1:0-4806 GCA_049696035.1 Ilumatobacteraceae bacterium
GGCGTGTGCTGATCACCGGCGGCGGCACCGGCTTGGGCGCCGACCTCGCACGCGGGTTCGCGGCCGCGGGTGCGACGGTGGTGGTCGCCGGTCGCCGGCGCGAACCCTTGGACGCGATCGCGGCGACGACAGGAGCCGCAGTCGTGGTCGCCGACGTGACCGTGGAGGCCGACGTGACGAGGCTGTTCGCCGAGGCCGGCGCGATCGACATCGTGGTCGCCAACGCCGGCACGGCCGACAGCGCTCCGTTCACCCGCACCTCCCTGGCCATGTGGCAACAACTGATCGACGTGAACCTCACCGGCACCTTCCTCACGCTGCGCGAGGGTGCCCGCCAACTGCGCAATCGCGAGTGGGGACGGCTGATCACCATCGCCTCCACCGCCGGGTTGAAGGGCTACCCCTACGTCGCCGCGTACACCGCGGCCAAGCACGGCGCCGTCGGCCTCACCCGCGCCGTGGCCGCGGAGCTGGCCGCAACCGGGGTCACCGCCAACGCCCTGTGCCCCGGCTACCTCGACACGGAGATGACCCAGCGAACGATCGCCAACATCGTCGCGACGACCGGCCGCACGCCCGACGCAGCGCTGTCCTCACTGACCCCAACGAACCCACAGGGCCGGCTCATCGACCCCGCCGAAGTCACCGCCGCCGCGCTCTGGTTGTGCGGCCCGGGCAGCGACGCGATCACCGGGCAGGCCATCGCCATCGCAGGTGGTGAGCTGTGACCGAGCCACTCTCCAAGCAGCGACTGAAGCTGTGGATCCGGCTGCTGCGGGTCACCCGCATGGCAGAGGCCGAGCTGCGCGAGTTCCTGCGCACCGAACACGACACCACGCTCCCCCGCTTCGACGTGCTCGCCGCGCTGCACCGCGCGGGCGAGCCGCTGACGATGAGCGAGCTGTCACGCCGGCTGCTCGTCTCCAACGGCAACACCACCACCGTGGTCGATCGGTTGGAGGCCGACGGGTTCGTGGCCCGCGCGCAGTCCGGCAGCGACCGGCGCATCGTGCACGTCGCCCTCACCGCGAACGGCCGGCGGCACTTCGAACGGTTGGCGGCCGATCACGAGGTGCGCGTCGACGAGCTGTTCGCCGGCCTGTCGGCAACCGACCTCACCCAATTGGAAGCCCTGCTGCAGCGGATGCAGCCGGCAACGACGAAGGACACCGCATGACCGCCATGACAGGCCTGCAACCACAGCACTTCCAGTGGGATGCGGCGGACCGCATCGCCACCATCCGGCTCAACCGGCCGGAACGCAAGAACCCGTTGACGTTCGAGAGCTACGCCGAGCTGCGCGACACGTTCCGTGCGCTGCCGTATGCCGACGACATCGACGTGATCGTGTTCGCATCCAACGGAGGCAACTTCTGCTCCGGGGGTGACGTGCACGAGATCATCGGCCCGCTCGTCGGCATGGAGATGAAGCAGCTGTTGCAGTTCACCCGCATGACCGGCGACCTGGTGAAGGCGATGATCGGGTGCGGCAAACCGATCATCGCCGCCATCGACGGAGTGTGCGTGGGTGCGGGCGCCATCGTGGCGATGGCCGCCGACCTGCGGCTCGCAACGCCCGAAGCCAGCACCGCGTTCCTGTTCACTCGCGTCGGCCTGGCCGGCTGCGACATGGGTGCATGCGCGATCCTGCCGCGCCTCATCGGCCAGGGCCGCGCCGCCGAGCTGCTCTACACCGGGCGTTCGATGACCGCGGCCGAGGGCGAGCGGTGGGGCTTCTTCAACGCGCTGCACCCGGCCGACGAGCTGGAGGCGCAGGCGATGATGCTGGCCACCCGCCTCGCCGCCGGCCCGACCTTCGCCCACGGCATCACCAAGACCCAGCTGAACCAGGAGTGGAACATGGGCCTCGAGCAGGCCATCGAAGCCGAAGCCCAGGCACAGGCGATCTGCATGCAGACCGCCGATTTCGAGCGCGCTTACCACGCGTTCGTCGCCCGCGAGAAGCCCGTGTTCCAGGGCGACTGACCGACGAAGGAGCAGGAATGTCAACCACACCGCACGAGATGCTCGACCCCGCTGGGTGGAAGCCCGCCCGCGGCTACGCCAACGGGATCGCCGCCACCGGCCGCACGCTGTACCTCGGTGGCACCATCGGGTGGAACGGGCAGCAGCAGTTCGAGAGCGACGACTTCGTCGACCAGGCCCGTCAGTGCATGCGCAACATCGTCGAGATCCTCGCCGAAGGCGGCGCCGGGCCCGAGCACCTGGTGCGAATGACGTGGTACATCACCAGTCGCGACGAGTACCTCGGCAGCCTCAAGGCGCTCGGCGCGGCCTATCGCGACGTGATCGGCGGCCACTACCCCGCGATGGCGATGGTGCAGGTGGTGGCACTGATGGAGGCGCGGGCGAAGGTGGAGATCGAAGCGACAGCAGTCGTTCCGGAGGTGCCCGCACCGTGAACCCGCTCGGCCCCACCGCCCACGTCGACACGTTCAGCCGCGACAACCTGCCGCCCACCGACCAGTGGCCCGAGTTGCTGCTGGACGACTTCACCTACCCCGACCACCTGAATGCCGCCGTGGAGCTGACCGACCGGATGGTCGAGCAGGGCTTCGGCGACCACACCGCACTGATCGGAAACGGCCGCCGGCGCACGTACAAGGAGCTCACCGACTGGACGAACCGGCTGGCCCACGCGCTGGTCGACGACTACGGAGTGCAGCCCGGCAACCGGGTGCTGATCCGCTCGGCCAACAACCCGGCGATGGTGGCCTGCTGGTTGGCCGCCACGAAAGCGGGTGCGGTCGTGGTGAACACCATGCCCATGCTGCGCGCCGGCGAGCTGGGCAAGATCGTCGACAAGGCCGAGATCACGCTCGCGCTGTGCGACACGCGGTTGATGGACGAGATGGTCGCCTGCGCGAAGGACAGCGGGTTCCTGCAGAAGGTGGTCGGCTTCGACGGCACCGCCAACCACGACGCCGAGCTGGACCGCGTGGCACTGCACAAGCCCGTGAGGTACCAGGCGGTGCAGACCGGCCGCGACGACGTGGCACTGCTCGGCTTCACCAGTGGCACCACCGGCGAGGCGAAGGCCACGATGCACTTCCACCGCGACCTGCTGATCATCGCCGACGGCTACGCCAAGGAGGTGCTGCAGGTCACTCCCGACGACGTGTTCGTCGGCTCGCCGCCACTGGCGTTCACGTTCGGTCTCGGCGGCCTGGCCGTGTTCCCCCTGCGCTTCGGCGCCGCGGCCACGCTGCTGGAGAACGCGTCACCACCGAACCTCATCCAGATCATCCAGGAGTACCGGGCCACCGTCTGCTTCACCGCCCCGACCGCCTACCGGGCGATGCTGGCTGCGATGGAGGAGGGCGCCGACCTGTCGTCGTTGCGCGCCGCGGTCTCCGCCGGCGAGACGCTGCCCGCGCCGGTGTACGACGCGTGGATGGCGAAGACCGGCAAGCCCATGCTCGATGGCATCGGCGCAACCGAGATGCTGCACATCTTCATCACCAACCGCTTCGGCGACTCCCTGGCCGCGTGCACCGGCAAACCGGTGGGCGGCTACCGAGCGATCGTGGTCGACGACAACCTGCAGGAAGTGCCGCGCGGCACCATCGGCCTGCTGGCGGTGAAAGGCCCCACGGGTTGCCGCTACCTGGCCGACACGCGCCAGCGCTCCTACGTGCGCAACGGCTGGAACCTCACCGGTGACAGCTTCGTGCAAGACGACGACGGCTACTTCCACTTCGCCGCCCGCAGCGACGACATGATCATCTCCAGCGGCTACAACATCGCCGGTCCAGAGGTGGAAGCCTGCCTGCTGGCCCACCCCGACGTCGCCGAGTGCGCGGTCATCGGCGTCGCCGACGAAGCGCGCACCCAGATCGTCCAGGCCCACGTCGTGCTGCGCGACGGCGTTCCCGCGAACGACGAGACGGCCGCCCGCTTGCAGGAGCACGTGAAGGCCACCATCGCTCCCTACAAGTACCCCAGGTCGGTGGTGTTCATCGACTCGCTCCCCAAGACCGCCACCGGCAAGGTGCAGCGCTTCCGCCTCCGCGATCAGGGGTAGCCCGCGGCGTTGCCCGCTCGCAGCGCGTCCTCGCCCCTCGCGCCACCCACACCAGTTCACAATCGCACGTGTCGCGGCCTGACCGGATCACACCGAGGTCAGCGCGTGACACGTGCGATTGTGAACGGACGCCGTGGGACATGAGGCAGTGTGCGGGATCGGCTCGATCGGGAGCTGCTGCGGCTCACCTCGTTCGCCATTCGCACGAACGCCTCGTCGAAGTCAGGTCCGCTCACCCTCGAGGTCCGGTTGCCGCGCATGGCGAGCGTACCCGGCCTCCAGTTCGGCACGAAGGAACGATCCGAAGTGAGTGGGCGCGAACCGAGGCCCCGCGTCGCCCACGCAGCTGGCCAGCGGTGCGATCGTGGTCGACACGTGTGGGTCGAAGAAGAACGGGCAGGAGTAGCGCTCGACGCCCGATCGGTTGATCACCCGGTGCGGTGTGGAACGCAACCGGCCATTGCTCCAACGGTGCAGCATCTCGCCGACGTTCATCACGAAGGCGCCCTCGACGGGAGGCACGTCGAGCCACTGGCCGTCGGGGCTCATCACCTGCAACCCGCCGACATCGTGCTGCGCCAGGATCGTCACGAAGCCGAAGTCGCAGTGCGGCGCCGAGCCGTACAGGTCGTCGGGCGCTCCCGGCGGATGCGGCGGGTAGTGCAGCAGCCGCAGCCACGTCGTCGGTGGGTGGAAGCCGGCGATCAGCTCGCCACGGTCGTCGCTCAAGGCGCGCGCGACCGCCTCCACCACCCGCAGAC
>JBAVTH010000450.1:0-5555 GCA_049696035.1 Ilumatobacteraceae bacterium
CTCCTACGGCGACAGCCTCATCGGCCTCGGCCTCGACGCCGGCAGCCTCGTCGCCGCCGCGGCCGGCACCCGCCGCCCGGTCCGTTCCCTGCTCCGGCTGCTCGACCACCTCGGCGGCTATCGCGAAGACCCGCTCCGCAAGAAGTCGGCGCTGCTCGCGATCATCCTTCGCCAGCGGCCCGAGGCATGGCTGCCCACGGTGGAGGGCGACGACGCGCCACCGATCGTCGACTACCACGTGCAGCGCACCAGCCTGCGCACCGGCATCGTCGTGGTCGACGATGCTGCGCTTCGTCAGAACCTCATCGATCGACGCGTGCTGCAGCCCGACGAGGAGGAGGCGATCCGTCGCTCCACGTTCGATGCAGTACTCGCACTCACCGAGGTGAGCGGCCGTGAGATGGGCGTCGTCGACTGGTTCCTCTTCCAGATGCGTCACCGGTGCCCGGAGATGTCGGCACCGAAGTGCGATCAGTGCCTGGCCCAGCCTGCGTGTGCCATGCGCACGGAACTGTTCCAGCCGGTGTTCCGGACCACCGCCTACTGACCGGATCGCCCGCCGAACGCGTCCCGGCGGCAGCCAGACGAGCCCGGCCGACCGGCTCGGAGGTAGTTTCGGTGTGTGACTCGCGCGTCGACCGGTACAACGACCGATCCGGCGACCGGTCTGTCCGCCACCGAAGTGGCCGACCGAGTCGCACGCGGTCTCACCAACTCCATCCCTGAGGCCCCCACCCGCACCGTCGGCCAGATCATCCGTGGCAACGTGCTCACCCCGATCAACCTGGTGGTCGGCATCCTCGCCGCCATGGTGCTCGCGGCCGGCAGCCCCAAAGATGCGCTGTTCGGCGGCGTCATCGTGGCCAACAGCGTCATCGGCGTGGTGCAGGAGCTGCGCGCGAAGAAGGTGCTCGACCAGCTGAGCGTGGTGAACGCACCGAGGGCACAGGTGGTGCGCGATGGCACCGTCACCGAGCTCAAGGTGCACGAACTGGTGCAGGACGACGTGGTCGAGCTCCGCGGCGGGGCTCAGGTGGTGGCCGACGGCACGATCCTCACCAGCGAGAACCTGGAGATCGACGAGTCGCTGCTCACCGGCGAGGCCGATCCGGTGGTGAAGTCGATCGGCGACGACGTGCTCAGCGGCAGCGCGGTGGTGGCCGGCACGGGTCGCATGGTCGTCATCAAGGTCGGCGCCGAGAACTACGCGGTGAAGCTTGCCGAGGAGGCCCGCCGCTTCACCCTCGTCAACTCGCCGCTGCGCAACGACGTCAACCGCATCGTCAAGTGGGTCGGGTACATGATCATCCCGGTCGGCCTGCTGCTGGCCAGCAGCCAGTTCTTCCGCCGCGACGAGAGCTGGCAGGCCTCCGTCATCAGCACCGTCGCCGGCTTGGTGGGAATGGTGCCCGAGGGCCTGGTGCTGCTCACCAGCATGGCCTTCGCCGTCGGCGTCGTGCGCCTGGCTCGCCAGCGGTGCCTGGTGCAGGAGCTGCCCGCCATCGAGGTGCTGGCGCGGGTGGATGTGCTCTGCGCCGACAAGACCGGCACCATCACCGAAGGGGCCCTGGCCGTCTCCGGAGTACAGCCGATCGACGAGCAGGACGCGGTGATCATCGACGCCGCGCTGGCCGCGCTCGCCCAGCTCGACCCCGACCCGAACGCCACCTCCAAGGCGCTCCACTCCCACTTCACGAGCCTCGGGACGCCAGCGACGACATGGGCCGTCACAGGTCGAGTGCCGTTCTCCTCGGCCCGCAAGTGGAGCGGGATGAGCTTCGCCGACCATGGCAGCTGGATCCTCGGGGCGCCCGAGAACGTGCTCACCACCGCCTACACGGGCGCACTGCAGGAGCAGGTGGAGGCTCATGCAGCACTCGGCCAACGGGTGCTCGTGCTGGCCACCACGGACGGTGCCTTCGTCGACGGTGTCGAGCCGGCGCTGCCGGTGGTGCGCCCCGAGGCGCTCGTGCTGCTGGAGGACATCGTGCGCGCGGACGCGCCCGAGACACTGCAGTACTTCGCCGACCAGGGCGTCACGGTGAAGGTGATCAGCGGCGACAACAACGTCACCGTCGGTGCAGTCGCCCGCCGCGCCGGCCTGGCCAACTGGGCCGACAACGTCAACGCCACGACGCTGCCACCCGACGGCAGCGAAGCGTTCGCCGACGCGATCGAGAGCGGCACGGTCTTCGGCCGCGTCACCCCGCACCAGAAGCGGGCCATGGTGCAGGCGCTGCAGGCACGCGGCCACACCGTCGCGATGACCGGCGACGGCGTCAACGACGTGCTGGCGCTGAAGGACAGCGACTGCGGCGTCGCCATGGCGTCGGGCAGCGAAGCCACCCGCGGTGTGGCACAGCTGGTGTTGATGGACTCGAACTTCGCGGCACTGCCTGCCGTGGTCGGCGAGGGCCGCCGAGTCATCAACAACATCGAACGCGTGGCCAGCCTCTTTCTCGCCAAGACCACCTACTCCGTGATCCTGTCCATCCTCACCGGCGTGTTCGCGCTCGCGTACCCGCTGCGCCCGATCCACCTCTCGATCCTCAGCTGGTTCACCATCGGTGTGCCGTCGTTCTTCCTCGCGCTCGAGCCCAACGACCAACGAGTGAGCGAGGGCTTCCTGCGACGTGTGCTCGGCAAAGCGGTGCCGGCGGGCGTGGTGATCGCCGGCGCCACGATGGCGGTGTTCGCCATCGCTCAGCTCGACGCGTCGATCGACGCCCATCACGCCCGCACGTTGGCCGTGCTGGTCGCCGGCTCGGTCGCGCTGATGAACCTCTACCGGGTGGCGCGCCCGCTCAACAAGCTGCGCACCGCGTTGGTGGCGACCATGATCACCCTCTTCGGTCTCGCCTTCGTGATGCCGTGGAGCCGCCGCTGGTTCGAGCTGCCGCTGACGGAGCTGTGGGCCTACGCGGTCGCCGCCGCATTCATTGCCGTCTCCTGGCCACTGCTGGAGCTCGGCAGCCGCTCTGCGCAGCGATGGCGTCACCGCAGCCAGTAGGGTCGCCGCCATGACACACATGTACGACCTCACCATGCGGTCCATCACCGGAGAAGAGGTGGATCTGGGCGGCTATCGCGGCCAGGTGCTCCTCATCGTCAACGTCGCGAGTGCTTGAGGCCTCACCGGCCAGTACGCAGGTCTGCGTACGCTCCACGACGACAACGCGGCCGCCGGCTTCTCCGTGCTGGCCTTCCCCTGCAACCAGTTCGGTGCGCAGGAACCGGGCACCGATGAAGAGATCCTCGAGTTCGCCACATCCAAGTACGGCGCGACGTTCCCGATGTTCTCCAAGATCGAGGTCAACGGCGACGGCGCCTGCGAGCTCTACCAGTGGCTGCGCAGCCAGACGGAGGGCGCCGACATCGCCTGGAACTTCGAGAAGTTCCTGATCGGCCGCGACGGCGCCGTGGTGCAGCGCTTCAACCCGATGGTGACACCGGAGGAGATCGCGCCGCACGTGGCGCAACTCCTCTGAGTCGGCGGTACTCTCGGCACACAACGGCTTCCCCCCGGAACTCAACTCCTCGCTTCGGAGGAAACCATGCCGTTCATCCCGCGCCTTCGCGTCCCACGCCGCGGCCATCCATCACTTCGCCTGGATTCGGGCGACCATCAGTGGAGCATCTGCCACCCCGACCCCGATGAGCCGATCATCATCGCCGGTTTCGGAGAGGCCGCGATGCTCGCCACCGAGGTGCTCGACCTGCCGGCGCGCCACGAGGTGGTGGTGCTGCTCGACGAACGACGGCGGGTCACCGCCTTGTTGCTCGATCCACCCGCCGAGGTGGGCGTGCTGATCGGCATGGCCGCCCTGCCGGGAGTGGAGGCGCCGTTCTGCCAGACCATGTGCATCGTGCTGGAACCGCACGTGCCCATCGGCCCGCCCACGGAGCACGACCGTCGCGGCTACCACGCACTCCGCCGCGCGCACATGGCCCAGGGCCTCCTGCTGCTGGATGTCATCCTCACCGACGGCGACACGGTGCGCAGCCTGGCAATCGGTTGCGACCCCGACCCCGTGTGGTTCGACGAGTTCGAGCCGCTGCCCGAACAATGGCCCGACGACAGCGAGGAGGACGACAACAGCGAGCGCGATGCGGCGGGCGGAGGCCCGACCGAGCTCATCGATCCGGCAGCCTGAGGTGGCCGACCGCACCGCCACCGAGCGGGCACCGCCTACCATCGCCGGTCATGACCAACTCGTCCACACCCGGCATCGCCATCGTCACCGGCGCCAACAGCGGCATCGGCCGCGCCACCGCCATCCACCTCGCAGCCCAGGGCCATGTCGTCTACGGCACGGTCCGCAGCCTCGACAAGGCCGGCAAACTGCGGGCCATGTCGGCCGAGGCCGGCGTCGAGGTGAACCTGGTCGAACTGGATGTCGCTTCGGACGAGTCGGTGCGCGCCGGCTTCGGCGAGATCCTCGCCACCACCGGCGGTGTCGTCGACGTGCTGGTCAACAACGCCGGCATCGGCGGCAACTCCGTGGTCGAGGAGTGCCCGCCCAGCGTGCACCTCGACGTGATGAACGTGAACCTGTGCGGAGCGGTTCGCTGCCTGCAGGCGGTGCTGCCCGGCATGCGCCAGCGCGGCCGCGGCACGATCATCAACGTCACCTCGGTGGTCGGCCGCATCGCCGCGCTCGCCCAAAGCCCCTACGTGACCTCGAAGTGGGCGCTGGAGGGCCTCAGCGAGCAGCTGGCGCAAGAGGTCGCCCCGTTCGGCGTGCGCGTGGCCATCGTCGAGCCGGGCGTCACCAAGAGCGCGATCTTCGCCAAGAACCTCGACATGCCCAACCTCACCGGCGCCTACGACGCCGCCTACCGGCGCATGTTCCAGATGTACGCCGCCGGGTTGGCGCACGCCACCGATCCGTTCGAAGTCGCAACGGTCATCCACCATGCGATCACCACCAACCGGCCTCAGCTGCGCTATGCGGTCAGCTGGGGAGCCCAGGAGATGATCGCCGGCCGGGCCGCGATCACCGACGAGCAGTGGACGGCGATGGGCGCCGCTGCCGACGACGACACGTACTACGACGGCTTCCAGGCTGCCTTCGGCCTCGACCTGCGCGACGCGTGAGACCCATCAGCCGGTGAGCGCCGGGCGGTGCAGGATGGCGTGGAGCGGCGTGAACGTGACGGCGTCGCCGGTGACCAGCGCCGTGCCGTCGAGGAGGAGGCTGTACCCGCCGGCCGTCGGATGCGGGAACACCATGGTCGCCTCAGGACGGACGGCGAGGTTCGCGCGCGTCGAGCGGCCGACGGAGGCGTGGAGCACGCCGTCGCGCAAGTCGGTGGGCACCGCCAGCAGATGCGCCCGTACCTCGTCGCCAACGGTGACGAGGTAGCCCCACGGGTATGCCGCCAGCGTCGCAGCCAGATCGTCGAGCGGAACGGGAATGCTCATCCGAAGACCGTGCTCACCCGAAGACCTTGCAGGCGGCGGGCACCGGCTTCAGCAGCGGCAACGGGTCGACCGCGCTGCCACCCGCCGGATGGATCTCGAAGTGCAGGTGGTAGTTGCCGGGGCCAGGGTT
>JBAVTH010000451.1:0-4555 GCA_049696035.1 Ilumatobacteraceae bacterium
GCCCCACCGATTCGCCGTGATGGATCGTCAGGTTGATCCCTTCGAGCACGGTACGCAGCTGCCCCTCCACCGGCAGCTTCACCACCAGGTCGCTGACGTCCAGCAGCGGTGGCCGGCCGCTGCCGCCCGGCAATTCGGTGCCGCTCATCGGTTGCGCACCTGTGCCTGCTCGTACAGCCGCTCGCCCAGGATGTTGAACGCCACCACCACGAGCACGATGCACAACCCGGCCGCCAGCGAGGGCTGGTAGTAGCCCTGCAGCACACCCGACTGGTTCTCGTTGACCATCACGCCCCAGTCGGGCGCAGGGGGTTGTACACCGAGCCCGAGGAACGAGATGGCGGCGAGGTCGACCATCGCGTAGCCGAAGATCGTGGTGGCCTGTGCAACCACGATGGGCGCCAGGTTCGGGATGATGTGCCGAACGCAGATCGTGAACGAGGAGGCGCCCTGCACCTCCAGTGCGGCGACGTACGGCAACCCGCGCTCAACCAGCGCCGCGCTGCGCAGCACGCGAGCGAGGAACGGCGTGTACGCGATGGCGAGCGCCACGACCGCAGCGGTGAGCCCGACGCCGAGGGCGGTGGTGGCCAGGATGGCGAGCAGGATGCCTGGAAAGGCGAAGACGATGTCGATCACCGAGCTGATCGCGGTGTCCACCCTGCCGCCACGCCACGCCGAGACGGTGGCGAGGGCGGTGCCGAAGATCACGCTGGCCAGCACGACGATCAGCGGGCCCAGCATGGAGGTGCGGGCGCCGGCGAGCAGCCGTGACAGCAGGTCGCGGCCGACGGCGTCGAAGCCCAGCAGGTGGCCGGGGACGGAACCGATCCACGAGTCGGCGCCGTTCGCCGACTCCGGGTCGTGCGGCGCGATCCACGGGCCGACGACGGCCAGGATGGCCGAGATGGTGATGACGGCTGCGCAGACGATGCCCAGCAGACCGGTGCGGCGAAGCGGTGCGAACAGGCCCGTCAACCGGCTCGCTCGCTGGCGCGGCGCGATCACCGCGGTCACCGCGTGCCGCCTCTGCGGCTGCGCGGATCGAGCACTGCGTACAACACGTCGACCAGCGTGTTGATCACGACGAACACAGCGACGATGACCAGCGAGATGCCCTGCACGACGGCGAAGTCCTTGGAGGTGGCCGCCTTCACCAGGTAGGCACCCAAGCCGTTGATCGTGAACGCGCGTTCCACGACGGCCGAAACGGCGAACATCGACGCGATCGTGACACCGCTGACCGTCATGATCGGGATGGCGGCATTGCGCAGCACGTGCCGGCGCACGATCGCGGATCGGCGGATGCCCCTGCTGACGGCGGTGACGACGTGCTCGCTGTTCAACTCGGCGCGGATCGCCGAGCGGGTGATGCGGGCGACGATCGCCAACGACGAGACGGCGAGGGCGATGGCCGGCAGCGTGAGGTGCCACAGCGTGTCGAGGAAACCGTCGCCGTCACCGAAGCCGGGAAACCACTCCAGCGTCGCGACGAACAGCATCAACAGGCTGATCGCCATCACGAAGGCGGGGATGGCCGCGGAGATCGCGGTCACAGCCAGCACACCGGTGTCGACCCAGCCCGTCTTGAGGCCGCCCAGCAGACCCAGACCGATCCCGATGACCAGGATGAGCAGCGACGCGTAGCCGACCAGCGCCAGCGTCGTCCAGATGCGGGCGGCGATCAGCGACGACACCTCCGACCTCAAGGCGATGGAGATGCCGAAGTCGCCGTGCAGCACGCCACCGAGCCACTTCACGTAGCGCGTCAGGAACGGGTCGTTGAGATGAAATCGTTGTTCGAGCGTGGCGACGGCCTGCGGCGAGAGCGACTTGCCGCCGGAGAGCGTGGCGATGGGATTGCCCGGTGAGAGGTAGAGCGACGAGAAGATGACGAAGCTGGACACCAGCAGCGTGACGACCAGCCGCGCGCAGCGGACCGCGATGAAGCGCCAACTCATCGAACTAGCCGCGCCCTCCGAGGTCGTTGGCCCAGGCGGCGAACATGTAGGCGAACGAGGCCACGGCGCCGGTGAGGCTCTTGTTGGTGATGAGCGTGTTGGTGGGGAACACCGTCGGGATCCAGGGAAGGTCCTGCATGATCATCGCCTGCGCCTCCGCGACCTTGGCGGCACGTTCATCGGGGTCGGCGAGACCTCGAGCGGCTTCGAAGGCGGCGACGACATCGGGGTTGTTGTAACCCCAGTAGTTCTGCGAGCCGTCGGGCAGCGAGAAGGTGGCCATCAGCGCAGCGGGGTCGGCGTAGTCGCCGTAGTTGACGGTGAAGAACCCGTCGACGCTCTTGCGGAACTCGGCATCGATGAAGAAGTTGATGTACTGATCCGCCGTCACCGACTTCAGTTCGACCTTCAGCCCGATTGCCTCTGCAGCTGTCTGGTACATGGCGGCTTCGGCGGTCGAGCCGGGGTCTTCGCCGATGAACCCGATCGTCAGTGTCTTGCCGTCGATACCGGAATCGGCGACCAGCGCCTTGGCTGCGTCGACGTCCTGGGTGACCTCGGGGAGCGCCGCGTAGGCAGCCGCGAAGGTGTCCCTGCTGTAGCCCCAGGTTCCGGGCGGCACGAGCGACTTCGGGATCGTCGCCCGACCGTGGTACACGTTGTCGACGTACGACGCGCGGTCGAGTGCCATCGAGAGTGCGTTGCGCACCTTTGCGTCGGCGAGCACGCCGTCGGCGTTGCTGACGATGAACGCATCGACGTTCCAGCCCGCGCCGTCGGTGATCGACACCTCGCCCTGCAGCTGGTCGATCGTCGGGAGGGCACCGAACTGGTAGGTGCCGTCGATGTCGCCGCTCAGCAGGCCGGCGGTCCGAGCCGTCGAGTCGGAGACTCCGACGATGTCGATCTGGGCGACCAGCGGCTTGACGGACGTGTCCCAGTAGCTGTCGTTGCGAACGACGGACAGCTGCTCGCCCACGGCCCAATCGCCCAACTTGTACGAGCCGCTGCACATCGTGCCGCCGGTGGGGTTGCCGAAGTCGGCGCCCGCCGCCTCGACGTACTGCTGCTGCACGATCCAGCCCGGAGTCGCCGCGAGCTCGCCCAACAGGAAGTAGTCCGGCTCGGTCAGCTTGATCGTGACCACATCGTCGGCAGTCGCCGTGATCGAATCGACCCTGGCGAAGGTCGCGCCGTAGAAGCCGCCGAGATCGGGGTTGCGCTGGCGTTCGAGGCTGTAGACGACGTCGGCGGCGGTGACCGGATCACCGTTCCAGAACGTGACGCCAGGCTTGATCGTGAACACGAACGTGGTGTCGTCGGGGTACTCCCCGTCGGCGATGCCGGGTACGACCTCGCCCAGCGGGTTCTGCTTCAGCAGGCCCTCGCAGAGCAGTGAGATCGCCGTGTTCTCCGGGTAGTCGAAGGCGTAGATCGGATCGAGCGAGCCCACCTCGCGATACACCGCCCAGGTGACCTTGTCGACGGGCTGGGTGCCCTTCTCGGTGGTGGTCGCGAGCTCGACAGCCGGCTCGGCAGGCACGGTGGTGTCGCCACCAGCGGTCGTGTCGCCGGGGGCGGTGGTATCGCCCGGAGCGGCGGTGTCGCCGGGGGCCGCGGTGTCGGCTGGGGTTGGTGCGCTCGTGGTGCTCGTGCGCTCCTTGCCGCTACAGCCGATCGCAACCGACATCATGACGACAACCGCGGCAATCGACTTCGACTTGCCCCTCATCCGACACCCCCAGGTTTAGTTCGGTGCCACACTATTGCACATGCGTTGGATCGCTCCTCCGAGTCGAAGTGCCCCCGACGATCTCGGTTATGGGCCCCGCACGTGGGACGCGCCGCAGTTCCTGGGCCGTGGCCAGGTCGAGTCGGAGCTGCGCATGCCGACCGCCGTGCTCGAACGTCGCGGGCCCGCGCTGCCCCTACCGGACGGCACGCCGATCGATGTCGAGGCGTTGACGTTCGACGACCCGCTCACCGGCCGGCCGATGTCGGGGGCGCAGTTCCTCGACCGCCGCGTGTACACCGACGGGCTGCTGGTGTTCCACGGCGGCGGCGTCCGCTACGAGACCTATCGCAACGGGCTGCGGCCGTCGGACCGGCACATCCTGCACTCGGTCAGCAAGACCCTGACGACGATGCAGATGGGCATCGCCATCGCGGAGGGTCGGATCGACCCGGCCCTACCGCTCTCCTCCTACCTGACACCGTTGCGCGCACTGCCGGCCTGGAACGACGTCACCGTGCAGCACGTGCTCGACATGGCGACGGGCATCAAGTGCGACGAGCACTACGAGGATCTCGATTCGATGTACTGGCGCTATGCGGAAGTGGCCGGCTACTACGGGCTCGCCGACCCTTCGCAGGGCGGCATCGTCGACTTCGTCGTCGAGCACCTCGTCGAGCTGGCCGAACCCCCCGGCCATCGGTTCAACTACGCCTCCTACCTCACCAACCTGCTGCCTGCCTGCCTGACCGAGACGTATGGTCGTCCGGCCGTCGAGCTGTTCGAGGAGCAGCTCCACCAGCGGCTCGGTTGCGAGCGCGATGCGCTGGTGAACTGCGACCGCACCGGGGCGCCGATCGTG
>JBAVTH010000452.1:0-3123 GCA_049696035.1 Ilumatobacteraceae bacterium
CGAGGTGGCACGCGGAGCGGGCGTTGTGTGGTCGCGAGATGTGCATCTCTGCCACTGAGCGGCGCAGGTCGGTTTCGCTCGGCGACGAGAGCTCGGAATAGTTGGCCACCACGAGTCACATTGTCGCTCGCGCCGCTGTCGCGTTTGGGTAGCAGCTGTCTTGGATCCCGGGCAACGCGGGGTGTCGTCGTGTGCGACCGCCTCGAAGGTGGTGTGGCGACTTCATCGTCGGCGCGTCACCCTCGGCGATCGGCTGGTCGGCTTGCCCATCGCCGATCTGCGGACGGAGCCGGCCGGATCGTTCCGGTGGGGCCGCTGTCTCGGGACCGGGGACGAATCAGCCCCGGAAACCGCCGGCCCGTCGACCCGGTTGGCGCGACGACTGGGGCCGATAGAGTTTTCCGACCACGTTTCCGGGCCCCGTGGGCGTGGCAACCACAACTCCCATGTCGCAACATCACCCCGATCTCGCTACTGAGCAGGCGTTCATCGACTTCGCCTACCACTGCCTCGAGCAGAGCAAGATCGACGCGTGGAAGCTGCGCGGGCTGCACGAAGGCCAGCTGGGCGGCACCTTCCAGGCCCGCTACGAGCGCGACGTGTTCGACGAAGCCGTGTTCAACCGGCTCACTCAGCTGGATCTCGGCGACGCCGCCCTCGTGTTCGGCCGCATCGACCGCGCCGGCGAGACGAACGGCGAGTCGAACGGCGAGTCGAACGGCGACGGCGAGGCAAAGGTGGAGAGCTTCCACATCGGCCGCCTGGCCGTGGCCGACGAGAACAGCGACCCGGTGGTGGTCGACTGGCGGGCCCCCGTGGCCGAGCCCTTCTACCGCGCCACCGGCCGCGACCCGCTGGGCCTGGTGCGCCGCCGCCACTTCCACGTGCACGGTCGCCAACTGCTCGGCCTGGAGGACGAACTGTTCGGCGAGGGCCACCTGGGCATCGGCGCCGAGGACGACGAGGTGCCGGGCACGCGGGCCGGCGACCGGCCCGACGGCATCCGCGGCTACAGCACGCTGCTGGCCGCGCTGGAGCGGGGCCGTACCGGCCAGCTGGGCGACATCGTGGCCACCATCCAGGGCGAGCAGGACGAGATCATCCGCAGCCCACAGGCCGGCGTGCTGGTGGTGCAGGGCGGCCCCGGCACCGGCAAGACCGTCGTCGCGCTGCACCGTGCCGCCTACCTGCTCTACACCTACCGCTTCCCGCTGGAAGACCAGGGCGTGCTGGTCATCGGCCCCAACCGCGTCTTCCTGCGCTACATCGAGCGCGTGCTGCCTTCGTTGGGCGAGGCCGGCGTCGAGCAGGTGGTGCTCGCGGATCTGGTGCACGACGTGCAGTGGGCCCGCTACGCGATCGACCCGCCCGACAACCAGCTGGCCGCCCGGGTGAAGGGCGACCTGCGCATCAGCCTGGTCGTCGACAAGGCCGTCACCGACCGCGAGCGCCCTCTGCGCGAAGACCTGAAGGTGCCGTTCCGTACCGGTTACGTGCGCCTGCGCGCCGAGGAATCCGCCCGCATCGTGCGCGCCGCCCAGCGCCGGTTCCGCAAGCACAACGCCGCCCGCCGCTGGGTGGAGGGCGAGGTGTGGTCCGCGATGGCCGCCGGCTGGCACGACGAGGAGACCACCGTCGCGCAGGTGAAGGAAGCCGTGCGGTCGTTGCCCGAGGTGCGCGCCGCGCTCGAGCGGATGTGGCCGGTGCTCACGCCGGCGCAGCTGCTGCACGACCTCTACGGCAGCAAGGCGCTGCTGAAGCTGGCCGCGGCCAAGCATCTCAGCGAGCAGGAGTACCTCTCGCTGTACCGCGACCGCAAGGCCGACGTGGCCGACGTGCGCTGGACCGAACACGACGTGGCCGTGCTCGACGAGGCGCGCAGCTACCTTGGCGCCCGGCCGGCGAAGGGCACGCTCAAGCCCGACGAAGCCGACGAGATCCGCACGTACGGCCACATCGTGGTCGACGAGGTGCAGGACCTCACGCCGATGCAGCTGCGCATGGTCTCGCGCCGTTCGTTGAACGGCAGCATGACGGTGGTCGGTGACATCGCCCAGGCCACCGGTGCGCTGGCGCCCGACGACTGGGACGACATCCTCACGCACCTGCCCGACACCCGCGAGTCGCGGGTGATCGGGCTCAGCGTCGGCTACCGCATCCCCGCCCAGATCATGGAGCTGGCCAACAAGGTGATGATGGCCGCCACGACCTCGCTGCGCGCCCCCACCAGCGTGCGCATCGGCGACGAGCAACCCGAGTTCGTGCACGTCGGCGACGGCGAGCTGCTCACCGCCGTCGTCGCCGCCACCAAGGATCTCGACGCCGACGTGGGCGACGGCAACATCGCGGTCGTCGTGCCCGATGCCATGTTCGACGCGGTGTCGAACGCACTCGCCGCCGCCGGCATCGAGCACGGCAAGGCCACCCGCAGCGGCCTGGAGATGGGCATCACGGTGGTGCCGGTGAGCGTCGTCAAGGGCCTCGAGCTCGACGGCGTCGTCGTGGTGGAGCCGGCCGACATCGTCGCCGGCGAGCAGCAGGGCCTGCGTGCGCTCTACGTGGCGCTCACCCGCAGCACGAAGCGCCTCGCGGTCGTGCACGCCAAGCCGCTCCCCGCGGCGATGCTGTAACCGGTCTGCTCGGGTCGGTGTGGGTGAGGAACGGGCCTCAGCCGAGATAGGCCTGCACCAGGGTGTCGAGGTTCTTGAACGCGCGGTCGGCGTCGGCCGGCCGGTTGCGGTCGGCGGCGGCGCGACAGCGGCGCACGACGAACTCGAAGTCGGGCACGAGGTCGGGCTGGGCAGCCTCGATCTCCGGCTTCACGGCAGCCCACAGCTGCTCGATGCGCGTGGCCGCGGCGCCATCGCCGGACGCATCCATCACCTTCTGCGGCAACCCCTTCACCTCCGCCAGCATCACCGGTAGCAGCTCGGCGGCGGTGCCGTCGGGCAGCGTGGTGGTGGTGGCATCCACCTTCGGCCCCGTATCGGCGGTGGCGTCGTAGGTGGTCTTGCACGACGCCAGCACGGCGACGGCACACACCGCCACAACGGCTCGAGCAGCCCGCGACCTCATGCCGTCACCAGGATGCGTGCGCTGGCGAACGAGCCGACGCCCACCGGG
>JBAVTH010000453.1:0-8305 GCA_049696035.1 Ilumatobacteraceae bacterium
GACGTTGCCCGCGCCATCGGAGCCGGTAGCGGCGAGCGTGAGCGGGGTTTCGCCGGTCGCCGGGCCGTTGGTGGGCACCGAGAGCGCGAACCGATTGCCGGCGACCGGCGCGAGGTTCGCCGTCTGCGGCCCGGCGGGCGAGGCCCAGGTGGCGACGATCGAGCGGATCGTGAGCGGGACGGAGGGGTCGGCGACGACGATGGTCACCTCCAACGTGGTCTCGGCGTTGCACGGAGCGGTGCCGGTGGCCACGTAGAGGTAGGCGCGGTCGGCGGTGACCGTCACGGTCGGCGGGATGGTGTCGGTGAGCAGCGTGGTGGTCGTCGACGTGGTGGAGGTGGACGAGCTGGTGGTGGTCCCCAACCCCACCGTCGTGGGAGGGGAGGGCGGCACCGATGCCGGCGATGTGGTTGCCGGAGTGGGCGTTGCGGTCGTGGTGGTCGCGGCGACGGCTGCCGCGCACGACAGATCGGGCAGGTCGTCGCGCCTCGCCTCGGTGGCCACCGCCGCCATCGGCAGCCAGGCCGGCTGGTCGGGTCGACCCGGCCTGCGGATGACGGCCCAGCGATCGCCGCTGACGCCGATCAGCCACACCCGGTCACCGGCGTGGAGCTGACCCTGCGATGTTGCGCCCGTGGCGGTGGTGGCGTCGGTGACACCGCAGCCGTAGTAGTCGACCGCCATCAGTGCCGTGCCGGAGGCCGAGTCCTCGCTGCTCAGCCGTTGCGTGACGACCCAGGCCCCGGTGCCGGCAGCCAGTGACGCCACGACCAGCGCGACCCGAGTGCCGAGCCCGCTCACCGGTGAACTGCTTCCGACTGCACCCGTTCAGTGAAGCATCTCGGCACCGCTCGGTGCAGGCATCCACGCCGAGGGTGGTGCTCCGGAGGATCTCCTGCGGACCCGGTGCGGCCGTCACCGTCGGGTCATGGGGAGTACTCCCCATCTCGCTCGCCGTGCCGATGGAGTAGAACTGTCCCGTGGTGACCCCTGCTGCGCGTTCTTCTCATCACGACGGAATCGACCTCACCTGGGGTGCCGTCTCCGATGTGGGAAAGGTTCGACGGCTGAACGAGGACTCCTACCTCGAGGCTCCGGGCGCCTTCGTCGTCGCCGATGGGATGGGCGGCCATCAGGCTGGTGATGTCGCCAGCAGACTGACGATCGAGGCGGTGCAGTCGCTGCTCGCCGACGGAGTACCCGACGTCGAATCGATCGCATCGGTGGTCCAACTTGCGAACGCCAGCGTGCGATCGCATGCCGACACCGCCGGGCAGCACGGGATGGGATCGACGTTGGTCGGTGCGTTCGTCGTGCGCAACGCCGACGAGGACTCCATCGTCGTGGTGAACGTGGGCGACTCCCGGTGCTACTCGATGCGCGACGGGCTGGTCACTCAGCTCACGCGTGACCACTCGCACGTGCAGGAGCTCGTCGATTCCGGCGAGATCTCTGCCGATGCCGCCGTCACCCATCCGGAACGCAACGTGGTCACTCGGGCGATCGGCATCGAGGACGTCGTTGCCGGCGACTTCTTCGTGTTGCCGGCGGTTGATCGATTGCGGCTGCTGTTGTGTTCCGACGGGGTGTCGGGCGAGCTCGGCTTCGACGCGATCGGCTCGGTGCTCGCGGCTCACGCCGACCCCTTGGATGCGGCCCAGGCACTGATCGCTGCGGTGCTGGAAGGGCGTGCCGCGGACAACGCCACCGCCATCGTGGTCGATGTCCGCCGGTCGGATCTGGTCAGCGAAGCCATGGTCGACGATCCCGACGTGACGGGCCCGCGCCCTCGAGTCGCCGTCGATCCGGAGATCACGGCACCGGTGCCACGGCAGGCGTTCCCTCCCCCCACGCCCGACGCCGTTCGCGTGGAGGTGATCTCCACCGTCCCGGGGCTGGAGGCCGGCTCCGCGCCACCGACCCCGCCGACGACCCCCGGCGACTCGGGTGCCCTCATCAGCGGCGTGCCAGGATGATGTCGCTGTCGGCAGTCGAGATGTGATGAGGTGTAGCGAGTGACCACCAGTTTTCGTGTCGGTAAGGGCATAGGCATCGTCTTCGACTCGACACTCGCGCTGTTCGAGCCGCTGAACGCAGCGCTCGCCGAAGTGTTGTGGGACCTGGTCGTGAACGGCGCAGGCATCGACGAGCTGCTCGAGGAGCTGTCCACCACGGGCCTGCGATCGTTGGGCTCCTTCGCCATGGCCCAGTTCGAGGAGGCTCAGACGCGAATCGTCGTGCGCGGTTCCGCGACCGCGGTGGTCGACGGCGCTGCCGGCCGTCGCGAGGTGGTTGCACGTGGTGTGCGCACCTGGGTCGAAGAGGTGGTCGAGGGCATCGACGCGGTGGCCCTCTCGCTCGCCGGCGCCAGCGACGAAGCACTCCCGTTCCGGGCCGAACGCGGACTCCTGCCCGCCGATCTGCTGCGTCAGGGCGCCGCCTCGACGCCGGAGCTGCAGGGCCTGGACCTGGATTGGGTCGACGACTTCGCAACCGCGGATTCGCTGGACGCGTCGGTGCCCACGCCCGAGAAGGTTGCAGCCGTCACACTGCCCGAGGTGGTCGAGTCCACAGGGACGGTTCCCGAGCCGAGCCTCGTGCAGCCCGAGCCCGTGGCCGAGGTGGCCACGGCGGTGCCCGCCGACAGGGATGCCGGTGCACCGGTCGCCGCCTCGGACGCCGCCGACCAGTCGTCGGCCCGTGGCGGCGATCTCGATCCCGCGCGGACGATCACCGCGGCGAGCTTCGATCGGCTCTCCGACGCCTCCTCGGATGCACCGGCCGCTCCGACGACGGAGCAACTCGTCGCTACGCCGCTCGTCGCCACGCCGCTCGTCGACGAAGGCGATGAGTACGACGAGATCTACGGCCGCACCGTGGCCCGCTCGGTGCACTCCGCCGCCGTGCATCCCGTGGAGGAGGATGCAGACGATGCGCCCGCGGCGGCGGCAAGCAGCGGCCTGATCCAGGGCATTCCCTCGGCTGAT
The DNA here is from genome assembly GCA_049696035.1 of Ilumatobacteraceae bacterium. Taxonomy (GTDB): domain Bacteria; phylum Actinomycetota; class Acidimicrobiia; order Acidimicrobiales; family Ilumatobacteraceae; genus UBA668. The sequence goes on from JBAVTH010000453.1 coordinate 2,988, forward strand.
GCCACTCCGCTGGGGGATCACGACGGACACACGATGACGAAGGCGCAGATCGCCGCGATGAGGGCCGCACAAGCGGGTGTGCAACCGCCGACCTCCGGTCCGACGATGGGTGGGCCGACGGTGCAGGCGTTGCTGTGCCCCAGTCAACACCCCAACCCGCCGCAGCTGACCAGCTGCCGCGTGTGCCATGCCGCGCTCCACTCGCCGCCGGTGCACATCTCGCGGCCGGCGCTCGGAACGCTGCGGTTCTCGAACGGCGTCGCCGTCTCGCTCGATCGCCCGGTGCTGATCGGTCGCAATCCGAAGGTGGAGGGAGGGCTCGCCGGGGAGATCCCTCAGCTGGCTCGCCTCGACGTCGGCCCGGGCCTGTCGCGCACCCACGCTTCGGTGCGACTGGAGGGGTGGCAGGTCCTCCTGGAAGACCTGAACTCGGCGAACGGCACGATCGTGCGGCTACCGGGCCGAGAGCCCCGTCGCCTGCACCCTGGTGAGCCGGTGCTGCTGGAAGTCGGCTCCGAGGTAGATCTCGGTGGCGAGATCAACTGCGTGCTGGAAGCGTCGTGAGCGAGAGAGCGGGCCGCTGTGACGCTGCACGTTGAGTTCTGCGGAGAGTCGTTTCCTGTCGACGACGGAGGCTCGTTCACGATCGGTCGTGAGGGTGATCTGGCGGTCGACGACAACCAGTTCCTGCACCGCCGGTTCCTGGTGCTGCACCAGAGCAACGGCATCTGGGCCGTCTCCAACGTGGGCACACAGCTGACGGCGACGGTGTCCGACGAAGCGGGTCACATGGAGGCCTTCCTCGCGCCGGGCGCGTGGCTGCCGCTCGTGTTCGGGGTCACCTTCGTCACCTTCACGGCCGGACCGACCTCGTACTCGTTCTCGGTGCAGAACACGGATCCACCCTTCGCCACGGCGCCCGTCTCCGTCAACGATGCAGGCGACACGACGATTGGCGCCACGCACCTCACCCCCGACCAACGCCGGCTGATCGTGGCGTTGGCGGAGCCGAGGCTCCGCGGCGACGGCAAGGCATCGGTGGTGCTGCCCAGCTCTGCCGACGCTGCGGCTCGGTTGGGCTGGACCATCACGCGCTTCAATCGGAAGCTCGACAACGTCTGCCAGAAGCTGCAGAAGCTGGGCGTCAGGGGCATGCACGGTGGTCCGGATCGGTTGGCGTCGAACCGCCGCAGCCGCTTGGTCGAGTACGCAGTTGCCACCCGATTGGTGACCCGAGCCGACCTCGTGCTGCTGGAGACGCCGGAGGACGACGCGACGTGACGGCGCGCCGTTCGTTGCGACTCGCAACCGCAGCGTCGGCGTGCCTGACCCTGCTGAGCTGCACATCCGCCGAGGAGAGGGCCTCTGGGTCAGTGGCGCCGACCTCCGTGCAGCCGAGCTCCGTGCAGCCGAACGGCTCGTCGCTGCCCTCGTCGACCTCGCCGCCGTCGGGCACGGTCTGCGTGCCGAACGACGACGACGGCATCGTCACGATCTGGCACTCGATGGGCGGGCCGGCAGCGGACGAACTGTGGAAGAGCCTGAAGGCCGACTTCGAGAACAGTCACGCGGTCAAGCTCGACATCAGGACCTTCGGTGGTGACACAGCGGTCATCGACGAGCTCCGCACGACCGTGCGCAGCAAGTGGCCCGATCTGGTCGACATCAGCGAGCAGAGCACGCGTACCCTCCTGGACACTCGGCAGTTCGCGCTGCCCTCGAGCTGTGACGCGTCGATCGGCGCCGACCTGCTGCCGCTGGTACGTGCTACGTACACGGTGAACGATCAGCTGGTGGCGCTTCCGTACGGCGTGTCGGTGCCGGTGCTCGTCTTCGACGCCGCCGAGTTCCGGGCGGCCGGTCTGGATCCCGCCGACCCGCCGTCGACGTTCGGTGAGCTCATGGATGCTTCGGCGGCGCTCGCCGGTTCGGGTGTGACGCCGTTCGGGTTCGTGGTCTCCGACAGCTGTGCCAACCTCGTGCTCGAGCAGTTCAGCGCTCAGCGAGGAACGCCAGAGGCGGCGCCCGACAACGGGCACACGACTCGTGAGATGCAGGTGGATTTCGCCACCGACGCGAACATCGCCGACCTGACGGCATTGGCCGATGGCGTGCGTGCGGGCCATGTGAAGTACCTCGGCAGTTCCGAGAACAACCTCAACGATCTGCTCGCCATCGCCGAACCCGCCGAGGGTGGCACGATGACGGTGCACACGTCGGGGGCGCTCGGCGACGTGATCGACATCCTCGAACAGGGCAGCAACTTCCCCGGCGTCGAGCTCGGCGTCGGGTCCCTGCCGGGCCCCGGGCCGGGCACCGGTTCGCTCGTCGGCGGCAACGCGCTGTGGGTGGTGAACGGTCCGGATGCAGCGCAGGTGGGGCGCGCCTGGTCGGTCGTCGAGTGGCTCTACGAAGCACCGCAACTGTCTCGGTTGGCAACCGAGCTGGGCTACGTACCGCCCACGGAGGCAGCCGCCGAGGATCCTTCCCTGCTGGCCCGTTGGCGGCGCTACCCACAGCTGAAGGTTGCCTACGACCAGGTTGTGAGCGCCACCGTCACCGCTGCTTCGGCCGGGGCGTTGTTCGGTCCGTTCGAAGGGCGTGCTCGGGTGCTGTTCGGCGCCTGCGAAAAGATCCTGGCAGGTGGTGCCGATGTGGCCGCCACGCTCGAAGCAGCATCATCCGAGGTCAACGAACTGCTGGCCCAGTACGAGGCGCAGCTGTCGGGCGAGACGGGGGAGACCCAGTCCTCGACCTCCTCCATTGCTCCTTCCCAGTCCTCCGAGCCGGTGCAGCTCGCCGGCACGGTGGAGTGCGCGAGCGGCGAGCCAGTGGTCGGGATCTGGGTGGAGGCAGAGTCGTGGCCCGACGCGAACGACGGGTGGGCGGTGTTCGACCCCACTGATCCCGGGAAGGCGAACTTCACCTACACCCTGCAGCGCGGCGGCCGCTATCGGCTGCACGTCGGCTGTGGCGGCTCGAGTGCCACCTGGGGGTCGACGAACTCCACCGGGTTCGTCACCGGCTCGCAGGACTTCCTCTGCCATGATCCGCCCGGGCCCGGCGAGTGCGAATCGATCTGAGCCCGGCGGGCGTCAGTCCGGGGACGGTCCGCGGAAGCACTGCCAGCTGTAGGGGTCGTTGACGTTGGCCGTGTCGTCGTACACCGGGCCGTCGTACAGCAGCTCGCACGCGTCGTGCACGTCGATGTCGTGGTAGGTGATGATCCCGTTGACCGTGGTCCAGCAGCGCCAGCCGTAGGCGCCCTCGCTCTTGGTGAGCCGAGCGGTGGACGCGTTGCCGTAGGCCTGGCGGCAGTACTCGTTGAAGTCGACTCCACCGAGTTGGGTGCCCGGCGGGAGCCCGTGGTCGTGACCCTGGTCGGCCACCTTGATCGCCAGCAGCGCGAAGCCGAAGCCGACGCACAGGGCCAGCCCGCCACGGACGAGGCGACTCATTGCCGGCCACTCGTCGCGGCGCTGACGTACGGCTCGAGGAACGGCCAGCAGCGCTTGGCGAAGCGACGCATGTCGCGCAGGGTGGGGTCGTGCAGCCCGTGTGCCTCCAGCTCGTCGACGAGCTGGGCGCGGTAGTTCTTCAGCGTGTTCAGCTTGAGGCCGGAGTCGTCCGACATCGCCTTGTAGTTCGCGTCGTCGACGGCGATGAGCGACTGCCAGAGCTTGGCGTGGCCCGCGTGCTGCACCAGCCGTGCGAAGCGAGCGGGAGTGCGTGTCGTCGCCCGTCGCGTGGGCAGCAGCGGTTGGATGGCCGGGTCCGGAGGCGCGGAGCCGGTGCTGAGCACGGTGCTGATCGCCTGCAGCTGGTAGGCGAGCGGTGCGCTCTTCGAGATGACGGTGGTGATCGGCAGCAGCTCCCAGGCGTCGCGCAGTATCTCGGCGACCCATTCGTCGCCCTGGGTGATCACAGCCAGCTTCGTCGCCGTCGAGTGCTGGTGGATCCGCACCAGCGCCTCCAGCCCGGTGCCGTCCTCCTGCGGGAAGCTGAGATCGACGAGGGCCAGATCCAGCTCACCGACGTGGGCGAGCGAAGGGCCGACATCGGCCAGTGACACCACCGTGTGCACGGTGTGGCCGAGCTCGTGGGTGATGGCGCGGCCGAAGAGCTCCGCCAGGGCTGCCGCGTCATCGACCAGAAGGATGTTCGCCATGGCCGCCTTTCTCGATGTAGGGGATGGCTGCGGTGACAACGCTGCCGCCGCCGTCGTTGGGTTCGACCGTGAGCCTGCCCGGTTGCAGGTCGTTGCCCAGCGCCCACAGTCCGCGTCCGTGCGGAACGGTGTGAAGGGAGAAGCCCGGGCCGTTGTCGGCGACGACCAATCGCAGGAATCCACCGTCGGTGCTGACGCCGTACGACACCACGGTCGCGCCGGCGTTGAGGGCGTTCGAGGTGAGCACGTTCGCCGCCCGGGCCGTGAGGCGAGCGCTCTGCTCCGAGAGCTGCATCGCCGCTTCCTCGAAGCCGGGCACACCCGCGATCGTCACGCCCTGGTTCTGTGCGTAGCGGATGTACGGCTGCAACAGCTCGGCGATGCGTACGCTGCCGGCGCCGAACAACTCGTCGAGCTGGCGCAGCCGCAACTGGTGGTCGAAGTCGTCGAGCATTCCGACGACTTCGTCCGTGGTCGCGGCGTTGGTCTGCAGCTTCAACGAGACCAGCCGCACCTGCGCGCAGACGTCGTCGTGCAGCCAGTGGGCGCGCTGGCGTCGTTCGCTTTCCACGACCTCGGCCAGCGCTTGGCGGCGCTCGTCTTGTTCGATGCCGTACAGGCGGCTGATGATCCACAGCGTCGCGACGGCGACGGCCATCCACACGTGGAGAACGACGAACAGCGGCACCACCACGGAGAGCCGCGAGGCGCCGCCGACTGCGAACGTCGCCACCACTGCGCCGACGATTCCGAGATGGAAGCCGGAACGGAGGAAGTGGACGTACCAGATCCGTGGGCGTGCCCGCCAGCCGAGCTCGCTGCACGTGAGCGACGCATCGATGCCGCCGGCGACGGCGAACGGTGAGCACCACAGCGCGCTCCAGCCGGGCATCAGGGCATAGATCGTCATGAGGACGACCGCGATCAGCACCACACGGTAGACGAGGTTGCTGCGGACGGAGAGTGAGCGTGCCCGGTGCGAAGCGATGCGCAAGATCGGATGGACGAGCAGGCCGAGGAGCGCTGCGGTAGCGAGGGCGATCACGAGTGTGTGGTTGGCGCCGCCCGCCGCATGAGCCCACCACAGGGTGCCGGCGGTGATCGCGACGGCGAACACCTGGACGAGCGCGAGCAGGCGACTCCACGCCTC
>JBAVTH010000454.1:0-2244 GCA_049696035.1 Ilumatobacteraceae bacterium
CTGTTCGATCGCGCGCCGCGGTTCATCTGGTCGCTGCTTCGAGTTGTGCGCGTGGTGCCGTCCCCCACGCAGGCCATCGAGCGAGTCAGCACTCCGGACCGCGGGGTGGTGCTCGTGTTCGGCGCTCACGAGTGGGGGCACCGGGCGCTGGTCCGTCGCGCTCCGCAGCGTCTCGCGGCACTGCTGCGCCGTCCGTCCGTCCGACTCCAGGTGCTCGACGAACTCGACCACAGCATGTTCGCCCCGTCCGCCCGCCGAGCGGTGGAACAGCATGTCGTCGCCGATCTGCGCAGCAGGTTTCTCGAGCAGCCCGCCCACACCCTGCCCAGTCCTCCACACAACAGCTCGGAGAACGCGTTGTCATGAACACCCCCACCCCCGAACCCACCCAACTGCCGGCCCGAGAGCGTGTCGCGATCCTCGGACTCGGATACGTCGGCCTCCCGATCGCACTCCGCACGGCGCAAGCCGGGTACGACGTGGTCGGCGTCGAGGTCGATCCCGTCCGCTTCGAACGCCTGGGGAACCGCGACAGCTACGTCGAGGACATCTCCGACGAAGAGCTGGTCGCAGCGTTCGACTCCGGCGGCTTCGCGGTCGTCAACTCCATCGCTGCCATCGAGCACTACGACATTGCAGTGATCGCCGTGCCGACACCGCTTCGTGAGGGCGCCCCGGACCTCACATTCGTCACCCGCGCGACCGAGGAGCTCGGCAAGCTGCTCCGGCCCGGCGGATGCGTGATCCTGGAGTCCACCACCTACCCGGGCACCACCGACGACCTGATGGTCCCGCTCCTGGAAGCTGCCTCTGGGCTGACGGCCGGCATCGATTTCCACGCAGGGTTCAGCCCCGAGCGCATCGACCCGGGCAACCAGGTGTGGACCCTGGTCACGACACCGAAGATCGTGTCCGGCATCGACGTCGCCTCCTGCCAGCGAGTGGCCAACTTCTACTCGTCGATCGTGGACCACGTCGTCCCTGTGTCCACCCCGAAGGTCGCCGAGCTCGCCAAGCTGCTGGAGAACACCTACCGGCACGTCAACATCGCGCTGATCAACGAACTGGCGATCTATGCCTACGACCTCGGCATCAACATCTGGGAGGTGGTCGATGCCGCGGCGACCAAGCCGTTCGGCTTCCAGCGGTTCACCCCCGGTCCGGGTGTCGGCGGCCACTGCCTGCCCATCGATCCCAGCTACTTGTCCTGGCAGGTGCGCCGACAGCTCGGTCATGCCTTCCGGTTCGTCGAGCTCGCCAACGACGTCAACGAGCACATGCCCGACTATGTGGCGCGTCGCATCCAGCACGAGCTCAACGAGGTCGGGTTGGCGGTCAAGGGTGCTCGTGTGCTGCTGCTGGGCGTCGCCTACAAGAAGAACTCCAGCGACGCACGCGAGTCGCCCGCGGGGCGGGTCGCCGAACTGCTCGCGAACCTCGGTGCCGATCTCCACGTCGTCGACCCCCTCGTTCCCGCCGACTACCCGGTGATCGGGCAGCGTGTCGAGCTCACCGAGGCGGAGGTCGATCGTGCCGATCTCGTCGTGGTGCTCACCGATCACGATGCATTCGACTGGGAGCTCGTCGCGACCCGGGCGCGTCGGATCTTCGACACCCGCAACCGACTGAAGGGCGATCATGTCCAGCGAATCTGAGCAACGTCCAGCCGACGAAGGGCCCGGCCAGCCCTCGCTCGACGATCTGTCGACGCTGATCGAGTTCGCGGCCGACGTCACCGAAGCGCTGCGCCTCGACGACGGGGTCCACTGCTACGACCGGCAATGGGCGAAAGGGAGTCTGCGCGGCCGCTCGCCGCGCTACACGCTGATGGTGGCGCTCGGCTTCTCCCGCGCGCAGGCGGCCGGCTATTCCGTGCCGCGTCCAGCCGTGGATCACGTCGACGCCGTGCTGAAGGATCCCGCACAGCTCACCCACGGCGACCGCGGGCTGGCCGTCTGGGTGCTGTCCCGCCTGGGTGACGAGCGAGCGATACCGATGCTGGCCGAGCTGGCCGAGCTGCGCGACGAGCAGCTCGTCCCCTTGGAGGGCATGGAGATCTCGTGGTTGGTGATCGGGTGCGCAGCAGCGGTCGAGGCCGGCTTCGATGCCGCCGCACTCCTCGAGCGTTTCCTCGCCGTGCTCCGCGGCCGGCAGGCACGCCGCGGCCCGCTGTTCCACCACCTCGGCACGGGCCGGGGTCGGGCGCTGCTCCCGAACTTCGCCACCCAGGTCTACAGCCTGCTG
>JBAVTH010000455.1:0-3394 GCA_049696035.1 Ilumatobacteraceae bacterium
ATGCTCGCCACTGGATCGTGCCGCTCAAGGAATGCACCATTGAGGTAGTCGCGCACTCAATCGCTGTGAAGCGGCAGGGTGACGACGGCGAGTTCTACTAGCGCATTACCTGCCGATAGGCGTGGCCGCAATCCCACGAACACTTCACTCAGCCGCACGAACCGAACGGGCTGGCTGGTGCGATACTCGAAAGATGTCGAGGACTTCGAACCCGGCAGCGGGCGTGTCCACTCGATCGCGGCGCCGACGCTGGATGGCGACGGCCGTCGCCAGTCTTGTGCTGATCTCGTGCACCGAACGCTCATCATGGACCGATGGGGAAGTTCGGGAGGCGAGTGAGACGCTCGCGACCATCCTCAGCGCGACCAGCGCTGCCATCGCCGGACAGGCCGATGCGACGACCACGTTCAGAGTGACGGGCTGCGGTACGCCTGAGGTGACTCAAGTAGCTGGCGGTACCACCATTCGAACGGACATCGGTCGCGACGAGGTGTTTGAAAGCGTGGCCCAGGCATGGTCCGAGTTGGGCTTGAGCGTCGATGACGCCCAGACGCGCTCAGACACCATGGTTGCTGCGGGAGATGCGTTTCACATCCGCCTGTCTGATCGACGCGATGGAAAGTACGTCGTCCTCCTTGGGACTGACTGTCGCTGACCGACCTGAATCTACGACGACACGCGCCTCCAGCGAACTGCACCGCGCCATACCTGCCGCTATGCACGCTGGACAACGGGTGAGCCTTCGACCAGTGTTGTCGCGTGACCGAGGCACGGGCAAGGTGCGGATTCCAGCGCACTTGCGGGACAAGCTGCGGGATTTCCGCGAGTTCCGCATGGGGGTGAAGCGCGTCGGCATCGTCCTCGATGACGGCCGCACTGTTCGGCCCGTGTTCGTGGCGGGCGACGAGGTTCGGCGCGTCGGCGAGCAAGGGGCTGATCCGTCGCCGATCCCTTTCGGCTCAGCCGAGATCGTTGACCTTTTCGACGACTCCGGCTCGTAGCGCAGAGCTGCCGTTCTGGCGCTGGACAAGACCCGCCACCTCGGGCGTTAGGGTCGGCCCGTGCGCTCGGTGGAACAACTCATCAGCGGCGGCGGGATGAGGACCCAGGTCTTCTACCACGAGTGGTCGGCCAAGGGTGGCCGAGTGCGGTTCACCAGCTCTGCCGTGGAGGTGCGATTCTCCCGGTGCGATCCGAACACATGGATCGGCGGCCTCTGGGCCACGAGAGTGATCCCTTATCAGGCCATTCATGCCGGCTTCACTGGCCAGGAGATGATTCGCGTTGTCTTCGACACCGACGATGAGATCATGTTCCATCGGCGCGTGCTTGCTCAGTGCCCGGCGGGCTCGCCGCCATTCGTGATGCTCGAAGAGTCGTTCGACGCGGGTGCGACGTGGGACGTGGTCGAAGCGATGCGCGACCGTCAGCGCGTTCTTCCGCCGGTGAGTTGGGCCGAGGGACGGCAGAGCGACTCACCGCGGTCGTGGCAGTCGGTCAGAGCCGTCCACCTCCTTCCGGTGCTCGTCGCGGTTGGCCTACTTGTGTGGGGACTGGTTCGCTGACGATTCGAGGCCGTTGCCCTGCGTAGGGCAGAGCTGCCGCTCTGCTCGCTGGACAACGCCGGTCACTTCGGACACGATGCACCTCGTGGACAGCGGGATCACGACTCGCCTTGAGCACCTTGTCCGCTCCGACTTTGTCGACGCCGAGAGTGCGTTGGAGGTCCTGTGCGACGTCGAGTCCGGCAACCAGGATCGCGAGCGCGTGCTTGCGGCCGTTGTGTTCGCAGCGCGTGGGGACGTGAGCCGACTTCATCAGCTCGTTGAGTTGTCTCGCGTCGACTGGCGCGACGTTCTCGTTGGAGGGGGTCTCGGCAACATCGATTGGCCTCATGTCTTGGACGAGCGGCTCGGAGTGATCAACTGACTCCGCACCGATCTGCCGCTCTGCTCGCTGGGTCAGGTCGCAGGATGGAGGTGTCGGAAGAGGTGTTTCTCGACTGCAGCGAGCCCAACCCCGACGGCACATTCGATCGGCCGATTCCGGTTGTGGTGCATGAACTGGAGTACTACGACGCGATCGCCCAGCAGAACATCGAAGCGAACGGTCCCGAGCTGGCGTCCGGACTCGTCGACTGGATCTCCTCGATGTACGACGACACCGGCGACGACCTGCAACGCCAGAACTGCCGCTCCGCTCGCTGGACAAGGCGTCGGCGATCGGTCATTCTGCGCTGGTGACGTGGACAGGATCTGTCAGGTTCGGCGGAGGCCGTGGGTCTCGGGTACGGCAGATCGTTGTTCTTCTGCTGTGGTCGGTACTGCTGGTTCTTCCGGTGTTGAGGTACGGCTTCTCGCCTGCAGGGGTGACCGGGATCCTTTTCAACGGGCTGTTGATTCTGTTCCTCTCCCGGCTACGCAATGAACGTCTCACGCAGCCGCCGAACGATCCACTGAAATCCGCGATGCGGAACGTGTGTGCTCGTTACGGAGCCGACTTCACAGCGGCACCACCGGGGAGTGTGTCGTATGTTGCCGGCGACATACGATCGGGCGTGAAGCCTGTGAGCGGGCGACGAGGATGGGGTGAGGAGTCGTCGGCTTGGTTCGTCTGGGCGGGTGAGGATCCGGCCAACCCGAGCGATGGATTCGCGCCGCTCCATACAGCGCAACTGTGCGCGTGGTGTCCCGAGGTCGCACCGATGCTCGGCCTTCCGAAGGGCTGGTCGTTCCGATTGACGTCACATGCCCAGGAAGTGACGCACGACGGAGCGATGGTCCGCCCGCTGGAGTTGGACGGCGGACCCACGTAACACTCGCGGCCGCCCGCTCAGATCGGGCCGATAGGTGTGCTGGACAGCTCACTCGCCATCACGCATTCTGTGTGGGTGAGCGAGCAGCGGGACGTGCCGGGTTCTGTCCTCGTCGTTCGACGTTTGGTGACGGCGGCTGGCTTCGTTCTCGGAGCGCAAGTTGCAGCTGTGACGATGGCCATGAACAGCGAAGAGTGCAGGCTGCTGCATCGATCCGTGACGTTCATGCCACCCGGAATGCGGTGCTCGGGGCCGAAGGACGATTGGTTGGTCCCGTGGGACACGACCGGGCCGTTCGGCACCCTGCCGTTGGTCTTGGCGGGGGGCCTTGTCGGTGCGTTCGTTGCATGGGCGCTGGTTGAAGCCCTTCGGCGCAAGTTCGGCTCTGCGCGCTCGAGTTGACCCTTGACGACCGCTTACCGCACACATCTGCCGTTCTGGCGCTGGACAAGACCGGCCACTTCGGGCATTCGGCGCTACCAGCTACGTCGGTGTCATTGGGGGTCGGGTGGCTGGGGCCGTGAGGCACGTTGCGGCGTAGGTGCCGCTTGCGCCTCCCGACCGAGCTATCAATAATGG
>JBAVTH010000456.1:0-2010 GCA_049696035.1 Ilumatobacteraceae bacterium
GTGGCCCAAGCCCGTCATCTCCGCCGATCTCGAGAACCCGTTGCGCACACCCACCTGGCGCTTCAGTGGTCGCTGGTGGTCGCGGCCGTTGCCGGCGCGCCGCGACCGCCCGTTCCGCTGAGGGCCGCGGCGTACCCGGAGCGGTCGAACGCGCCGTCGGGTGACGGGTCGTTCAGGTGACGGGTCGTTCAGGTGACAGGGTCGTTCAGGTGACAGGGTCGTTCAGGTGACAGGGTCGCGCAGCACGATCGCGGACGCGACCGTGACGTCGGGGATCTTCGCCGACTTGGCAGGGTTCACCTTCACCTCGCCGCCGATCACCGTGCCGAGCACCACCATCTCGCGGCCGAGGCCGGCCACCACCACGTCGCGCACGGTGCACGCCTCGGTGATGCCCAACCGCACCAGTGGCACCACGGAGAGGTCGACCTGCTCGGCATCGAACAGCGCATCGAAGACGTGCATCAGCTCGTGGTTCTCGGAGAGCTGGGACATCAGCAACGCGACCAGCCGGTCGCTGACGATGAAGTTGTCGGTGGCGCCACCGCCGGCGATCTGCACGTCGGCCGCATCGCGCAGCTCGGTGACGATGAGCGCGGCCTTGCTCGGGCAGTCGTCGGCCGCCACGATCTCGCGCATGCTGAGCAGCGTCAGCAGGTTGCGGCTGTCGTCGTCGGCCACGCTGCGCACCCGGCCGCAGAGGATGGCGATGTTGTCGAACGCCTGCTCGTAGGCGAGGCGCTTCAGCAGGTCGAAGTCCTGCAGGTCGCCTTCCATCACCCGCAGGCGGCAGCGGGTGAGCTGCAGCGAGCTGCTGGGAGGCTGAGGTGCGCACACCACGATCTCCGAACCGGCGGGCAGGCGGCGATCGAGCTGGGTGAGCAGCGGCAGCGCCAGCGGGTTCCAGCCCAGCAGCAGGATCGACGTGGTCTCCGTGATCTCCTGCCAGGGCACGCGGGTGACCGGCGCGGCCTTGAAGCCGGGGGCGACGATGACCGTGTCGTCGTCCTCGCTGACCGCGATCAGCATGTCGCCGGCGGCCACCACCGAATCGACCGGCGGCGCGAGGTGGATGGTGCCGTCGGCGCGGCGCAGGCCGAGGATCGACGAGGTCTCGAAGGCTTGCACGACATCGCCGAAGGCGGTGCCGACCAGCGACTTCTCCTCGTGGAAGTAGATCTCGTCGCCGTCGAAGTCGAACAGCTCCTGGTACACGGCGCTCATGCCGTGGTAGCGGCACACCTCGGCGGTGACCTGGGCGATCACCTCCGGGCCGGTGACAGCGAGTGCCCGCCCGTGCGACACGGTGCGCAGGCTGTCGGCCAGCGTGCGGCGCTTCAGCTCCACCACCACGTTGCCCTGGTACTCGGTGGCGTTGAGCACGGCCAACGCGGTGCGCACCGCGTCGGGGTCGGCGTCGGTGGATTCGGTGTTCGAGACGACCACCACCGATTTCGCCCGCTCGACACCGACGGCCTTGAGATGCTCGGGGCTGGCGGTGCTGCCGGTGCGGGTGAGGGTCAGCATGCGCTTGTTGAGCTTGGAGACGGTGGAGAGCGCTTCGTCCATGTCCTCTTTGGGGAAGTCGGCGAGCACCACGACGGCGGAGCGCTTCTGGTTGCTGTTGGCCTCGGCCAGTTCGGAGACGAGTGCCTCGACGTTGGCCGACCACCCGAGGATGAGCGTGTGGCCCGACAGTTCGACGGAGCCGCGACCACGGCGCAGCGCCTCGATGCGCCCGTCGAGGCCGGTGGTGATGACACCGATGAGCGCACTGACGATGAAGATGCCGCCGATGGTGGCGATGAGCCCGACCGCGCGCAGCGACCAGCCCTGGTCGCCACCCATGGTGCCGGCGTCGAACGTGCGCATCAGGGAGGCCCAACCGGCCTCGATGAACGACAGCGGGCCGCCGTCGGAGTCCTTGATGCCGCCGATCACGACGATGATCGCGCAGAACACGATCAGCACCAGGACGACGATGGCGAGCAGGGCCATCAGCGGCCCCGA
>JBAVTH010000457.1:0-7001 GCA_049696035.1 Ilumatobacteraceae bacterium
GCATCCTCGATCTCCGCGGCCAGTTCCAGCACGCTGGCGGGGATCTCGTGGTCGGGCTGCTTGGCCGTGGTGGAGACGCTGCCCCACGCATCCATCTGCTTGCTCCACGCATCCTGCTGGCCGGGCGCGAAGCCCAGCGCCTTCGCCATGTCGCGCACCGAGGAACGGGCGCGGTAGGTGATGACGTTGGCGACCTGCGCCGTGTGGTGCCGGCCGTATCGCTGGTACACGTACTGGATGACCTCCTCGCGGCGGTCGCTCTCGATGTCCATGTCGATGTCGGGAGGACCGTCGCGCTCGGGCGACAGGAACCGTTCGAACAGCAGGCCGAGGCTGACCGCATCGGCCTTCGTGACGCCGAGGGCGTAGCAGACGGCGCTGTTGGCGGCGCTGCCGCGGCCCTGGCAGAAGATGTTCGCCCGGTTGCAGAACTCGACGATGTCCCAGACCACCAGGAAGTAGCCGGCGAACCCGAGGCCTTCGATGACGTTCAGCTCGTGGTCGATCGTGCGCCACGCGCGGGCGCGCAGCGAGAGATCTTCGTGGGCCGCGGGTCGGTCGCCGTAGCGGCGGCGGCCACCGGCCTCGGCGATCTGACGCAGGTAGGCCATCTCGCTGAGCGGCTGCCCGGTGCGCGGGTCCGTCGGGCACGGGTAGGGCGGCAGCCTGGGGGCCACCAGCGACAGGTCGAACGCGGCAGCCCGGCCGACCTCGGCGGCGAGCTCCACCACACCCGGGTAGCGCAGGAAGCGACGGGCCTGTTCGGCCCCGCTGCGCAAGTGCGCGCCCGCCGCGGCCGGCAGCCACGGGTCGAGCTCGTCGAGGCTGCGCCGCGCCCTCACCGCTGCCACTGCGGTGGCCAGCTTGCGCTGCGCCGGCGTGGCGTAGTGGACGTTGTTGGTGGCGACCACGCCCACGTCGTGGCGGGCGGCCAGTTCGGCGAGCGCGTCGTTGCGCACGGAGTCGAGCGGGTTGCCGTGGTCCCACAGCTCCACCAGCACCCGGTCGCGCCCGAAGGAGGAGATCAGCCGTTGCAGTTCACGCCCCGCGGCCCGCGGGCCCGCCGCCACCAACGCGGCCGGCACCGAACCCTTGCGGCAGCCGGTGAGCACCCACCCGTGCCCGGCCATCGCATCGGCGATGTCGGCGAACGCGAACTGAGGCGCCCCCTTCTCCCCTGCCAGGTGGCCGAGGCTGAGCGCACGCGCCAGCCGGGCATAGCCATCGGGCCCGTCGGCCAGCACCAGCAGGTGCTCGCCGTGGGGGTCGGGCGCATGGCTGTCGGGCACCCGCCCGGTGTTGACCTGGTGCTGCGTGTCGGCCTCGGTGCGAGCCTGGCGGGCCGATGCCGTCAACGAGATCTCGGCCCCGAACACGGTGGGCAGCCCGACGGCGCGTGCCGCCTCGGCGAAGCGGACGATGCCGTAGAACCCGTCGTGATCGGTGAGCGCCAGCGCCTCCAGGCCGAGACGGGCCGCTTCCTCGGCCAGCGCCTCGGGGTGCGAGGCACCGTCGAGGAACGAGAAGTTGCTGTGGCAGTGCAGCTCCGCGTACGGCACGCGGCCCGTGTCGGGACGCATCAGTGGCTTCGTGTCGTCGCCGCTGCCACCACCAGCCGGCGCCTGGTACGGCTGCCGCTTGCGGCCGAGTGCCGGCCCGTCGCCACCCGCGTTCCACGACGCGCTGCCGGGCGCGCGCCCATCCTTCTGGCGCCCGGACAACAGCTGCTCCAGCTCCGTCCACGGCATCTTCGGATTGTTGAAGCCCATAGGAGGTCGCGACCATATCGAACACCTGTTCGTCACCGCAAGAGGGCGTTCGGCGCCGCCTGGGCAGCCCGTCGGCATCCTTCGTTCCGCTCAGCGACAACTTTTCCTGCACTCGCGGCATGAAACGTTGTCGCTGAGCAGGACAGCAACCGCACCCAGGCTCGGGGCGCGGCGCCGGGTATCGAATTTCTGCGAACATCGCGACGGAAACCGATGCCGCCGAACGATGAAACCCCCGTGAGTGCCCTGCTGCAGCTGTACGACGAGGCGTTGCCCCACGTCTACGGCTACCTCGTGCGCCGCTGCGACAGTCCTGCCACGGCGGAGGATCTCACCGCCGAGACGTTCCTCGCCGCGGTCAACGCCAGTCGCACCGGACACGAGGTGAACGTGCCGTGGCTGATCGGCACCGCCCGCCACAAGCTGGTCGACCACTGGCGTCGAGCCGGCCGCAACCAGCAACTGCTCGAGGAGCTGTGGGAGGGCAGCGAGCCGGCGACGGACAGCAACGAGCCCGTCGACGCACTGCACGTGCAGCACGTGCTCGCCCGCCTGCTGCCCCCTCACCGAACCGCGCTGACGCTGCGCTACCTCGACGGCCTGCCCGTCGACCAGGTGGCACAGCTGCTCGAACGCAGCCTGCACGCCACCGAATCGCTGTTGATGCGCGCCAAGGCCGCGTACCGCGATGCGGTCGCCGACACGGAAGGACGGCAGCCATGACCGACGCCTTCGACGCACTCCGCCTGGAACCCACCCCGGTCGACCCGCCGTCGCACTTTGCGGCGAGCCTGCGCGACCGACTGACCACCGCACTGGAGACCCCGATGACCAACACAGCCACCACCGCACCCGACCTCGACGTGACCCAGAGCGTCACGCCCTACCTCGTCGTCGACGGGGCGGCCGCGGCAATCGAGTTCTACGTCGCCGCCTTCGGTGCCGTCGAGCACCACCGGCTCGTCGGCGACGACGGCCGCGTCGGCCATGCCGAGATCATCATCGGCAACAGTCGGCTGATGCTGGCCGACGAATACCCCGAGGCCGACGCGATCGCCCCGACCACCAGGGGCGGCACCTCCACCAGTTTCACGCTGTCGGTGCCGAACGTGGACGACGTGTTCCCTCGTGCGCTGGCACTGGGGGCGACCGAGATCCGCCCGGTCGCCGACCAGTTCTACGGACACCGCCAGGGCACCCTGCGCGACGCCTGGGGGCACCAGTGGAGCATCAGCTCGCCGATCGAAGGCTTCGGCGACGAGGAGTACGCCGCCAATGCCGCAGAAGCCGGCTTCCGCCACGAGCGCAGCCTGCCCGAGGCCGAGCATGCTGCGGCGACGGCCGGCGACGACCACCAGCTCAAGCACTACGACCAAGGTGACCTGTACTACTTCACGCTGCCGACGGCAGACCTCGCGAAGGCGCAGGCGTTCTACGGCTCGGTGCTCGGCTGGCAGTTCCCCGACCCGGGCAACGGCCACGTCGGCAACATCAGCGCCCCGCCCGGCAGCGCCTTCGGCTCGGAGGCCGGTGTCACCGAACTCTACTTCGTCGTCGACGACATCGATGCCGCGGTGCAACGAGTTCGAGCCGCCGGCGGCACTGCGGAGAACGTCGTCCACTACGACAGTGGCGACGCCGCCACCTGCACCGACGACCAGGGCGTGCGCTTCCACCTCAGCGTGCCCGCCGCCAAGTACCGGCGCTGAACGCGCCAGTGCCGCGACCCACACGAAGTCGCGGCACTGTTCGGGGAACGTGGATCAGGCTTCGGCGAGCAGCTGGTACAGCTTGCGACGGGCCTCGTTGATGACGCCGGCGGCCGTGTCGATCTGGGCCTGGTTGTCGCCCATGCTGATCTGCTTGGCGGCCATCACCAACTGAGCGACGGCCTTGCGCAGGTCGTCGTGACTCCCAGCGGACTCCGCGTCCATCCACGGCGGCGGGCCGCCGGCTTCGGCCATCTTCGAGGCGAGCTCGGCCTGGCCGGCCTCGGTGATGGCGTAGACGCGCTTGTCGTCCTGCTGGCTGGAGGACGCGAAGCCCGCTTCCTCCAGCATCTGCAGCGTCGGATAGACGCTGCCCGGGCTGGGCTTCCAGCGGCCACCGCTGCGTGCGGAGAGGCGCTGGATGAGCTCGTAGCCGTGGGCCGGGCCCTCGGTGAGGCCGCTGAGCAGGGCGAGGCGGATGTCGCCACGGCGAGTGCGGCGGGGGCCGCCGCGATGAGGCGGGCCGCCGTGGCGGCCGAAGCCGAACTCGCCACGATCGCGGTCGTGATCGTGGTCGCGGTCGCGGTCGTGGTCGCGATGGCCATGGGGGTGGCCCGAGGGGCCGTACTTGAATCGGGGTCGCATGTGAGAATCTCCTTGTTGATCGACCTGTTGTGTGCGATCACGATATATCGCGACTGCTCCGAATGCAATCCCTCACGCAGGTGCCACGCGTCACGGACGCGCGCCGGGCAACGCCGGCCCTACGGCTGCCAGCGGTAGCGCACATCGGGGGCGCGCTCTTCGTTGCCGGCGCCGTCGGTGAGCTCCTCGGTGACGAACCCGTGGCGCTCGTAGAACCGACGGGCAGGTTCGTTCGCCTGGAACGTCCACAGCTGCAGGCCCTCGGAGGAACGCTCCTTGGCCAACTGCACCAACTTGTCGCCCAGGCCGCGGCCGATCCAGCTGGGGTCGAGGTAGAGGTGCTCGATCCAGCCACCGTCCAACACCATCAGAGCGACGATCGTGCCGTCCACCTCGGCCACCCACATGTCGGTACGGCCAACGATCTCGTCGGCCATCCACCGGCGGACTTCGCGCTCGGCATGCACCGGCGGCACGGTGGGCAGGGCGAACGCACGCGAGCGCAGGTACACGTCGGCACACTCGCGGGCATCGGTGTGGCGGGCGACCCGGATCCGCGCATCCCCTGGCTGCATGGCCCGCAGGACGCCTTCCAGACCCGCCTCCGCCACGGCGACAGCCTGGTGCCAGTGGAACCATTGCACCTCCTGGCTCTCACCGGCCGGTGGCTTCGGGGCGACGTGCGGCGACTCGACCAGGTAGCGCAGGTCGAGGTGAGTGTGTCCGCGCGGACCGGCGTGCACGTCGACGTGCAGCAGTTCCGGGACCTCGTCGCCCACCGCGCCGGCCAGGCGTGCCGGCAGCCCGGTCTCCTCGATCACCTCACGCAGCGCCGCGGCCCAGGGCAGCTCACCCTCCTCGATGTGGCCGCCGGGCTGCAGCCACATGTTCATCCGCTTGTGCAGGTGCAGCACCACGCGCCGGCGATCGTCGGTGACGACGATCGCGGAGGCCGTGACGTGCACCTTGTTGGCCAGCTCGGAGAACGGCCGCTCGAGCGCGTCGTAGAGGCGGATGAACGACGCGACGGAGTCGCGCTCGCGGGCATCGACGGGCCGGCGGGCGAGCACTGCGGATCGAATCGACTGGCTGAGATCAAGCACGTCGACCACGGTATGCGGTCGATCGGCGTTCCCCGCTGCAGGTATTGGTCAAAATCGCCACTTCAGGAAGTGCGCAAACGCGCCGATAGTCACTCCGAACGGTGGCGGGGAGCAACCAACCCGCCTGAACCGCAAGACGACGAGGCGGGAAGAACTCACATCATGGAACCCGACGCACAACTTGCACCACGAGTGCTGCTGGCAGTGGCGGACCCGCTGTTGCGGCGAGTTGCGTCCTCGGCTCTGCGTGCCCGCGGCTACTCCGTGAGCGCGACCACGGAGGAGGAAGCGGCCCTCACCCTGGCCCGCTCGTTCTCCCCCGACGTGGTGATGGTCGACCTCGATCTGCCCAGCCCCGAAGGCGGCAACCTGTTCGACACCATGCGTGCGCTCACGGACGCCTACATCGTCGGCATCGCTCCCCCCGATGCCGACACCGCTCGCATCCGTGCGCTGCGCGCCGGCGCCGACGATGTCGTCGCCGCCACCCTCAACCCCGACGAGCTGGCTGCCCGGTGCCAGGCGCTCCTGCGCCGCCCACGCCAGCTCCACGCCCGGTGGGATCCGCTGCAGGCCTCGGTGATCACGCTCGGCGCGCTGACGGTCGACGTCGGCCGCAAGGAGATCCGGGTGCACGACATGGATGTGCCGGTCACCCGCATCGAGTTCGCGCTGTTCGAACAGCTGTGCCGCCGACCCGCCGAGGTGTGCTCGCGGTCGGAGCTGCTGGAAGAGGTGTGGGGCCCGAACTGGGTGGGCGACACCCACGTCGTCGACGTGCACCTGTCGAACCTGCGGCGCAAGCTGCAGCAGCGGGCGCCGGAGCTGCGCTTCATCCACACCGTGCGCGGCGTGGGCTTCCGCCTCAGCAACGACCTGCTGCGCTCTGTGGAGGAACCGCTCATCGATGTTCACCTCGACGTTCGTGTCGAGGAGCCCGCCGGCCAGCCGGTGGAGCTCGAGCACGACGAGACCGAGCCCGACGCCAACCGCGAGCTGGTCTCGGCCTGACCGAACCGGCGTCCGGTGCGTCCGGAAGCCGCGCGCTCGACGACTCGCCGGCTCGAGCAAGCTTTCGCGATCCTCAGCGATTCGTGTCGCGTCTGCGACCACCAGTACTGGCCGTCCAGGCCGCGACATGAACGGTGCCTCCGGCAATGGGTGTGCCGCCGATGGCACTGCGAGGGTCGGTGATCAGCGGTATTCGGCAGCGAGCCACCACTGCCCGCGCTCGATGGTGAGCAGCAGCAGCCGGCCCGATCTCGTGAGCACCTGGAAGCGAGCCAGGCGGCGATGGCGGGCGGTGTCCCACCAGCGTTCCTCCACCGGCCAGGGGCCGGCCCACGCCTCCACCGGCTCCAGCGAGCCGCCGGCAAGCTGCACGGCGAAGAGTGGAGCGCTCACCGCACCTCTCCCGGTGACCTTCACGGAGGCACCGGCGAGGTCGAGCACGTGGACCGCCGGCGCCGGGTGGTGCACCACGGCCGGCGACGGTGTGGGCAGGCGGCCCGGCCATGGCGCGGTGGACACCACCAGCCGTTCGGCCGGCTCGAGCAGGTCGGCGGTCACCGCCGGCACCCACGTGTAGGCCTCCTGAGGGTGGCGGCCTCCCTGCGCGGCGGGCACGAGCACCTGCTGCTCACCGGCCACCGCCACCAGGCGCGCCACGGCACGCACCGCCCACTCGTCGGCCTGGGTGCGCCCGCCCCACAGGCCCAGCTGCACGCCGTCGTCGCTGCGCACCTCCACCGGATCGAGGCGCAGCAACGCCACAC
>JBAVTH010000458.1:0-6665 GCA_049696035.1 Ilumatobacteraceae bacterium
GGCCGACCTCGACGACGTGCCGGCGACAGCCGCTCAGCGTCCAACGCCGGCCGCATCGTCGAGCTCGCCTGCAGGCACCTGGCCGGCAACAGCCGCAGCCCGCCAACTGGCCGATCTGCTCGGCATCGACATCTCGCGCGTCCCGCTGGACCCCGTCGACGGTTACGTCACACGCGAGTCGGTGGCGCACCACGTGCGCGGGCTCCTCGCGTCGGCCGCCGGCCCCTCCCCGAAACCAGTTGCGGCCGCAGCGGCGAGCCCGAGCCTGGCACCGGCAACGCAGGCACCCTCATCGACCGTGCGGCTCAGTGGCATCCGCGGCACCATCGCCAAGCGGATGCGCGAGTCGCTGACGCAGATGGCCCAGCTCACTTTGTTCATGGACGCGGATCTCGACGCGGTGGTGGCCGATCGCACGCGGCGGGCAGCGCAGGGTGGGGCGCCGAGCTACACCGACTACGTCATCGCTGCAGCAGCACGCGCGCTCGTCAAGCACCCGATCGCCAACTCGCAGATCACCGACGAGGGCGTGGCGCTGTTGCCGATCGCCCACGTCGGCATGGCCGTCGCAGTGGACGGCGGGCTGATCGTCCCGGTGATCACCAACACCGCCACGCGCGACCTCGCGTCGTTGAGCGCCGAGTCCAGCCGGCTCGCCGCCGCAGCGCGAGTGAGCGCGTTGCAGCTGACCGACCTCGAGGGTGGCACCTTCTCGGTGAGCACGCTCGGCATGTTCGGCGTCGACGGGTTCACGCCCGTGATCAACCCGCCGAACACGTGCATCCTCGGTGTCGGCCGCCTCCGTGACGACCTCGTGCTGTCCGGGCCGGGCGAGGTTGCCATCAGGAAGCGCATCACGCTCAGCCTCACGTGGGATCACCGGGCGTTCGACGGCGCGCCCGCGGCGGCCTTCTGCAAGTCGATCGTCGAACTGCTCGACGATCCCGACTCGCTCGATGCACCGGTGGGCTGAGCGGCAACCATGATCGACTACCAGCAGCTCTTCCACGTCGGAGTGCGAGTGCCCGATCTCGATGCCGCCATGGCCGAGATCGGCGCCGGCATGGGCGTCACCTGGGCCGAGCGCAGGGAGAACCCGGCACAGACGTTGTGGACGCCCGAACACGGCCTGCAGCAGCTCCACCTCAAGTACACCTACTCGGCGCACGGCCCACAGCACATCGAGCTGCTCGAAGGGCCCGCCGGAAGCTTCTGGGACGGTCGTCACGACGCCGGCGCTCACCACCTCGGCATCTGGGTCGACTCGGTGACCGACGAGACCGACCGGCTGATCGCGACGGGATGGACGATCGTCGGCGCCCAGCGCGACCCGGGCGACGGCAAGGGCTACGGCGCGTTCAGCTACCTGCAGCCGCCCAGCGGGCTGATCGTCGAGTTGGTCGACCGCGCCCTCCTCCCGTTCTTCGAGCAGTGGTGGGGCGCCGCGCTCGGCTGAGCCAGGCCGTTCGTGCGTGTGCGGGGTCAGCCTGACGCTGCGGCGGCGACCTCGCGCGCCCAGCGGTAGTCGGCCTTGCCGTTCGGCGCGCGGTACACCTCGTCCACGAACACCACCCGCCGGGGGGCCTTGTAGTCGGCGATGGTCAGCTTCACGGTGTCGATGATGTCCTGCGCCGAGGTGGGCGCCGACACCGAGCAGACCAGCACGACCGTCTCGCCGAAGCGAGGGTGGGGCACACCGACGACGTTGGCATCGATCACTGATGGATGACGTCGTGCGGCCACTTCTACTTCCTCGGGATAGATCTTCTCGCCGCCGGAGTTGATGCACACCGACCCACGGCCGAGCAGCGCGACCGTGCCGTCCTCCGCGATCGTCGCGAAGTCGCCCGGCACCGTGTAGCGCACGCCGTCGACCACTCGGAAGGTCGACGCAGTCTTCGCGTCGTCGTTCCAGTAACCACGTGGCATCGCGCCGGCAGCGCCCAGCATGCCGGGGGTGGTGCTGCCGCGGGGCAGCACCTCACCGGTGTCGGGGTCGATGGTGACCACGTTGGCGTTGGCGGTGAAGACGGCCGTCTCCGGCGGCTCCTGGCCCGGCATCGTCATCGACACTGCGAACGGCCCGCCTTCGGAGGCGCCGATCATGTCGAAGATCATCGCGTTCGGGACACGCTGCTGGAACGCCCGCTTCTGTTCCGCCGAGAGGGTGGCCCCCGTCGACACGATGCGAGTGACCGACGACAGATCGCGAGTCACGCCGCGGCTCTCCGTTGCAACGAGCGCCTCGTTGAGCGGACGTGCGAACGCATCACCCACCAGCGAGATCTGCGTCACCCGATGCCGTTGCACCAGATCCCACAGTTCGTCGGGGTCGAAGGACCGGCCGCCGAGCAGCACCACCGAACCGCCCATCACGAACGCGCCGATCGCGAGGAACAGCGCCGTGCCATGCATCAGCGGCGGGGCACACAGCATCACCGGGCTCTTGCCCTGATCCTGCAACTCGGCCGCGATCCGGCCGACATCGGCGACAGTCGTCGGCACCTCGATGCCGGCGGAGGCATACGCCGTGAACGCGAGCGCACCGAACAGATCCACATGGCGCCACACCACGCCCTTCGGGTTGCCGGTCGTTCCCCCCGTGTAGAGCATCAGCATGTCCTCGCCGGAACGCTCGATGCGCGCTGCGGGCGCCGCTGCCGCGACGACCTCGTGGTACCACTGCGCCCCCTCCACGAGGGGTGTCCCGTCGTCCACCTGCAGCAGCGCGTGCCCCGGGAGCATCCGCGGCATGGCGGCAACGACCCGCTCACCGAGCGAGCCGTGGAAGATCAGCACTTCGGCGCCGGCGTTGTCGCAGATGTACGCGATCTCGTTCGCCTTGTACCGGTAGTTGACGTTCACCGGTGTGGCCCGGAGCTTGAACGCGGCATACGACGATGCGAGGTACTCCGGGCAGTTGTACATCAGCTGCGCAATGCGGGTGCCGGGGCCCACCCCGAATCCGGCGAGCGCAGTTGCGAGGCGTGCTGCACTGTCGTCGAGCGCTCGCCAGGTGAGCGTCAGCTCACCGACGACGAGCGCGGTGTGGTCGGGCTGCGCATCGGCAAAGGCCTCCCACAGGGTCGCCCAGTTCTCGCTCAGCCCCTGGGTGGCGCCGAGCCCCGAGCTCATCGATTGCCCCCGTTGACGAGCAGGGTCTGGCCGGTGATCCATGACGCAGCGGGGGACGCGAGGAACACCACGGCGTTGGCGACATCCTCCGGTGTGCCCAGGCGGCCCAGCGGCACACCCCACTCGCCGGCGAGTCGCGGCAGGTCTTCCGCGGTTGCCTTGAAGAACTCCATGAACACCTCGGTGGGAACCGGCCCCGGCGCAACGCCGTTGACCCGCACCCGGCGCGAGGCCAGCTCGAGCGAGAGCGTGCGCGTCAGGCTGTCGACACCGGCCTTGGCCGCTGCGTACGGGCCGTTGTTCGGCGATCCCTTGAGTGCCGCACCCGAGGAGATGTTGATGATCGAGCCACCGTCGTCGATGACACGGGCGGCTGCACGGGAGCAGGTGAACACGGCCCGCAGGTTCACGTCGAGCTGGTAGTCCCATTGGCTGTCCGGCATCTTCGCGAGCTTGCGCGGCGTGCGGTCGTCGGCGCCACCGGCGTTGTTGACCCACAGCGTGACGCGGCCCATCTCCGCCTTGGCACGATCGGCGAGCGTCTCGACGAAGGCGCCGTCGGTGATGTCACCGGCAATCGCGAGTGCCCTCCTCCCAAGCTGGCGCACCACGCCGGCAACCGCGTTGATCTCGTGCTCCCGACGAGCGGTGAGCACCACATCGCACCCGGCCTGTGCGAGGGCCACAGCAATGCCTTCGCCGATGCCGCGACCCGCGCCGGTCACGACAGCGACACCGCCCTGCAGCCCGAATCGATCGAGCACTGTGTCAGTCATGTTGCTTCCCGATCGTGTGGAGGATGATCATCGGCGTGTCGCCGAACGCAGCAACGCTGCCGTCGCCGGCTCGGAACTGTGCGATGACATCGGCGTTGAACGATCCCCAATCGCGCATGTGGGCGACAGTACTCCGACGAACAAACGGTCTGGTTCAGTGGAGTACGTTCACCGCATGGGGATCACCACCGCCGACTTCGTCCACGGCTACGTCGCCGAGATGCGCGACAAGGACGTCGATCTCGATCGCCTGGTCACCGTGCCGAGCGGGCTGACCAGCGAGGGCATGATCGAAGCGATCAGCCACCCCGATGTCGGCAGGCTCGGCATCCCGCTGATGGCCGACTTCATGGCGCCCACGGGGTCGATCTACTACGACGCGATCTTCGGTGCTTTCCACGGGCAGCTGGCGATCCGCCAGTGGCTCGTGCCGGCGATGGCCGAGATCGAGTTCATCGACTTCGTCCCGATGGCCGAACCAGTGATGTTCGACGACGGGGAGGGCGGCACCTCACTCGACGAGTGGCAGATGGTGATGAATCTCGACGGAACGAAGATCCCGCTGTCGCGCGGTGTCAGCGTGCGCCGCTATCGCGATGGCTGGATCACTTGGGCGTGCGACGTCTACGACACCGCTGCGTTCCGCCAGCCGCCGCCCGAGATGGCCGGCCCTCCCCCGCCGCCACTGCCGCCGTGCCCGAACCTCGCTTGGGCCACCGACACCACGGCCAGGCCGGCGACCCTTCCCGACCCGCGCCACATCGTCACGCCGTTTCACCCGACGGACTCGGTCTACATCGACCCGATCGCCGGCGAGCTACGTGGCGAGGCAGCCATCACCGCATGGCTCGCCGAGGTGACCGCGACCTCGCGCATCGGCATCGTCGAGCCCCTCGGCCCGCTGGTGTCAGACGGCATCACCTCGGTGCAGGAGTGGAAGCGGAGGACCGTGCGCAACGACGGTTCCTTCACGACGCTGCGCGGCACCAGCGTGCGCCGAATCATCGACGGTCTCGTCGTGTACGCCGCCGACTACTACGACACCACACCACCGAGCGGACCCGAGGAATAGCACACCCCCGATTGTCGATCCCGGCCGTCGATATGGTCGAATGTGGCATGAAGTTCGGCCTCGCATTCGCCAGCAGCGTTGGAACCGACCCGGCCTCCGCACTGGAGATCGCCAGAGTCGCCGAAACGGTCGGCTTCGAGTCCGTCTGGGGCGGCGAACACGTGGTGATGCCCTCCACGATCAGTTCGCCCTATCCGTACACGTCGGACGGCAAGATCCCCGCGAACCCTGAAACGCCGATCCCGGACCCGCTGATCTGGCTGGCCTACGTGTCCGCCGCCGCCCCGACGCTGCGCCTCGGCACCTGCATCCTGATCCTGCCGCAACGCAACCCGCTCGTGCTCGCGAAAGAGCTGGCGACGCTCGACCACCTGTCGGGTGGTCGCGTCGAGCTGGGGATCGGTGTCGGCTGGATGAAGGAGGAGTTCGACGCCCTCGGCGTGCCGTGGGATCGCCGGGGCACGCGCACCGACGAGTACCTCGCGGCAATGCGTACCGTCTGGTCCGGCAGTCACGTCGAGTTCCACGGCGAGTTCGTGGACTTCGAACCGCTCACTGCCACGCCGCGGCCACCGCAGGGCGCCAACATCCCCATCCTGGTCGGCGGCGACACCCCGGTCGCGATCCGTCGCGCCGCTCGCGTCGCCGACGGCTACTTCCCGGGCGAGTTGAAGGCGGAGCGGCTCGGCGAGTTGATCACCGAGGTCCGGCAGGCGTGCACCGACATCGACCGCGACCCCGATTCGGTCGAGATCAACGCGATGTTCGCACGCCACTTCCACGACCCGGCCGCAGGGCTCGAGATCATGAGCGACCTCGGTGTCGGGCGGGTCATGGTGCCCGCGTTCGCCTTCGCGGGTGAGGGCGGCCTCGACCGGCTGCGCCAGTTCGGCGAGACTCACGTCCTCCCCCGTCGAGCGGACTGAACGCAAGCCTCGCCGCTCAGGCGGTCACGCCACCGAGATGATGGTGACCATTCCGGTCGAACCGTCGACCTCGATCGTCGCACCGTCGGGGATCCGCTCGGTGGCATCGATCACCGAGACCGCACACGGGAGACCGAGCTCACGGCACATGATCGCGGCGTGGCTGCCGACTGCCCCGACGTTGACCACGACACCTTCCGCGGCGAGGAACAGCGGCACCCAGGAGGGATCCGTCGTCGGCGCGATCATGATGTCGCCCGGCCCGATGACGCCCGGATCGGACGGATCGAGCACCACTCGCGCGATCCCGGTGACCACACCCGGCGAGCCCATCGCGCCGTGCAACACGTCGCCGGCTGCTGCCAGTGACGCTCCCCCGGCAGAACGCACCGGCCAGCTCGAGATCGGCGGCACACCGTCCTCCAGCCTGATGATGTAGGGCGGCACCAACGTCTGCAACACATGGAAGGCGGCGTCACGCTCGCGCAGCGTGGCACTCATCGCCGCAGGGTTCGCGAGGAAGCCATCGAGCTCCTCGTCGAGCAGCATGAACACCTGCTGCACGTCGTCGATTACGCCATCGGCAACCATTCGGTTGCCCAGCTCCATGAGCGCCAGCTTCGCCTCGTGAATCAGGCGGATGCAGGCGTTCTTCCCCATCTCGCGCAGGCCGTAGAACAACGCCGCCGATTTGATGCCCGCCTGCAGCGCACCGTGTGCTTCGGGATCGCCCTCCACCAACGCCAGCAGTTCCAC
>JBAVTH010000459.1:0-2015 GCA_049696035.1 Ilumatobacteraceae bacterium
CGTACGCGCAGCGCCGGCACTGCGACGAGCACGCCGGCGAGCATCGCGACGAGGCCGCCGATGAGGATCGGGAAGGGAAACGGTAGGTCGGGGATGACGGTGAGCCTCGTCGAGGTGAACGGCACAGGGATCCGGATTCCGTGCTCAGTCGTCATCTTCGACACCAGGAATGCAGAGATGCCCGCGAACGCCATCTGGGCCAACGAGATCTGCCCGACGAAGCCGGTGATCACCACGATCGACAGGCAGATGATCACGCCGATGAGCGTGTTGGACATCGCGAGCCGAAAGTTCGGGGTGAGCACGAACAGCGTGAGGATCGTCGCAGTGACGGCGAGCCCCGGACCACCGAAGCGGATGGCCCAGCGTGGCGGGCTGGGTGCCTTCGGCAGACGACCGACTGCGACCGAGCCACGGGTGGGGAGAGACTTCCCGCGCAGGTACAGGATGAGCAGGATGAGCAGCAACGGTACGAGTCGCTCGCCGCCGGGCATCGGTGTGTTCGATGAGGACGGGAACCATCCGTGCTGCAGCTCGAAGTACTTCAGCAGACCGAACTGCATCCCGAGCACGAATGCGGCCACGGTGATCCATCCGAACGACGACATCCCGCCCACGAGCGCGGCCGTGAGCGCTACAACGATCAGAGCGGGGAGTGTGCCGGGGTCGACCGACCGCTGGATCGTCGCGGCAAAGATGCCCAACAGCCCGATGATCACGGTCGAGAGCACCCAGTTGGCACCGGCGAGGTAGTCGGGGGAGAACCCGAGCACGAGAGCACCCTTCTCGTTCTCAGCGGCGGCGCGGGTGGCGAGACCGAAGCGGGTGCGGTGGAACACCAGGTGCAGCGCCACCGTGAACATGATCACGAGCACTGCGATGGCGAGCGCATCCGCCCCGATCGAGATACCGAAGGGCAGATCGATCGGGCGCTGCTTCGCGTCGAAGAACGGCATCGGCTTGACGGTGTAGGGCTGGAAGGTGAAGCGCCGGATGATGACTGCCGGCAGGTAGAGGAACAGCCCGATCGAGGCGACCACCTTCGCGAGCGGCGGCGCATCCCGCAGGGGGCGGAAGATGAGGAAGTGGAGCGCCAACCCCAACAGCACGGCGAACACCAGCGAGATCGCCAGCGCCGGCCAGAAGGACATCGCATCACCGAAGGACACCCTCGTCGGCCAGTCCGGAAGGTCGAGCGAGCTCGTGCTGTCCATCTTGTGCACGACGCCTTCGATCAGCGCCAACGGGTTCGGCAGCGGCGGAAGGAACAGGTCGCCGTCGCGACGCAGCACGGCATACACGTACGCCACGTACATCGCGATCGAACTGCTGGCCAGGTTGACGACGCCCGAGCCGCGGTACGTCAGCACGACGCCGAGCGCGATAGCCGCGACCAGCGCACCCTGCGCGATGCCGGCCCCGGTCAGGAACTGCGCTCGGGTCTGCGGGTCGACGACGGCCCACACGACCACGATGGCAGCGACGACCGCGACCACGCGGCCGCCGTTCCAGTTGCGCCAGCGTTCGTTCATCGGTGCGGCCGCTCGTTCGCGGCGTGACGGTCCCCCACGGTCATCCTCCTCGGTCGGTGCATCACTCGGCGCGCAGCGGCCCTTCGGCAACTGCACGCA
This sequence comes from Ilumatobacteraceae bacterium, assembly GCA_049696035.1. Classification (GTDB taxonomy): domain Bacteria; phylum Actinomycetota; class Acidimicrobiia; order Acidimicrobiales; family Ilumatobacteraceae; genus UBA668. Next base: position 1,632 of record JBAVTH010000459.1, read on the forward strand.
TCCCCATGGCGCGAGCGCCGGAGTTGACTCTACATCGTCAAAGCAAGTGCTTGGTCAAGCAGTTGAGCAATCGCTTGCTGCGGTCGCCTGCGAGTCCTACACTCGACGGTCAGCGCACATCGGGGCGCGCTGGTGCGGCTGGGCCGTCACCGCACCAACCTGGAGGGTTCAATGGATGACGTGACTCGCATCGACATCGGCGGCGTCAGCGTGCCGACCGGCCATCTGATCGGTGGCCGCCGGGTGGGTTCCGATGCCTCCTACGAGGTCATCAGTCCGATCAATGGCAGCGTGCTCGGTCACATCCCATCGGCAGGAGTTGCCGAAGTGGACGCCGCTGTCGCTGCTGCTCGAGCAGCCTTCCCGGCGTGGGCGGCGCTCGGT
>JBAVTH010000460.1:0-2336 GCA_049696035.1 Ilumatobacteraceae bacterium
GAGGAGCCCGGCTCCGACTCGTAAGGCCACCCTTCCGGCGCCAGGCACGGGAGCGTCGCCGACCGGGTGCGACCGGGTGCGACCGGGTGCGGCCGGTGCGGCCGGCTTCCGGAAGCAGGGATCTGGCACCATCCCCTGCGACCGGCTTCCGGAAGCAATGGCCACTGCGAGCCGGGGTGCGAGCCGAAAGCGGGTGGTGGCTCAGTGGCGGAAGTGGCGTTCGCCGGTGAAGACCATGGCGATGCCGTGGTCGTCGGCGGCAGCGATCACCTCCGCGTCTCTCATGCTGCCGCCCGGCTGGATGACGGCCTGGATGCCGGCGGCCGCGGCAGCGTCGAGCCCGTCGCGGAAGGGGAAGAACGCATCGCTGGCACAGACGCCTCCGGCCGCCCGGCCGGCGGAGCGGTCGGCGGCGATGCGCGCGCTGTCGAGGCGGTTCTGCTGACCGGCGCCGATGCCATAGGCGCGACCGTCCTTGGCGTACACGATCGCGTTGCTGCTGACCACCGCGCAGACCTGCCAGGCGAACTCGAGGTCGGCCCACTGCTCGGGGGTGGGCTGCGCGACCGTGACGACCTGCCAGGCCGACCTGTCGGGCGACACGGTGTCGGTCTGCTGCACCAACAGACCTCCGTCGATGCTGCGCATGTCGAGCGAGACACCATGCGGGGCGTGCGCAGTCAGCACCCGCAGGTTCACCTTGGAGGCGAGCACCTCCAGCGCCTCGGCATCGATGGCCGGCGCGACGACGACCTCGGTGAACACCGGTGCCAGCGCCTCGGCCACCTCACGTGTGACCGGCCGGTTGAGCGCGACGATGCCGCCGAACGCGCTGACCGGGTCGCACGCGTTCGCCTGCGAGTAGGCCTGCTCGATCGAGTCGGCCACCGCCGCACCGCACGGGTTGGCGTGTTTCACGATCACACATGCGGGGCGACCGAAGCGCTGCACCAGCTTCCACGCGGCCTCGGTGTCGTACAGGTTGAGGTAGCTCAATTCCTTGCCCTGGTGCTGCACCGCGGTGTCCCACCAACTGATCCCGCCGGTCAACCGGTAGCGGGCACCTTGTTGGTGTGGGTTCTCGCCGTAGCGCAGCGTCTGGGCACGTTCCAGCGACAGGTGCAGCCCGGCGGGCAGCACCTCTCCCGTCTCGGGCGACGGCGCATCGAACCAGTTGGCGATGGCCGCGTCGTAGGCCGCGATCGCCGCAAACGCGTCGCGCGCCAACCGACGGCGGGTGCCCGCCGACAGGCGACCGTCGGCGGTGATCTCGGCGAGCACCGCGTGATAGTCGATCGGGTTGACGACCACACCGACATGAGCATGGTTCTTCGCCGCGGCGCGCACCATCGCCGGCCCGCCGATGTCGATCAGTTCGATGCTCGGGTCGCTGGCGAACGGGTACAGGTTGACCACCACGAGGTCGATGGCCTCGATGCCGTGCGCCGTCATGTCGGCCTGGTGCTGCTCGTTCGTGGGGTCGGCCAACAGGCCGCCGTGCACCTTCGGGTGCAGCGTGACGACCCGGTGATCGAGGATCGCCGGCAATCCGGTGAGGTCGGCCAGATCGGTGACCTCGACCCCAGCCTCGGCGATGGCCTTGGCAGTGCCACCGCTGCTGACCAGTCGCCAACCGGCCGCCTGCAGACCGCTGGCCAACTCGACGATGCCGGACTTGTCGTACACGGAGAGCAAAGCGATGGGCATGACGCGAATGTACGCACGTGTCCACGGTGCGCGATCAGCGCCTTTACAAGGTGTACGGTGCGATCACTGAGTCATCATCGTCGAGCACATCGGGAGGCATCCGTGGATCTCAGCAAAATCAGTAAGGGTGGACAGATATTCGCGGGAGCGGGCATCGTCTATCTCATCGCCTCGTTCCTGCCGTGGTACTCGGTGGAGTACAAGGGCTTCGCAGGTGTCGGGGGGCTTTCCGACTCGGCCAACGCCTGGGGCGACATCGGGTTCCTGTGGGGCAGCCTGTGGGCACTCGTCCTGCTCGCCGGTGCTGTGCTGCTGATCCTGCCCGCCTTCGGAGTGGCGGTGCCGAAGCTGCCGGCCGTCGCCTACCTGGCGGTCGCCGCCCTGGCAACGCTGTTCGGTGTGCTCAAACTGCTCATCGGTGAGGACGACTCTCCTTCGCTGGGCATCACGATCAGCGCCTCGTTCGGCCTGTTCCTCGCCATCATCGCCGCCGCCGCTGCCACGTTCGGCGCCTTCTTGATGTTCAAGGAGTCCGGTGGCGACCTCAACGACCTCAAGGACATGAACAAGCTCAAGGGTCAGTTCACCGGTGGCCCCGGTGGCCCCGGCATGACCCCTCCGCCGCCGCC
>JBAVTH010000461.1:0-3553 GCA_049696035.1 Ilumatobacteraceae bacterium
GCCCCACCACCCAGACCCCGAGCACCCAACCCCCGAGCACCGAGCCCGCGACCACCGAGCCCGCCCAGGTGCCAACCGACGGCGACGAAGCGATCGCCACGGTCCTGTCCGCGCACGTCGGCACGTCCGCCCCGACGGCGGTACTGGCGCTGACGATGGATGGCGCCACCACACGCCGCGCAGTCGCGGGCACGGTGTCGGTGGACGACGACACGCAAGTGACACTGGATGCCCAGGTCGACCTCGGTTCCGACGTGAAGGCGATGACGGCGGTGGTGTTGGCCCAGGTGTTGGACGAGCACGGGCTGTCCGTCGCCAGCACGCTGGCCGAGGTGCTGCCGGGCGTGCCGATGGACGACGGCTACCGCTCCGTCACCATCGCCGAACTGCTGGCTCACCGGGCGGGCCTCGATGACGCGGCGTTGGGAGCTCTCCTTCCCGATCTGGCCGAGTTGCCCGAGGCTGAGGCGCGCGACGCCGGGGCCAGAGCCGCGCTGGCGATGCCCCCGCACGACCCGCTTCGGGCGTTTGCGTACTCCAACGCCGGGTACGCCATCGCCGGTTGGATCGTCGAACAGCTCACCGGCGACGCGTACATGCACCAGATGCAGCAGCGCCTGTTCACGCCGCTGGCGATGGACTGCTCCGCCGGTTCGCCGCAACGTCCCACCTCGCCCGTGGGCCACGACGAGAGGGGGCAGCCCGACGGGCGGGACAGCCCGATACCCGAGGTGCTGACGCCTGCGGGCCGGGTCTCGTGCACGATGGAGGGGTGGTCGCACTTCGTCGGGGCCGTGATGACCCTGGCCAGTGGTGCACCGAGTGACCTGCTGCCCGCCGACGCCGCGGCAGCGTTGTATACCCTGCCCGACGGCTGGGAGTACGTGGCCGGCTGGCTGGCGCAGACCAACCCGATCGCGGGCCTCTTCCTGGCCCACGACGGATCCAACCTGCACTGGTACGCGCGAGCTGTGCTACTGGTCGACAGCGCCCAGGCGCTGCTGCTGGCCGCCAACGCCGGCGACGACTCCATGCCGAGCATGTTCGACTCGCTCGCCCAGGAGGTAGGCACCGCCACCGAGTGAGCAACACGTGAAGGAGAGGCGTCGTCGACGGCTCGCTCTCAGCCGAAGGTCAGGACTGACGGTCCGCGCCGAAGCTTGTGGCGTCGGCCAGCGCGATGAGGTCGCTGATCGTTCTGGTGGGATCGGTCGAGACGATCTCGAACACGATGCCGGGCTGCGGCGCCCAGACGAGGAAGGTAAGGGGCCCGTACGGGTTCGACGTGGTCGCCCCGCTCCACGCTGTCCCGATCACCAAGTCCTCGGCTGTGATGTCGGCGCCGGTACTGGCGGCGTAGAGGACCGGGTCGACCCAGTCCGAAACTTCGTTGATCGTGAGTGTTCCGTCCGGGTCCGTGAGCGTCGCACGGGGCGAGGGGTCGGCGGCGAGTTCCCGGAAAGGGCTCACCTGTTCGTACCCATCAGGGAGCCTGGCGAAGACCGCTGCATACGGACGGCTCGATGTGTCGAGAATCAGCGCGTCGAGAGTTTCGCCCAGCAGTGCGGGATCGACGGTTCCCTTGGCGGCGATGGTCGGCGTGCTGGTTGTAGCGAGCACGGTGTAGGTCTCCCACTGTGCTTGTAGGTAGCGGGTGCCGTTGATCGTGATCTCGGTCGCCTCGTCGACCGCCGACCAGGTGCCGTCGAACGCCGTCACCGTGATCGGATCGACATACGTACCACCGCTCGTGCGGGCAATTGCCGTGGCGGTCCAATAGCCCGTCCGGAAGCCGCTTTCGCGCTGCCCGGTCACGAGCGTGTCGAAGCCGACTGGCGGTTGTTCGACCAGGGGGATGATCGAGCCGGGCGTGTTGAAGTCGTTCGGGAGGGCGATCGCAGGTCGTGGCGACGGCACGGGAGTGCTGGTTGTGTCGACCGGCGCCGATTGAGGTGCGGAGTCCGTCGGGGCCATGCGGTTCGCCGCGACGAGCATGACCTTTGAGCCTCGCGGGGCTGCGGCCCTTTCCCGCACGTGCCCCATACCGCCAGTTGGACACCATGGCAGAGCGGCACTTTGAGGACAGCGCGGATACGCACAGATCGCCGGATAGGTGTGCGCTTCTCGACCCCTCGCCGCGTCTTCCGCGCCCACGCCGATGAACGTTCCGCGCTCGGCGATATGGAGCGCGTGCTCTGCTCGGATCGCGGATACCAAGGCCGATACCCCGATCGGCCGACAGCGGCCTCCGAGCTAGGGTTGGCCGATGGAGAAGCACATCGTCAAGACGGCAGACGCGCCGAACTCGCTCTTGTACAGCCAAGGCGTCAGAGTCGGTGGATTCATCTTCGTCTCCGGTATGACCGGAACCGACGTCGCCACCGCTCAGTTAGCTGGATCGACGATCCAAGCACAGACGAAACAGGCGCTGCGGAACTGTCTGGCAATCGTCGAGGCCGGCGGCGGAACGCTGACGGACATCGTGCAAGTCAGCGTGTTACTCGCGAATCCGGACGACTTTGTCGGCATGAACGAGGCCTATGCAACGGTGTTCACGACCGACCCGCCAACCAGGGCGGTCGCCAAGCTCGGGGTCGAGTTACCCGGCGTACTCGTCTCCATCGCGCTCACGGCCCACGTCGACCGTTGACGGGGTGACGTCGGCATGGTCGGCGCCATTTGACGAAGCGCCCGTCGCGATGGCCAACGCCTCGACTTCGGTGACCGCCGAACCAGAATTCTCAGCGCAGAATCACCTTGGCTGCTCTCGGCTGGCGCGCACTGATCGGCGCTTCGGGACGCGCCCCACACCGCCGGTTGCGTAGCCGTCGTTATGCGCTCTCCGGAGACGCGAGTCAGGTAGCGCCGAGCGGCAGCTATGCGCTACCCCGCTCCGAGCACGGAGGAGAGGATCCTCGCGAGGTCCCTCGGTCGCGACACGTGAGGACAATGACCGCCCGGCACGATGGTCGGCGCGACACCGAGGCGTTCCCTCGATGCCGCGATCATCCACTCCGGGCGCAACGTGCGATCGCTGTCCGGCACAACGGACGTGGCTGGAATTGCTGGGGCGAGCGGCACTTGCTCGGAGTACGCCGACGTCGGAACGAACGACCGCAGCGTAGTGACAGCCCATTCGGCCACCTCGGGACTGCAGTCGTGGAAGAGGAAGCGGCGAGCAGCGTCGTGATCGCTGGTGGGGTCGACACCGATCCAATCCACATTGAACATGGCAGTGGCATCCTCGTTCACCTCGTCCATCACGCTCCGTGAGCCGTTGGGGACGAACGCTGCGAGGTACACCTGCATCGTGGCTTCCGTCGCCGAGGCGATCGCAGGCAGGAGCAACCCAGACCCTGAGTGCGCTACAACGACGTCCACCTTCGGTCCCGACAGCTCCGCAGCCACGGCTTCCGCATACTCGGTCGCTGACGCTCGTTCACCGAACCGAGCGAGGTCGGTCGTCACGGCACTGTGCCCGATCGCGCTCAGCTCGTCGATGAGGAGTCGCCAGCCATCGGGCGACTGGGTCGTGCCATGGACGAGTAGGAAG
>JBAVTH010000462.1:0-3031 GCA_049696035.1 Ilumatobacteraceae bacterium
GCGCACCTCCACCGGATCGAGGCGCAGCAACGCCACACCGGCGGTGATGGCACCTTGCTGCGCCCACGCTTCGAGCTGCCAGCGCACCCGCTCGACCATCGCCGCCGCGCTCAGCCCGTTGCTGCGGTACCACACCCGCTCGCTCTGCTCACCGTGCTCGGTCTCGGCAGCCACCAGCAGACGTGTGCACACCTGGCCATCGGCAGCGAGCCGGCCCACCAGCTCTTCGGCCAACTGCCGGGCAACGAACACCAGCACATCGCTGTGATGCACCGGCTGCTCGAACACCCGCTGCACCTGCAACCCCGCGGGAGGGTCGTGGGTGCCGGGGAGCCGATCGTCGCCGCCGACGGCGATGCGATGGGCGAACGAGCCGAGCGGGCCGAAGCGGGCGGCGACATCGGCCACCGGCAGCGCCGCCAACGACCCCAGGTGATGCAGGCCCAGCCGGTTGAGCAGGTGGACGAACTCGGGCGCCACCCCGGCCACCACCGATAGCAAGCGCACCGGCAGCGGGGCGAGGAACGCCGCCGTGGCGCGCTGGCCCGGGTCGACGATCACCGGCACACCACGACGGGCCGCACGACGGGCCGCGATGCCGGCTGCGAAGCGACCATCGGCGATGCCCAGGCCGAACGAACCGACGGAGGCGAGCGAAAGGCCTACCGTCGCGGCAACGTCGATGGCCGCACGGGTGACCGTGGCCGCCATCGCAGCATCGCCCCCGAAGTAGCGCGAGGGGCCGCGCGACACGAACGTGAGCATGCCCGGCTCGGTGATCTCCACCCGCGGCACCATCGCTGCGACCGCTTGTACGACCTGCTCGAAGGCACGGGCATCGCGGGCGGGATCGTGCTGCTCGATGCGCACCGACGGGCAGCGAGCCTGCGCCTCACGACGACGCTGACCGACGGCGACGCCTTCCGCACCGGCAGCCAACGAATGGGCCACCACTCGGTTGGCGTGCAGCACGATCACCGGTTCGACCGCGGGCTGGGCGACCACTTCACCGGCCGCGGGCCCACCGGCCGCACCGGCCACCACCACCGGCCAGTGGGGGCACCACAGCACCCCCAGACGCGGCACCTGCGCTCGAGCGCTCGTCGAACCCACGCCTACCCCGTACGCCGCAACGCCGACGCCGTTTCGACCAACGCTGCATCCACCAACGACAGGGGGCCGACGACAGTTGCGTCGATGGATGGCACGGCCTCCACCGTGCCATCGGCACCGGGAAGCCACAGCTCGCACCGACGCGGGCGCGGCACACGCCTGCCGGTGAGCTGCACGTCGACCCGACGGCCACGCGCCACCCCGTGCCCCTCGCCCAGTCCCTGCCATGTGGCGCCGGTGGCTTCGAACCGCAGATCCGCCCCGAACGCCCCGGCCGCGCCGGGCGAAGCGACTGCCAGCAGCACTGCTCCGCGCGACTGCAACCGTGCCAGCAACCGCCGCGCCGTGGCAGCACGCACTCCGCACGCGCCACCACCGACCACCAGCACGTCGAACCCGTCGATCATCGCGGCCAGCACGTCGGCCCACTGGGCATCGTCGAAGCGTTGCGCCGGCTCGGCCACCATCACCAACCGCTCCGGCGCCACCCCCAGCTCGACCATCGCGGCCAGCCCCACCTCCGGCAGGCCGGCGACCCCCACCCAGGCACCGGCCTGCGATGGCCCGGCTGCCAGCGCGAGCGCCAACGAGACCGCCGCCGGCCCCTCACACCCGACGACGATGCCGCGCTGCACCACCGCTTGCGCCAGCAGCTCACCGAAGGCCGGCAGCAGCGGCAGCGTGCGCTGCTGTGCCGCTGCGCCGGACAGCACCCCGCTGCCGGCGAGCTCGGCGAGGTTGGTGGCACGAGAACCCATCCGGCCACATTATCGAACACACGTACGATTGACCAGCGCGAACTTCCGACGAAAACCTCGACTAGATTTGCCGGAACGGCGAAGTGGGCATGCCCAGTACAGATGAATCATTCGAGTCGCAACGGTGGAGGTTCGCGATGACGCAAAGGACGGCATGCATCCTCACGGTCGCTGTCGCGCTGGTGGTCGCGGCGTGCACCGACGAGGGCAGCGGTGCGCCGGGCACGTTGCCCACCGCTCCCCCGACGGTGTCCGCGGCTCCCACGTCGCCGCCTTCCACGACCGTGGTCGCGTCCAGCACGGAACCCACCGGCACCGTTTCCACCGAGCCGTCGACGACCGCTTCGACCGTGTCGACGGTGGCTGCCACCGCCCCGCCGGGCGTGGTGGGCTTGTCCGCGGATGGCCCGTGGAAGCTGGTCGATTCCGCGCCGGGCATCACCACTGCCGGCTTGGTGTACGAGTTGATGCCCAAGCTGTGGGTCTACCTGCCGCTGCAGCAAGACGTCGAGCACGGCATCCTGGCCACGTTCTCCCAGGACGACGCCCCGATCATCGAGGCCTACCTGCAAGCCCGCCTCACGTACTACCGGGCCACCACCCAACGCCCTGTCGATCTTGCCGACGAAGGCTGGGCGCGCTACTTCACCGACGGCGGCGCCGCCTACCGCGACCAGTTGACGAAGCACAACGACCTCAACGAAGTCCTCGACCTCGATGCCGGCGTCATCCTGCGCCCCGAGGTGCTCGGCGACGAACGCAGTGACACCCACGCCATCGTCTACGACTGCCACCTTGATGGCGCCACCTGGCGGCTGCCCGACGGCAGCCTCGGCTCCGGCTCGACGCTCGGTGTCTCGGTCGACGGCTCGGGGGCCATCATCGAGTTCATCGACGGTCGCTGGATCCTCGACAAAATTGCCAACCAGCCGGATGCGTGCTGATGAGACTCCGATTCGCATCCACCCTTGTGGTTGTACTGGCCCTGGCGCCTTGCCAGGCCTACGCAGGCGAATCCGGCGAAGATCCGCCCAGTCTGCCGCCGGTGCATGTGCCGGGGGCGCGGACGGTGTACACGGCGTCGCCGGACGGGGTCATCGAGCACCTGACGACGATCCCGGGTGCCTCCGCGTTCGCCCGTCACGGCGGCCGCAACCAGC
>JBAVTH010000463.1:0-6997 GCA_049696035.1 Ilumatobacteraceae bacterium
CCAGGTCCATGGCGCCGAGGAGGAAGGAGCTGGACTTCAACGTGTGCGCGGCGCGTTTGGCGGCGGGGATGTCGCGAGCAGCACACGCGTCGGCCAGTGCGGTTCGCCGACCCTGCAGCTCGTCGAGGAACGTGCGCACGAGCTCCGACACCACCGTGGCATCGCCGAGGTCGGCCGACAGGCTGTCGAGCACGTCGGCATCGACGTTGTCGGGGAGTTCGCCCACCGCGGGCACGTGCTGCACCCACCGGCGCAGCGCTTCGCCCAGTACCGCCAGGCTCACCGGTTTGGCCAGGAAGTCGTCCATCCCGGCGGCTTCGCACGCCTGACGGTCGGCCGCCGTCGCCGCCGCGGTCACACCGACGATCACCGCGCGACGACCGGTGCCGGCCTCCAGCTCGCGGATCTGGCGCGTCGCTTCTGTTCCGTCGATGCCCGGCAGGTGGTAGTCCATCAGCACCAGGTCGGGGCCTTCGCCCTTGGCCAGCAGCTCGACTGCTGCCTCGCCGGTACCCACCACGACCGCTCTCATGCCGAGCCGGGCCAGCTGGCTCTCGGCGAGCATCTGGTTCACTGCGTTGTCGTCCACCACCAGCACGGGCTGGCCGGCGATGGTGAGCGGTGACGGCTCGACCGGTACCGGCGGCGGCTCGCACACGATCCCCGGCAACGTGACGGTGAACGTCGACCCGACACCGAGCTCGCTGACGGCATGGATCGTGCCCGACATCAGCTCGACGAGCTGCCGCACGATGGTGAGGCCAAGCCCGGCTCCGCTTCCCTCACCGGCGTTGCTGCCCGTGGTGAACGGCTGGAAGACGGCTGCCAGCTCCGCGGGTTCGATGCCGTGGCCGGTGTCGACGATCTCGAAGCACAGCCCGCCGTCCGTGGCAACCACGTACAGCGTCACCTCGCCGGCATCGGTGAACTTCACCGCGTTGCCCACCAGGTTGCCGAGCACCTGCCGCATGCGCGCCGTATCGCCCGACACGCACACCGGCACATCGTCGCTCACGTGAGCAAGCACGGCCACCGGCTTGTCGCGGGCGCCCAGCCCGGCCAATGCCACCACGTCCTCGACGAGCGGGCGCACCAGCACCGGCTGCACCGCGAGCGAGACCGCACCGACGCCCAGCCGGGAGGAATCGAGCAGATCGTCGATGACCGTGGTGAGGCCCTCGATCTGGCGCTGCAGGGTGTTCGCCAATGACGACGCGTCGTCGCCCAAGCCCGACGAGGTCGCGAGCAGCTCGGCGAGGCCGGACATCGCGTGCAGCGGGTTGCGCAGCTCGTGACTCACGGTCGCGATCAGGCGTGTGCGCAGATCGGCTTCCGCCAACGCCGCATCGCGTGACGCCGCCAGATCGCGCATCAGTGCCTTGCGAGCGGTGATGTTGCGCGACGTGACGACGATGCCCGAGACGTCGGGGTCGTGCAGCAGGTTGACGGCGTGCACCTCCAGCGGTTCGTAGGTGCCATCGGCCGCCTGCACCAGGAACTCGCCGGTGACCACGGCGCCGGGGCTGGTCAACACCGTCTCGCGCATGCCCAGCACTCGCACCGCGTCGTCGGGGTGCAGCAGGTCGAAGATGGTGCGATCGGCCCAGAACTCCGACGGATAGCCGAGGATCGGCTTGTACAGGCCGGACGTCTCGATCAGGATGCCGTTCTCGTCGATCAGCGAGATCGTGTCGTCGATGTTCTCGATGAGCTTCTGGATGCGGTGGGCATCGAAGCGGGCCGCGTCGGTGACCGGTGTTGCCGTGCTGAACAACGCCACCCGTTGGCCGTCGCGGGTCAGCGGACGAAGCGTCACGCGCACCAACTGCTGGCCACCACCGGGCCGTGGCGCCTGCTGCATGGAGACGTACTCCTGCATCTCCCCCGAGCGCAGCTGGGCAAGGACGGTGTTCGTGTAGCCTCTGTCGCCGGGTTCGATCATCGCCTCGAACGGCAGCCCGGTGAGATCGTCGGGGGTCAGCTCGAAGACCGCGGCGTACTCGCGGCTGCCGGCAATGCCGTGACCGTCGAGATCGAACAGCGCCCACGCAACCGGGGCCTGCAGCAGGGCCTCCGCCAGCAGTTGTGCATCGATCTTGCGTTCCACCTCCGCATTGTGGCCGAGAGGCCACGCACGAGGTGAGATCCCGATGATGAAGACTTCGTGTCGGCCGGCTGGCGGGCCGGCGCTCAGGGTGGCTCAGCCGCCGGCGACAGCGGGGATGATGCTGACGGTGCAGCCCGCCGGCGTCGCCGTGGAGAGCCCATCGAGGTAGCGCACGTCGTCGTCGGCGACGAACAGGTTGACGAACTTGCGCAGCGCACCGGACTCGTCGAGCAACCGATCGCCGAAGCCCGGGTGGGCGGCATCGAGGTTGGTGATCACCTCGGTGAGGGTGGAGCCTTCCACCTGCACCGTGGAGGAACCGCCCGCCAGGGGACGCAAGGTGGTGGGGATTCGTACGGTCACAGCCATGGCTCAAACTCTACCAACTGGGTCGGGATTTCAACTCGCCGCGGTGGGCATGGTGCCACCTCTAGCCTTGCCCGGATGCGAGTGCTCGCCGCGGTCGACAAGTTCAAGGGCACGGCCACCGCCGCGCAGGCCGCGGCGGCCATCGGGCATGCCTGCTGGGAGCTCGGGCACGAGTGCATCGAGCTGCCCGTGGCCGACGGTGGCGAGGGCACGTTGGAGGCGCTGGGAGGCGCCAACCGCACCAGCACCGTCACCGGTCCGCTGGGCGATGCGGTGCAGGCCGAGTGGCGTCTGCACCGGGGCACCGCCGTCATCGAGATGGCTCGTGCGTCGGGCCTCACGTTGGTGGGCGGCGCGGCCGGCAACGATGCGATGGCGGCCACCACCACCGGCACCGGCGAGCTGATCGATCAGGCACTCGATCTGGGTGCGAAGAAGATCGTCGTCTGCCTCGGCGGCTCGGCCACCACCGACGGCGGGTTGGGCTGCGTGCGTGCCATCACTGCGCCGCACCGGCTGCGCGGCGTGCAGCTGCTGGTGGCGTGCGACGTGCAGACGCTGTTCGCCGACGCGGCGCCCGTGTTCGCACCGCAGAAGGGGGCGTCGCCGGCCCAGGTCGACATGCTGCGTGGGCGCCTCGAACGGCTGGCCCAGATGTACCAGGAGCAGTACGGCATCGACGTGCGCACGGTCCCGGGCACCGGCGCCGCGGGCGGGTTGGCCGGCGGGCTGGTGGCACTCGGCGGAAAGCTGCTGCCCGGCTTCGAGCTGGTGGCCGACGAGGTGAACCTCCACGATCAGATGGCGGCCGCCGACTTGGTGATCACCGGTGAGGGCTACCTCGACGAGCAGAGCTTCGACGGCAAGGTGGTGGGCGGCGTGCAGGCGATGTGCGCCGAGGTCGGCCGGCCGGTGGGAGCCGTCGTCGGCGACAGCGCGCCAGAGGTGCACGACCGCATCGCCCACCGCTCGCTGGTGCGCGAGTTCGGCATCGAGCGGGCAATGCGCGAGCCGCTGTGGTGCATCGAGCACGCCGCCGTCGCGCTGCTGCGCGAGCTCCTGCCCGACTGACAACGGCGAGGGACCGCACCGCTAGGTTCCCAGGCATGTCCGACGAATCTGCGCGACCACCCGCCGACCTCGCCATCGTCAACTGCACCGCATTGCTCGGCGCCACCGGCGATCGCACCACCTTCGCCCCGGGCACCACGCTGGAGATCACCGGCGGCCGTTTCACTCGCATCGACCCCAACCCCTCCCACGCGCCGCGGGCGCGTGAGGTGATCGATGCGCACGGCATGGTCGCCATGCCGGGCCTGATCAACACCCACTGCCACGCGGCGATGACGTTCCTCCGCGGTGCCGCCGAGGACGTCTCCGTGGCCCGCTGGTTCAACGACTACATCTGGCCGATGGAGGTGAACCTGGTGGAGCGCGACGTGTACCTGGGCACGTTGGTGGCGGCGGCCGAGATGATCGAGTGCGGGGTCACCACCTTCGCCGATCACTACTTCTTCATGGATCTCGCTGCCGAGGCGGTGGCCGACACCGGCTTGCGCGCGAACCTCGGCTCCGCCTTCTTCTCCTCCCAGGGGCCCGACGGGTTGGCCCAGTCGGTGGCGTTCGCCGAGCGGTGGAACGGCAAGGCCGGGGGGCGCATCTCCACCTCGATCGCGCCGCACGCGCCGTACACGGTGAGCGACGGCGACCTGCGTGGCGCGGCCGACGAGGCCCGGCGGCTGGGCGTGCGTGTGCACATCCACGCCGCTGAGGACATCGTGCAGACCAACGCCAGCTTGTCGTCGCGCGGCCGCACGCCGATCGAGGTGCTGGAGGAGACCGGTGTGCTCGATGCGGGCACGATCATCGCCCACGGCAACGGCATCCTGCCCGGCGACATCCGCTTGCTGGCCGCGATGCGCGACCGGGTCGGTGTCACCCACGGCCCGAAGGGCTACCTCAAGTTCGCGCTGGGCCCGCTGACGCCGATCACCGAGCTGCGCGCGGCGGGCGTGCCGGTGGGCTACTGCACCGACGGGGCGGCCTCGAACAACACGCTCGACATCTTCGAGAGCATGCGCCTCACCGCCTTGATGCAGAAGCAGATCAACGACGACGCCACCTGGTTCAAGAACGCGATGGCGCTGGAGATGGCCGGCCCCGGATCAGCCGCGGTGGTGGGCATGCGCGGTCAGATCGGCGAGCTGTCGGTTGGTGCGTGCGGCGATGTGATCCTGGTGGATGTGAGCGGCTTCCACTGCCAGCCGCTGCACGACCTGGCAGCCGCGCTCGTGTACTCCATCCAACCGACGGATGTGCGCACCACGATCGTCGACGGCCGGGTGCTGATGCGCGATCGCCGGCTGCTCACCATCAACCGCGAGGCACTGCTCGCCGAGTTCCGTCAGCGTGCCGGCGAGATCACCGACCGCACTCACGGCCGCACGATCCAGGACTATCACCGGTAGGCGCCGGCCGCTGCCGGCCGCTGCCGGCCGCGCGTCAGGTGGTGACGGGAGCGATGGTGGTGCCGGTGGTGGGTGCACCGGAGATCTCGGCGAGCGTCTTGCCGGCGTAGTCGTTGCCCAGCATGAGCACGACGCCGCTGCCTTCGGCCCAGGTGCCGGAGGCGACCGGGACGGGAATGCCCTGGGCGGCGATCTCGAGGTTGCCGAGGAGCGCGGCCAACGAGGCGGCAACGGGCTGCGCGGCAGGATCGTCGGCGTTGTAGAGCACCTTGCTCACCTCGAGCTTCTCCGAGGCGCTGACGGCTTCGGCCATCTCGAAGGCCTTGGCTCCGAGTGCGGTGGACATCTTGCCGGCGGCGCCGTCGACCGTGCTGGCGTTGGCCACCTGCACCTTGGTGCCGGTGGTGACGAGCGTCAGCACCGTCGTGGGCGGAGTGGTGATGGGTGCCACCGTGGTGAGAGCGGGGTCGATCGTGCTGGCGACGGGCAGCGTGGTTTCGGTGTTGGGCTTGGCCGTGCCGCCTCCGCTGGTGTCGTTGTCGTTCACCTTGCGCAGGATGAGGAAGCCGAGCACCAGGGCGATGCCGGTGACGATGATGGCCACCGTGCTGCCCATGGGGGCGCTGCCGTTGGTGCGCCCCGGGCGGGCGGTGCGACCGGTGCGGCCCGCATTGTCGTTGCTCATGGTGGCTCCTCAGTTGTCGTCAGGTTCGTCAGGCCTGTTCGCCGGCAGCCGCGCCATCGATGAGTGCCCGACGCCGGCGCTCGCGGTGACGGCGCAGGCGGCGAACCACCAGCTGGTCGGCGAGCAACGCCGCCGGGAGATCGATCACCCGGTTGAGTTCGAGATTGTAGTCCTCCACGGAACACGCAAACCGCGCGCGGATCGCATCGTGGCGATCTTCGTCGAGCGTGAACCAGCTGGCCTCGAACTGCAAGATGGCGCGCTCGCGCTCGTCGAGGGTTTCAGTGATCGTGTCGTGCTCGGTCATGGTGCCTCCAGCCTGACCGATCGCGGCCACTGAAAGCGAGCATCGCACAAGTGTTCGCCGCCTCATCTGGGGGCTCGCCGGCCCGGTGTGGCTAGCGTGCGGGGCCATGGCTGCTGTTCGCCCGTTCATGATCGGAGTCGCCGGCGGCACCTGCTCGGGCAAGACCACCGTCAGCGAGCGACTGGCCGAGTTGGCCGGCGACGGCCGGCTGGCGTTGATCAAGCTCGACTCCTACTACGTGTCGCACGACGACAAGCCGTTCGAGGAGCGGGAGAAGGCAAACTACGACCATCCGGTGGCGTTCGACTGGCAACTGCTGAACGATCACCTCGCTGCGCTCTCGCACGGTTCGACGGTGCCGGTGCCGATCTACGACTACACGATGCACCGCCGCAGTGGCGACGTGCGGATGGTGGCGCCGGCGAACATCGTGGTGGTGGAAGGCATCCTCGTGCTCTACGAGCCCACGCTGCGCGACCGCTTCGACCTCAAGGTGTACATCGACACCGATGCCGATCTGCGGTTCATCCGCCGGTTGCAGCGCGATGTGGCCGAGCGCGGGCGTACACCGGAGAGCATCATCCACCAGTACATGGAGTCGGTGCGGCCGAGCCACGAGCAGTTCATCGAGCCCAGCAAGCGGCACGCCGACGTGATCTTCCCGCAGGGCGGGTTGAACGCTCCGGCGATCGATGTGCTCCTGGCGCGAGTGCGCGAGCTGGCGGTGATCGAGTAGCCGGAGCGCGGGCGCCGGGCCCACCGATGGGCATCCGGTCTCGTCATTTCGATTTCGAATTGGGATTCGACGGCGGCCCGGATTTGAGGGGCCGTTACACTCGGCCGACGAGTCGCCGGGTTAGCTCAGCTGGCAGAGCAACGCACTTGTAATGCGTAGGTCAAGGGTTCGATTCCCTTACCCGGCTCCACGAAACACCATGTAGATGGCACTTTTGTGAAACCAAATCGCCTTCAACGGAGCCGCCATCCAAGATTCATCCAAGGTTTTGGTATGGTGCCGATCATGAAGGGATCGATGCGTGAACGCCGTCCGGGTGTCTGGG
>JBAVTH010000464.1:0-5330 GCA_049696035.1 Ilumatobacteraceae bacterium
CTCCTGCTCAGCGCGCTGCTGGGTGTGCTGTCCCTGTCGGCCCTGGCCGGCGAACCCGCGACGCCTGCTTCGCCGATGAATGCTCCGGCGAGCACGTCGGTGACAACCCACCCGCCAGCGCCTGCGAATGTGGCCCTGCCCTATGGATCGGGCTACGAGCAGCGCCTTCGCGCAGCAGCCACCGCGCTGTTGGAGTCCACCCCACAGACGTTGACCGACGCGCCCCGCGACGGCGGCCCTTCCAGCGGCACCGGCGGCCATGGCCGAAGCAGCGGTGGAAGCGGCAACGGCAACGGCAACGGCGGCGGCGGCAACGGCGACGGCGGCACCGGCGACGGCGGCAACGGCGGCGGCGGCGACGACAGCGGGAAGCACCACGGCTGAACCGATGATCTCGATCACTCCACGGGCACGACGCCGCGCGTGCGGCGTCGTGCTCGCTGGGTTCCTGCTGGGTGCCGTCGGATGCAGTAGCACCGACGGCAGCCCACCGGCCACGACTCTCGTGTCGATCGCCACGACGTCGAGCACCGCCGTCGCGGCGACCACCGCCTCGACGACACCCTCCACGGTGCCAACGATCGCAGTCGTCGATCCGAACGCTGCGCTGCAGCAAGGGCTCGCCGCTCTCGCCGCCGGCTACCACTTCTCGTCGTCCGTGTCCGTGAACGGCACGCAGTCGCTGCTTGCCGAAGGCGACCGGATCGGCGACGCCAGTCGGCTGCTGCTCACGGGTGATGGCGGCACGGTGCAGTACATCATCATCCCCGACGGCAGCTACGCGCAGCCCGAAGGAGGCGAATGGTCACTGCTCGACGTGCCACCGGCCACCAGCGATCCGATCGTTGCGCTCCAGAGCCCGGTGAGCGCGATCACTCTCCCCACCGCCGACGGATCGGTCGCGGTGCGGGCGACCGTCACCGCCGTCTCGCTGGGCATCACGGCGGACGGAAACGTCGATGTCGACGTGCTCCTGGTCAACGGCACCATCGCCCAGATCACCTACGCAACAGCGGTGGAGGGCGGCACTGCCCAGGTCGTCACCACCATCAGCCCGGTGGCGGACCCCACACCGATCACGGCACCGATCTAGCGTCACCACCGGCATGGATTGCCACCCACGCCTCACATCGTGGTGACCACCGAGACGCCTGGCTGACGGAACGCTCCCATCGCCGGCAGTGCACTCGAGACGTCGGAGAGACCGAGGCGCTGCGTGATCATCGCCGCCGGATCGATGCGTCCATCGGCGATCATCGCGAACACCTGATCGAAGCGGGAAGCGGACAGGCCGTGCACGCCGAGCATCTCCAACTCGTCGCGGATCACGCGCGAGATCGGCAGCTCGGCTGTCGCGCTCGGGAAGAGCCCGATCTGGACGTGGCGGCCCAGCGCTCGCAACGACATGATCGAGTTGGTCGCGGTGACGGTGTGGCCGAGGCAGTCGACGGACACGTGGGCGCCCCCGACCAGGTCGTGAATCGCTCCGCCGACATCGTCCGTGGTCGACGCGTCGAGCGTGACATCGGCACCGAGCGAGGTGGCGAGCGCCAGGGCTTCGGGCGCGAGATCCACTGCCACCACTTGCGCCCCGATGGCACGACCGAAGGCGACAGCAGCGAGACCGACGCCACCGCAGCCGTGCACGCACAGCACCTCGCCGGCGGCAAGGCGACCGCGCTCGATCACGCCCCGGTACGCGGTGCTGACCCTGCAACCGACGAGCGCCGCAACCTCGTCGGAGATCTGGGGCGGAACGGTCACCGCGTTCACATCGGCGAACGGAACCGTCGTGTAGCGGGCAAACGCTCCCCAGCGGGTGAAGCCGGGCTGCTGCTGGTTGCGGCACACTTGGTGCTGGCCCAGGCGGCACGGCTCGCAGCTGCCACATCCGCACACGAACGGCGCGGCCACGCGCTCACCCACGCGCACTCGGGCAACCTCGCTGCCGATGGCCACCACGCGGCCGACGAACTCGTGGCCCCCGACATGGGGGCAGACGATGTCGGGGTCGGTGCCGTGCCAGCCGTGGTAGTCGCTGCGGCACAGGCCGACCGCCAGCACCTCCACCACCACCTCATCCGCTGCCGGCGTCGGATCGGCAACGTCGGTGACCGAGATCGGCCCCTGGAACTGTTCGTAGACGGCTGCTCTCACGGCACCGATGCTGGCACAGCGCTCGCCAGTCCGACGATCGTCGGCGGCCTCAGACCGTCGGCACCTCACCGAGCACGGAGCGCAAGGCCTGGGCCGCACCCAGCAGGGCAGCGCTCTCGAACGGCACGACGATCTTGGTGTTGTCGCTCTCGGCGAACTTGCTGAGCGTGTCGAGCTGCAGGATCGCGATCAACGACGGGTCGGGCTCGGCCTCGCGGATCGCCCGGTACACGCTGGTGATGGCCTGAGACCGACCCTCGGCCTCGAGGATGTACGCCTGCCGGTTGCCCTCGGCGCGCAGGATCGCCGCCTCCCGCTCGCCTTCCGCGGCCCGGATCGCCGCCTTCGCGGCACCGTCGGCGATGTTGATCGCCGACTGCTGCGACCCTTCGGACTGCAGGATCTTCGCCCGCTTCTCCTGATCGGCCTGCTTCTGCAGCGCCAAGGCTTCGAGGATCTTCGGCGGAGGCGTGATCTCGACGATCTCGATGCGGGCGATCCGGATGCCCCACTTGTCGGTGACCGCTTCCATCTGCGACTGCACGTCGGTGTTGATCCGTTCGCGCTCGGAGAGCGCCTCGTCGAGCGAGAGCGTGCCGATGACGGAACGCAAGGCGGTGCGGGCGAGCGCATCGATGGCGATGCCGAAGTTGGCGACGCTGAACAGCGCCTGCTTCGCGTCGACGATCTGGGTGAAGATCGTGGCGTTGACGGTGACCACCACGTTGTCGCGCGTGATGACTTCCTGGCGGTCGCCGGGCACGGGGATCTCACGCATGTCGACCCGCTGCAGGCCGTCGATGAACGGGGCGATGATCACCAGACCAGGCTCGTGCGTCTTGCGGTACTCGCCCAGGCGCTTCACCACGCCGACCTCGCCCTGCTGCACGATGTTGACCATGTTCTTCAGCATCACGAGCAGGATGAGGAGGACCAGAACGGCGACGACGATGCCGCCGATGGAGAGTGAACTGAGTGCGATCATGAAAGCTCCCATTGTTCTGCTGCAGCCCTCACGGTGAGGGTGGTGCCCGTGACGCCGGTGACGACCACCGGCGTTTCGGGCGGGATCGGGTCGCCGAAGCCGGTGACGGCCAGCCAGCTCTCACCGAGGATGCGGACGTGGCCGGGCGTGTCGCCCCCGACCTCGTCGAGGGTGACACCGCGGGCCGCGACAAGTCCACCGTGCACGCCGCCGATGCGCACACCAGGACCGCGATGGGCGAACGCCCTGCTCATGTACGGACGTCCGGCCAGCACACCCACGGCAGCGACGACGACGGCCACTGCGATCTGCAGCGGCACGAGCGATGGAGCGATCACCGCGACGACTGCCGCGGCTGCCGCGCCGGCAGCACCGAAGATGGCGAAGAAGGCGAAGTGGTGCAGTTCGACTGCGACGAGCACCACGGCAACGACGATCCAGACGATGGGCACGACTGCACCTCCGATCCGACGATACGCCCTCCAGCGGGCAACGCGTACCGCACCATCGCAAACGTTGCGGACGAGCTCCGCGGAACGACCGACGTCCGGCACTTGACCGGCGCGGCGGCTGCATGGTGTCGTGCTGGCAAGGAGGCGACGATGGACGTTCACGAGTTGCTGCTGGATCTGTTCGGACGGGTGTCGGAGCACGTGCACGAGGCACTCGACGGCCTCGACCCGAGGTTGCTGCCGGTTGCACCGGCCGCCGGCGCGAACCCGATCGGGTGGCTGGTGTGGCACCTTGCCCGAGTGGAGGACGCTCAGGTCGCGGAAGCGATGGGCGTGGAGCAGGTGTGGCAGGACGGCACCTGGGCACAGCGGTTCGGGCTCGCCGCCGATCCGCACAACTCCGGCTACGGCCACACCCCTGCGGAGGTCGCAGAGGTACGGCCGGAGGGAATCGAGGCGTTGTTCGGCTACTTCGAAGCCGTTGCCGAGCGCACCCGCAACTGGCTGCAGCAGCTCACGCCAGCCGACCTCGACCGCATCGTCGACGACCGGTGGGACCCGCCCGTGTCGTTGGGGGTGCGCCTGATCAGCATCGCCGACGACGAGATCCAACACGGTGGCCAGGCCGCTTACGCCCGCGGTCTGCTCGAACACCGTTGACGCGGCTTCTCGACGCCGACGCACTGCTGGTCGTGACAGAGCCTCCGATCAAATGGCGCCGCCCTTCATCACCAACGCCACCCGCGTCAGCGCGGTGATGTCGTCGAGCGGGTTCTCGCGCACCCCGATCACGTCCGCGAACTTGCCCACATCGAGCGAGCCGAGGTTGTCCGACTGGCGCAGCAGGCGTGCCGCGTTCACCGTCGCGGCGCGAATGCTCTCCACCGGCGACAGGCCCGCCAGCTTCGAGAGCACCACGCACTCTTCCGCGTTGAGGCCGTGGTGGTTGCCCGGCGTGCCCGCGTCGGTGCCCATCGCGATCGGCACGCCCAGCTCGTGCGCACGGCGGATGACGGTGACGTGGATGTCGTTGAACTCCTCCATCCGCGCCAGCAGGTGCGGCGGCATCGAGGCCACCGCAGCCTCGTCGCGGAAGAGCAGGTCGCCGGCGCACAGCGTCGGCACCAGTGAAGTTCCGGCGGCAGCCATCTTGCGCAGCACCGCGTCGTCGGCGAACGTGCAGTGCTCGATGCTGTCCACGCCGGCCTCGACGGCGTTCTCGATGCCGCGCAGCGCGTGGCAGTGGGCGGCCACGTGCTTGTGGTTGTCGTGGGCGATCTCGACCGCGGCCTTCAGTTCCTCCAGCGTGAACTGGATGGCGCGCGAGTCCTCCGTCTCCGACGACAGCATCGCGCCCGTCGCCATCACCTTGATCAGGTCGGCGCCCTTCGCCAGTTGGCGGCGGGCAGCGGCACGCACTGCGTCCGCGCCGTCGGCCACCTCGTACATACCGGGGTAGTACTCCGAGGTGGAGGTGGTGATCGACAGCAGGCGGCCGGCCAGGAACATGCGCGGGCCGGGGATGCTGCCGGCCTTCACCGCTTCGCGCACGGCCATCTCGACGTAGTTCCAACCACCCACATCGCGCACCGTCGTGACGCCCGCGTGCAACGTGCGCGCCGCGGCCCGCACGCTGCACGCGGGCATCACGACCGTGCGCGACGTGGGCGGCTGGAACTACGTCGAGATGGCGGTGCGCGATGCAGTGAAGGCCGGCAGCATCCCCGGGCCGCGCA
>JBAVTH010000465.1:0-14589 GCA_049696035.1 Ilumatobacteraceae bacterium
CCAAGCGCGGCTTCTACTCGTACTGACACAGCCTCTCACCGACGGGCCGCGTCAGCGGGCGACGCGGCGGCGCGTGGCGAGCACCAGCAGACCGCCCAGCGAGCACACGAGCGTCGCCAGCCAGAACCCGTTGGCACCGCTGCCGCCGGTGGCGGGCAGGGTGTCGTGCGCCACGGTCGCCGGTGGCGCGGGAAGCGTGGTCGGTGCCCCACCGCCGCTGCCGGCCGAGGTCGGCGGTGTGGTGGCCGGTTCCGTCGAGGCGGGCGTCGTCGTGGTCGTCGACGTCGTGGTCGTCGTGGAGGTGGTCGGCTCCTCCACCACCACCGGCACCTCGTAGGCACCGACGTCGCAGGCAGGGCCCTGCGGGCGGGCCACGCCGCGCTGGTCGGTAGGTGTCGCCGCGCCGCAGGCGCCCGCGGCGTCGATCGCCGAGCTGCCCGCCAGCAACGCCATCGTGCGCGTCGCTCCACCGTTGCCGGCGAGCACGCCCAGCGAGGTCGAGTGGTTGCCGGTCTGGTCGCCGGCCTGGGTGAACGTGGTGCAGGTGGTGTCGTCGGTGAGGTTGTGACCGCCCGACACGATCGCACCACCGCTGAGCACCGCGCAGTTGGAGGATGCACCGTTCACCAGGTTGTCCTGGAACAGCGAACCCTCCACCGTGAGGTCCATCGTCGCCGGCGCCAGCACGTTGGTGGCCAGCGCGTTGCCGCTGCCGATGATGCCGCTCGCATGGTTCCCCGCGATCGTCACGTGGACGAAGCCGGCGGTGAGCGACTCGTCGCCGTACGACTCGAGCAGCACGGTGCGGAAGAAGCCGGAGTTGCCGGTGATCGTCGAGTTGGTGAACGTCGCGTTGGAGTGCACGTAGATCGCGCCAAGGGAATCACCCACGGCGCCGTTGTTCGCGACCAGGCTGGCATTGAGGGTCAGGGTTCCGCCGGCGCCGCCCTCCTTGTGGATCGCGTAGCCGATCGGGCCCGTGCCCTGGATGCCGGTGGCGACGTTGCCGATGATCTCCGTGCGGGTGAACTGCAGCAGGCCGGCGCCGTTGCCGGCAGCGCCGGCGCCCCAGAGGGCGGCGCCGTTCGACACGACGGAGTCCTCCACCGAGAGGTTGGCGCCTCCGCGCTGCAACAGGTTGCCGCCTCGGTCGGCCGGGGCGGCTCCGTTCGTGATCGTCAGGTTCTGGATGAGCGTGCTTCCCCCGTGGACGTCGAGTGCGCGGTCGATGTCACCGGCGTCGATGGTCGTGGTGGCCGCTCCTGCGCCGACGATCGTGGTGTCGCCGCTGATGTCGAGGTCGCCGGTGGCGTTGAGATCTTCGTTGATGCCGGCGATGGACAAGGTGTAGGTGCCGGCGGGCAGGGTGATCGTGTCGGGGCCGGGGTTGGCGTTGGCCTGGCTGATCGCGTCGCGCAGGGAGCCGGCGCCGCCGTCGGTGAAGACGGTGACGTTGAACGACGCCGCCCGCGCCGGCTGGTCGGTGAGGGCGACGCCGAGCAACGAGACCGAGGCGGCGCCGAGCAGGAGGCGCACGAGCGGCAGGGAAGAGGAACGACGGTGGGTGGGGGTTGTCGGCATCCTCGAATCATGCGGCCGGTTCGACGCCCACGCCTGAGTACGCGTTTACTCAGTGGTGTGAGCAGCGGGCGCTAGGTAACGGAGGTTGCGGCGAGCGGGAGCGCGCCGCGCGCCGGGGAGGTGTTCATGTGCGCGTGGTGGGCGCGCCGTACCCCAGGGCATCAGCACCGACGTACTCAGCTGTGCACCACCGAGAGCATGAGCGGGTCGGATGCCGCGTACGTCGAGTCGTCACTCACGGGGTGGCCCGTCAATTGCGGGTTGGGCACCGGGTGGCGAGTTGCTAGCGTGTGGCTTCCACTCGGGCGAGTGGCGGAATGGCAGACGCGCTGGCTTCAGGTGCCAGTATTCGAAAGGATGTGGGGGTTCAAGTCCCCCCTCGCCCACTGCAATGTCAACGGCAAGACCCCAGCTCAGCTGGGGTCTTTTCGCGTCTGGGGACCGCGCCCGCCTGCCGGCGGCGAGCTCGGTGATCGTCAGGTGTGCCAACCGATCGGGGCGATCGAGTCGGGCTCGTAGCAGCAGTAGGTACCGGTGCGAACGTGTTGTTCGAGGTGGGCCGCTGCAACCGGATGGTGTTCGGCCAAGCGGGCGAGCGCATAGCGGATCGACCGTGTCACCGCCGTCCGGGCCCGCTCGGGGCCGGCAGCTGTCGAACGGTGCCGGCCGCCGAGACCCACCGCCCGGCGCAGCTCGGCGAGCAGGTACTCGCGGTCGCGTTCGGCCAACTCCCGCCGGCCGGGGTCGTTCATCGCGACTGCATCTTCGATGTCCTCGTCGACCTCGGCGAGGCGGCGGCGATACGCCTCGCGGGCGGGATCGTCGAGCACGGGCATGCCGCCGGCCGCCAGTCGGCCGTCGTCATCCAGGTCGTGATCGCCACGAGTACCGGCGGGGAGCGCGCCGCTCTCGACAGCGACGAGATCCAACACGTGGAACTCGCGCCCCGGGTCGGCGAGCATCCGCTCGACGTAGCGAAGGCCCTTGAGGTCGCGAACGACCGTCGACCGGTTCCCGAGGCGAACGGACCTCGTGTCGCCGACACGGCGGAAGACGGCTCCCTCGTCGACCGTGGATGGGGCCACCAGCGGGCGCTGACGCCCATCCGCAAGGACGGCGTCGCAGCGGTCGACCCAACCTCGGGCACCGAAGCTGTCGAACGCGCTCCGCGCGGCCTGCCACTCGAGCCGGGCGCCGTCGAGGTTCCCTTCGCGTCGCCGCACCTCGGCGAGCACGGTGCGCGCCACGGCGGCATCGAATGGTGCGCCGAGATCGACCCAGAGCACCACTGCTGCGGAGGCGGCCGCCTTGGCGCTCGCCAGATCTCCTGCAACCAGCCGGGCGCGTGCCTGGGCCAGGTGCGCTCCGGCTCGAAGGGACAGGCTGGGGAAGCGGTCGGCGATGCGATCGAGTGCCTCCGCCGCGTGAAGCGCCGTCGCGGCGTCGCCGGCTGCGGCAGCGATGTCGGCCTGCGCTTCCAGCAACGGCGCCAGGCGGAGCTCGCCGAACGGCGGCCGTTCCTTCCACGGCAGGTCGACGGGATGGGTGATGGCCTCGGCGATCATGCCGGCGGCAACCTCCACCTCGCCCTGTGCCAGGCGCAGCAACGCCAACCCTGGCTGAGCCGACCAGGCCCGAGCGTGCGCCGCGACGAACGCAGCTTCGGCACCGGCCAGATCGCCCTTGCGCAAGCGGATGTTGCCGAGCTCGACGAGCGGCCACCCGAACTCGCGACGCATCCACGGACGCAGTTCCTCACAGGCGAGCAGCACCGCCTCCTCGGCGCGATCGCAGGGGCCCGACATCTTGAGCAGCTCGGCGCGGTGCACCCGGCAGCGCCCACCAATGCCGCCGAAGGCAGCACCGTGGCCCCAGTGCTCCATCACGTCGGTCCACTCGAGCGCTCGGTCGTGGAGCGCCAGCCCCTGCGCCGCACAGATGAGCTCGCAGTACATCATCCCGGTCGTGAGGGGATCGACCTCGCCGGACATGAGGAGCGTGGCGATGTCGTCGAGCTGCGCCAGCCCCGCCACGAGGTCGCCGTCGAGCAGGGTGAGGCGGGCAAGCGCCACGCGACCGATCACGATCGCCGGCATGACGTCGAACAACCCGCCGAGCTCGATGGCCTTCGCACCCTGCTGCCGCACGGCGTCGATGTCGCCGCACATGAACCGCTCGTAGGTCAGCACCATCGCGATCAGCGCGTGTGGAGGCCCCTCGGGCAGCCCGACCAGCAGCGCTTCGGCGCGCCGCACCCAGCCCCGCACGGGCGCCATCAGTCCGGTGTCGATCAACAGGAACATCGCCAGCATGGCGGCGGCGCGTGCAGCGTCGACCAGGTCACCCTCGCTGATCCGGAGCGCATAGAGGCCCTCCCACGCCGAAACCGCTGCGTCGAAGTCGCCGTTGCCGTAGGACGCCTGGGCCTTCAGCTCGAGCCCCGGGCCGGACGACCCTGCTGCCGGGTTGGATGCGAGGACGTCGAGTGCCTCCTGCCAGGCGCCGCGTTCGGCGGCCGCGCGCGCCTCGTCGAGGCAATCCGATGTGCTCGTCACCCCCACTCACCCCCTGGCTCAGGTACGACGGCCGATTGCCCCTGTCGCATTGTCACACGCATTGTCACGCCTTCCACTCAACAGGAAGCACTCAGCGTGCAAACGCCGTGCTCGTCGAGAGGACCGAACAATGACACCCACCGCACAGCTCGAGCACATCATCCCCGCACTCTCGGAGGTGGTTCACCGCATCTGGCACGGTCAGATGGAGGCACCCACGCCCTGCGCAGTGTTCAACGTTCACGACGTGATCGATCACATGATCGTGGTCGGCGGCAGCTTCGCCCCGCTCTTCCGCGGCGAGACACCCACGGAAGTGACAGCTCCGGTGGTGTACGGCTGGGTGCCGGCCAGCGAGTTCACCGAGACGATGAGCGACCTCTTGGCCGCCGTCCAGTCGCCGGGGGCGCTCGACAGGACGATCCCCAGCCCCTTCGGCGAGGTGTCCGGCGACACCTTCGCCCGGTTCGTGGCCTTCGACGGGCTGATCCACGGCTGGGACCTGGCGCGGGCCACCGGCCAGACGTGGGCGCCGCCAACCGAGTTGGTGGAGGCGGTGGAGGCGTTCGCTCGAGTGGCGATCACCCCCGAGATGCGTGATGGCCACACGTTCAAGGACGCCAAGCCGGCCCCGGCCGACGCGAGCCCGCTGGACCGGTTGGTGGCCTTCAGCGGCCGCACCGCCTGACCGCCATCGTCGAACCAGCACCGATCACCACCCACCAACCCACACAGAAGGACACACCATGCGCATTCCCAAAGATCAGATCCCCGTGAAGCTCGACGTTCCAGGCGCGAAGGCTCGCCACCTGCCCGACTTCGGCACCGCATCGGGCGTCATCGGTGCCGAGTACTTCAGCCTCGGCACCGGCACCGACATCACGCCGCTCCTGGAAGGTCTCGAAGGCGATCTCTGCCAGGCTCCGCACTGGGGCTACCTGATCTCGGGCGACCTGGTGGTCACCTACGCCGATGGCTCCGCCGATCGTTGCACCGGCGGCGACGTCTTCCACTGGCCTGCCGGCCACACGGTGCGCGTCGAGCACGACGCCGAGGTCATCCTGTTCAGCCCTCAGCACGAGCACCTCGAGGTCATGGCCCACATGGCCCGCAAGCTCGGCGTCGCCTGATCATCGCCCTACCTGTCGTCGTTCGCACGAGTGGAGACCCCAGCTCAGCTGGGGTCTTTCGCGTCTCGGGAGCCGTCGCCCGGGTGGTACCGTCGCCCGCGCGCTGATGGGGTCAGCAGCAGGGGGAACACATGGATCTCAAGCCCGGACAGGTCGCCGTCGTGACGGGCGCGGCGAGTGGCATCGGGTTCGCGCTGGCGAACTCGTTCGCTCGCCGCGGGCTGTCGGTGGTGCTGGCCGACGTGCAACAGGATGCGCTCGACCGGGCGGCCGCGGCGATCGGTGAGCTCGGCGTGGCCACGCTCGCGGTACCGACCGACGTCCGCCACGCCGAGAACCTCACCGCACTGGCCGACGCCACCCTCGCCCGCTTCGGCGCGGTGCACGTCGTGTGCAACAACGCCGGCGTGTCAGGCGCGGGCGATCCGTGGACCGGTCCGCTCGCCTCGTGGGAGTGGGTGATGGGGGTCAACTTCTGGGGCGTCGTCCACGGGGTGCGGGCCTTCCTGCCGCATCTGGTCATGGGCGGCGGCGGGTACATCGTGAACACCGCGTCGATCGCGGGGCTCTTCCCGGGTTTCGCGGCGCCGTACGACGCCTCCAAGCATGCGGTCGTCGCCCTCACCGAAGGCCTCTACAACACGCTGAACCAGGCCAACCTGGGCGTCGGCGTGAGCTGCCTGTGCCCCGGTTGGGTACGCACCGGGATCATGGAGGCCGAGCGCAACTGGCCGGCCGACCTGGGACAGATGCCGGTCTCCGATGCGGGCGGCGAAGTGGTCAGCAAGCACGTCAAGCGGGCGATCGACGAGGGCATGACACCGGCCGCGGTGGCCGACCTCGTGCTCGACTGCGTGGAGAACGACCGCTTCTGGGTGTTCCCCCACCAGGACTTCCTCGACCTGACCGTGAACCGTTGGGAGCGCATCGCCGAACGGCTCAACCCCGAGCCACCCGACGAGACACCGGGCATGCCGAACCGCGCCGCCTTGCTCGCCGAGGTGATGTTGGCGATGGGCATGCCGCCCCCGGGCTGACGGTACGTCAACTCGGGCACGGCGCTGCTCGTCGAGTCAGTGCTTGGTGATCTCTCAGTACCGATCAGCGGCGCATCAACAACACGATGACGACGATGATGAGAATGAGTACAACTGCCCCTCCACCGATGTACATGGTCACTCCTCTCGTGGCGCGACCGCGTGCCACATCTCGTAGATCATGATCTCTCGATCGTGCCGCCGCCGGAAGAGGCCAACGTCCTTCCCCAGATCTCACCTGCGGTCC
Organism: Ilumatobacteraceae bacterium; assembly: GCA_049696035.1. Taxonomy (GTDB): domain Bacteria; phylum Actinomycetota; class Acidimicrobiia; order Acidimicrobiales; family Ilumatobacteraceae; genus UBA668. The sequence goes on from JBAVTH010000465.1 coordinate 6,551, forward strand.
GACCAGCGCCTGAACGCTCAGTTGGCCAGCGACCCGCCGTAGATCTGCCACGCGAGCAGCGACTTCGCGGCCAGGCTGAGCACGAGGTACGTCTTCTCGCCGTAGGCGTAGCTGCGCCACCGACCGACCCCGCGGTACTGCAGCCACTGGTTGAGCCCGAAGCTGAAGAAAAGGACCAGTTCGGCGATCACGATGCCGTAGACGAAGCCCGGGATCTGCGGAGCACCGAACACGTTCGTCCAGATCGCGACCCACGGTGCGATGCCCGCGACCGTGCCGAACCAGAAGGGCACCAGGGTCGTCGATGTCCGCCCCGGCGGGTTCATCCGTTCCTGCAGCCATCCGAACAGGATCATCGCGACGTTGGCGCCGATGATCGCCACCACGGCGGTGATGTCGGTGATGCCGCTGTAGAACGCGATCAGCACCACCATCAGCGTGGCGCTGAAGGAGTACTCCACCCAGCGGAAGCGGTTGATGCCGCGGCCGAGGTCGCGTTCGTACGTGCGACGGGCGAACGTGGCCGTGGCGAAGTGATCGAACGCGGCCAGGAGCAGGAACACCGCGATGGCCGGGCCGATCGCGACGTCGAACAATGCCTCGGGTGTCGTCAACCTGGTGCCGGGTGGACCCTGCGGGAAGGTGGAGGTGACGGTGATCGCGAAGTCGCCCGCCATCACGAAGATCATCACCGCCTGCGCTGCGTGCAGCACGCTCAGCCCGAGGTTCCACCTGCGCAGACCGGCAAGGCGCTCTGGTGTGACGCCGGAGGCGATGGCCGACTCGCTGCTCGCGGTGTCCGGTCGCGGTGTGGTCGTTCTGTTCATGCGTGGCTCTCCTGTTCGCGGGCGATTTCCCCTTACATTTGGCACTAATACTCGCAACCCTCGAGGTGACCAGTTCATTCCCTCGAACGCGGCAGGGCCGAGAGCGGACGAGGTTCTGGGCCGACTCGACTGCGGAACTCGCTGACGCAAGCCCGGCAACGCTTGCGAATCAATCGACCCTCGACCGAATCGATCAGCAGCTGAGTGCCAGGTGCACCGGCGAGGCACCGGCCACCGGCGTCGCCGGCACCGAGTACGAGGTGGCGCCCGACCCGGCGCTCGTGCCGAACCGGCAGATGTACGCGAGCCGACCGGCACGAGCACCGTTGCACTGGACGCGCACACCGACCTCCATCGAGTACGAGAACGCACCGGTGCCGCCGCCGATGGACGCGACGCCGGATGACACCGAGCTCGCTGCGATCCAGCCGGTCGAGCCGGTCGCCGTCGAGGTGCCGGTCAACGACACCCAGTACGCATAGCTGAACGTCGGCGTACCTCCGCACGGGCACACTCCGGTCGGGTTCGTGACCGTGATGATCTGGTACTGGGCGTTCCCCGATGAGGGCCTGTTCACCGTCGCGACGAACGTCGCGACGCCGGCATAGGTGAACCGACAGGGAACCGTCCCCGAATCGGCGAACGCAGGCGACGAAACGACCAAGGAAGCCGCGCCGACGGTCACCAATCCCGAGGCGGCGAACCGCTTCAGCAACTCCCTCCGGTCAACCGACATGTGCCCAGCCTCTCTCACGTTCACAGCAGCGAAAGTCGCCTCGGCTGTTCAGACGTCACGGGACCCGGATGATGACGACGAACAACTCCTTCCACGGCGGCCCCAGCCTGTGTCTGAAGCCGTCGATTCGCGGGTACTCGGTCAGACATGAACCGCGTACTGCCTGCTGAGCCCTATGAAACGTTCGAGCAGTACCGGGCGGCGGGCGGTGGCGCCGGCATCACCGCCGCATTGTCGGTGTCGCCGGGGACCGTGATCGACGAGGTTGTCGCGTCGGGCCTTCGCGGTCGCGGGGGTGCGGGGTTCCCGACCGGCATCAAGTGGCGCACGGTCAGATCCTTCGCATCGCCGCTGCTGCACACCACGATCGTGGTCAACGCCGCGGAAGGCGAGCCCGGCACGTTCAAGGATCGGACGATCCTGCGCTACAACCCCTACGCCGTCATCGAGGGGGCGCTCGTCGCGGCCTACGCACTCGACGCCAAGTCGATCGTCATCGCGACGAAAGCCGCGTTCGATCTCGAGCTGGCCCGGCTTCGCCATGCGCTCGACGAGGTCGCCGCCGCCGGCTGGATGCGGGACGTGGCCATCCAGATCGTGGAAGGCCCTTCGGAGTACCTCTTCGGCGAGGAGACCGCGCTGCTGGAGGTGGTCGACGGCCGGCCACCGTTCCCACGCATCGCCCCACCGTTCCGCCACGGCGTGGTGGAAGTGGTGACATCGTCGGCCGAGGCGGACCCCGTCAGTGGCCTGCCGGCCAGCATCCAGATGGCCGAGCTCGACGGCCAGAGCATCGCCCCACCCGTGCTGGTGAACAACGTCGAGACGTTGGCCAACGTTCCCGCGATCCTGGCCCGCGGCGCTGCCTGGTTCCGCGAGCTGGGCACACCGGAATCGCCCGGCACGATCGTGTGCACCCTGACCGGCGCCGTCCAGCACCCAGGGGTGGTGGAGGTCCCGATGGGGACCACGCTTCGAGAGGTCATCGAGGTCGCCGGCGGCGTGCAACCCGGCCGCACCCTGCGAGCTGTCATGGTGGGCGTCTCGAGCGCTGTCATCACACCCGAGCACCTCGACACCGAGCTCAGCTACGAGTCGATGGCGTCGATCGGCAGCGGCCTCGGCTCCGCCGGCTTCATCGTTCTCGGTGACGACGCGTCACCGATCGCCGTTGCCGCCGGGGTTGCCCGCTTCCTCGCGATCGAATCGTGTGGACAGTGCACGCACTGCAAGCAGGACGGTGCCGACATCGCAGGTCTGCTGAGCACACTCGGCCGCGGCGATGGCTCACCGCGCGACCTCGACACGCTGCACCTCCGGCTGGGCACCGTGGCCGACGGCGCACGCTGCAGTCTCGCCTCGCAGCAGCAGACGGTCGTCGGCTCGCTGCTCACGACGTTCGCGACGCATGTCCAGGAGAGCCTCACTCCCGGCACATTGCCGGCGGAGGATTACCTCGTTGCCGCACTGGTCGACATCGACGAGCACGGCGCCATCGTCGACCGGACGTTCGCCGGCAAGCAGCCGGACTGGACGTACGACCTCCACGGCGGCAACCTGACCCCGGTGGACCGCATGCGAGACCAGCGCACCGACACGGTCGGCACCCCTGTCGAACGTTGACCGGTCAGCTCCATTCGCGTTCGGAGACCGTCAGCTCGGTCAGCTGACGCAGGTGCCCGTCGGGCGCCTCCTCCACCGCGATGAGGCCGTCGTCTGCTCTGGTCGACACCCGTATCAGCTCGTCCAGCTTCCGCTGCGTCGCCGCGGTCTGACGAGCCTGCGTGTGCTGGATCACGAACACCATCACGAACGTCACGGATGCGGTCACGCTGAAGAGCGTGGTGGACCACCAGGCCGGGAAGCCGGTGGCCAGGCCGACCGCAGCCCATCCGACCACCACCGCCAAGGCCACGAGGCCGGTGACCGAGTGGGCCACCAGTTCGCCGACGCGGTGCAGCACTCGGCTGCTCCATTGGCGATCCTTCCAACCGGAGGCATGGCTCGGCGAACGCGGCACGCGCAGCAGCCCCCGCCGCCACGAGCGCCCGCTCGGCTCGCCGTCGGCGTCGTCAGCCACCGGCAGTGGTGGTACCGAGGAACTTCTCGAGCTGGGTGGCGAACTCGGCGTTGTTGCAGCGCAGCCACTCCACGAGCATCGCTGCGTGCTCCCACTCGTCGTTCATGTTGTGCGTCAACACCACCTTCAGCGCTGCGTCGGCGCACGCGTCGGCGCGCTGGCGGTACCAGTCGACCGCTTCCAGCTCTTCCATCAGCGACCGGATCGCCAGGTGTGCGGCCAGCGTTGCGGGGGTCAGCAGTTCCCGTGGCTCGTGGAGTCCTTCAGCAGACATGGCAGTGCCCTTTCAGTGGTGTGCGAGCGCTCATCAGCGTCGGATCAGAACGACGATCAGCACGATGATCAGGACAGTGGCGAGACCGCCACCGATGTAGATGCCGTCAGCGATGAGCATGACCTTCACGTACCCGTTCCGACCCTGGTTGAAACCTCGTGGTGATCGGCGCCGGGGCACTGGCGGTACCCGCGGCGGGCGAGTTGTCCGCGCGCAGCGCGTCCGACGCGTCCTGTTGAACCGTCGCGCGTCAGGCCGTGAGGTGCACCTTGCTGCGCCACGAACCCAAGCGCAGCCCTCGCGGCTCGTAGGGGCGCCACTCGTCGTTGCCCAGACGCAGCCGATCGGCGATGACCGTGAGCGCAGCCGGGTTGTAGCCCAGCCCGCAGTGGCTGCCGTACACCTGGATGTTCTCCGCGCGCGGCCCGGCATCGTCGATGCACGAGTTCCACGGCACCACACCGTCACCGCGGGTGAAGATCGCCGTCGACCTCACCGCCGGCGGCCCGAGGTACGGCTCGCGACGGAACTCGACGGAGTGCGGGCGGCGCAGGCCGTGCAGCGGCGCCAACAGGTCGAACACGCGGCCAGCATTGGTCTCTTCCGCGCGATCGAGCCGGAACGGGCTGCCGAGGGTGATCACGTGGCGCACCGCTTCGGGCCGGCGGACCGCCAGCGCTCTCGCGTACAGGCCGCCCAGGCTCCACCCCACGAGGGTGAGGGGATGCCCGTGGCGCTCGTGGAGCTCGTCGAAGCGCGAGTACAAGCCCTCGACGATGCGCTGGGTGGGGCCCAGGTTCTGGCCCAGGTGCCAGCCGTGCACCGAGTAGTCGAGCCGAGCGAGCACGTACCGCAACGCGGCCGTCGACTGATCGCTGGCCGTGAAGCCGGGCAGCACCAGCACAGGCCGGCCATCACCGGTGGGCAGCCGGGTGAGCACCGGCGTCAGCATCGCGAACTCCACGAACTGGGCCGCGGCCATCGCCGGCTCGATCGCGAACGCGAAGGGAGACGGGTTCTTGTGCTTCGTTGCGCCCTGCAAGCTGGTCACTGTCACGCTTGCAGTGTGACAGACCGCGACCCGCAGGTTCAGGGACGTAGTACCCGAGCAAGAACGCGCCTCGAACGGCGACCCCGAACGACCGGAACGGTCAGCGGTGGCTCGGGCGACGCCGGGCGACCAGCAGCAGACCGATGCCGCTGGCGCTGACCCACAGGGCCGGCACCAGGCCGTGCCCGGTGTTCGAGCCGGTGGCCGGAAGCGTCTCGTGGGAGAGGGTCGTCGTGCTGCCGGCTGCGGATGCTGCATTGGTGGTGGACGTCGCGGTGGACGAATCGGTGGACCCGCCGGCGACCGTCGTCGTGGGGCTCGTCGTGGTGGTCGACGTGGTGCTCGACGAAGTGGTGGCGTTCGCCGACCAGCCGACCGTGGCCGTCGCCGACCGTTGGGTGCTGCCACCCGAGACGAACGCCTGCGCCTGGTGGCCCTGCGAGCCGGCCGCGTTGAACGTCCAGGTGGCGACGGTGGCCGCGGCCGTGATCGTTGCGGAGCCGGCGGTGGAGGTGTCGGCAACTCGCAGCCACACCTGGGCGCCGGAGGCGACGGGGCTCACGATCGGCGTGTTCGTGGCATCGACCAGCACGCCGACGTCGGTGGACACGGCGAGGCTGCTGGAATCGGCGGTGACCGTGAACGGCCCGGCCAGCGAAGCGGCCACCGTGCCCGACGGCGGAGTGATGGCGACCGCACCCGCTCCCGAGGTGGAGGCCAGGGGCACGGCGTGAGCGATCAGCCATGCGTTCACCTTGTAGACGTCGGTGCCATCGTCGACCATCGACACGTTGCCTTCGGCGAAGTGCCACACCGCGGCCTGCGTACCGTTCACTGCCTCGGCGGCGGTGAGGCCGGCAGCGAACACGACACCGTCGGCGTCCAGCTTCGCCTGGAAGGCGGCGAGGTGGGCGGGGTCGCCGTCGAAGCCGTTGACCACGGTCCACACGACTTCGCCCGGGTACAGGTCACGACACCTCCCAGCCGGGGTTCACCACCGGGCCGACCCGACCGTGTGTTGTTAGCATCCGTCGGCCGCAACGCGGCGCTGCGATCGGAGTAGGCAATGAGGTACGCATCGATCTCGGACCGGCTGGCCGGGCTCGGGTCGGAGAAGTGGGCAGTGCACGTGGAGGGCCGCCGCCGCCGGGCCGCCGGCCGACAGCTCATCATGCTGTCCATCGGCGAACCCGACCTGGCGCCGCCGGCAGCAGTGCTCGACGCCGCCGTCGCCGCGATCCTCGCCGGCCGCACCAAGTACTCAGAGGGCCAGGGCGAGCGCACCGTGCGGCGCGCCATCGCCGAGATGATGACGCGCCGCTCGGGCCTGCCGGTGTCGGAGCGCGACGTCGTGTTCACGTCCGGCACCCAGCACGCAGTGCACGCAACGCTGAGCACTCTCGTGGAAGAAGGCGACGATGTGCTCGTTCCCGATCCCTTCTACGCCACCTACGACGGCGTCGTCGCGGCCACCGGCGCCCGCTTCGTGCACGTGCCCACGCGCCCCGAGGAAGGCTTCCACCTCACGGCCGCCGCGCTGGAAGCGGCGGTCACGCCGGCCAGCCGCGTCCTGCTGCTGAACACCCCCTCCAACCCCACGGGCGCGGTGCTGTCCGCCGCCGAGCTCGACGCGATCGGCGAGGTGTGCGCTCGCCACGACCTGTGGATCGTGTGCGACGAGGTCTACGCGACCATGACCTACGGCGTGGAGTTCTGCTCACCCTTCGACCGGCCGCAACTGCGCGAGCGGTCGGTGTCGGTGGCCTCCATCTCGAAGTCGCATGCGCTGCCCGGCTTCCGCTGCGGATGGGCGGTCTGCCCACCCGAGCTGACACCACGGCTGACACTGGTGGTGGAGACGATGCTGTTCGGGTCGCAACCGTTCCTCGCCGATGCCACCGTGGTGGCGCTGGAGCAGGAGCACGCGGAGGTGGAGACCATGCGCGCCACGTTCCTCGCCCGCGCCGAGGCCGTGATGAAGGCGCTGGCGGGCTCACGTGGAGTGCGCACTCACCTGCCCGAAGGCGGCATGTTCATGTTCCTCGACGTGCGCCCGACGGGCCTCAGCGGCACCGACTTCGCGTGGCGGCTGATGGAGGAGCAGGACGTGGTCGTGATGCCCGGCGAGAGCTTCGGCCCCGGCGGTGCCGGCCACGTGCGCGTCGCGCTCACCGTGGAGGCCGACGTGATCACGGAAGCCTGCGGTCGCATCGTCGCGCTGGCCGACTCGCTGGTGGAGGCCGCTCCGTGAAGACCGGCGAAGCGCTGATCGACCTGCTCACGAAGCAGTACGGCGTCGACACCGTCTTCGGCATTCCCGGCGTGCACAACATCGAGCTCTACCGCGGGCTCTCCCGCTCGGGCGTGTGCGCCATCTCACCGCGCCACGAACAGGGCGCCGGCTTCATGGCCGACGGCTGGGCGCTGGCCACCGGGCGACCGGGCGTGTGCACCGTGATCTCCGGCCCCGGCCTCACCAACGTGCTCACACCCGTCGGACAGGCCTTCCACGACTCGCGACCGATGCTCGTGCTGGCCGCCACCACGGCAACACCCGATCTCGGCATGGGCCACGGTCCGCTGCACGACGTGCCCGACCAGGCGGCCATCGCCCGCCCGATCACCGCCTTCAGCGAGACCGTGCTCGACCCGGCCACGATCCCTGGCCTGCTGGCTCGCGCCTGGGACGTGTTCGACAACCGCCGCCCGCGGCCGGTCCACCTCGCCCTGCCCACCGACGTGCTCGCGGCGGAGACGTCCGCATTCACGGCAGTCCCCCGCGAGCGCCAACGCCCTGCGGCCCACCCTGCGGACGTCGCTCGCGCCGCGACCGCGCTTGGCGCCGCCAGCAGCCCGGTGATCATCGCCGGCGGCGGAGCCATCGGCGCCACGGTGGAACTGCGTCGCGTGGCCGAGCGGCTGGGGGCGGCGGTGGTGCTCACCGGCAACGGCAAGGGCGTGCTGCCCTCCACCCACCCGCTGTGCGCCGGCAACGCGCTCTACAACACGGTCTGCCAGGAGGCGTTGGCAGCTGCCGACGTCGTGCTGGTGGTGGGCGCCGAGGTCTCCGA
>JBAVTH010000466.1:0-6576 GCA_049696035.1 Ilumatobacteraceae bacterium
GCAGCGAGCGCAACACCTCGTCGCTCACCGGCTCGGCAAGGAACTGGCGAATCGAAGATCGGGCGTGTACAGCGGCGGCGACATCCATCGGCCGGACGCTACAGCTGCCGGTGCGATCTGCCGTTGCCCCGCCGGGGATCACAGCGAGGACGATGACTGCGCCGGCCGACTCTCTGTGTCACACCCTCATGCAATGATCCGTACATGAGTTCGTTCGTGCTTCCCGACGCGACTGCCGTGGCGGCGATGTCAGCAGCGGATCGTGAAGCGTTCGTTCGATCATTGGATCGCGAACGTCGACGAGCGGAAGCGCAGGTTGCTGCGTTCGTCCACACCGTTGCTGCCGTCGGCGCGCATCTGGCCGACGGCCATCGCACGCCGGGGGCGTGGGGTCGGGCAGCGTGCAACTGGTCGAACCTCGAGGCCGGTCGGTTCGTGAAGGCCGGTGCGACACTGGCTCGCTTCTCGTCGGCTGCCACTGTGGCGCAAGCCGGCAACCTGGGTGTCGCCCAACTGCACGCACTGTCGTCGGTGGTCACCAACCAGCGGCTGCAGGAACACCTCGATGAAGGCGAGCAGCTGCTGGTGGGCTCCGCGACCACGTTGGACTATCCGGACTATCTGACGTTCCTGCACCAATGGTCGAACGCAGCCGACCCCGACGGCGCACATCAGTCCGCCGAGCGGGCGCATCGCAACCGGCGAGCGCGTCTGGGCGTGATCGGCAACGTGTGCTTCCTCGACGCGGTCGGCGGAGCCACGCAAGGGGTGCAGTTGCGTGAGATCCTCGACGCGTTCGCGCACTCGGAGTGGCTTGCCGACTGGGAGGTTGGCGTGTTGACGCACGGCGACGGCATCTGCCCGGCGCTGTTGGACCGCACCGATGCACAGCGACGTTTCGATGCATTGGTTGCGATCTTCCACGCGGCAGCCGGCATGAGCTCCGACGCCACCGGTACCGGTGTGACGGTGAACGTGCTGGTGGGAGTCGAAACGTTCGAACACCACCTGGAGAAGGCGCTGGGTGGCGACCCCGATCCAGTTGATCCCAACGATCCACTCGCGCGCTGCGAAACCGACAGCGGCACGCCCATCGACCCGTACGACATGCTCATCGCTGCCGCAACCGGCCATGTCCGCCGGATCGTGCTCGACTCAGCCGGCGTGGTTGTCGACACGGGCCGCAGGCAACGCCTGTTCACCGGGCCACTACGCGAAGCCGTACTGCTGATGAGCCGCCGGTGCGTGTGGCCCGGCTGCCACCAGCCCGCCAACGCCTGCCAGGCCGACCACGTGCTGCCCTGGTCGCAGGCCGGCCCCAGCCGCACCACGAATGGCGCCCCGGTGTGCGGGCACCACAACCGCTGGAAGTCCCGCGGCTACCGAACCTTGCGCGACCCCAACGGTCACTGGCACCACTACCGCCCCGACGGCACCGAGATCGGCTGGCGAACCGACGCGTGTCAATCTCAGCGGGCGTAGTGCCTCTTCAAGGGCTCGTTTGTCAGCGATCAGCGACACGAATCGCTGCAACTTGAGCCTTGAGCGAAACCACGGCCGCGGCCACGGCGGCCGCCAGCGCATCGAGCTTCACCGACGCGTCGGCCGAAGTGGAACGAATGGCCGGGACATGAAGAAAACCAGCTGGGACCGAGAAAGTGGGCAGGAGATAGGCGAACGTGTTGCACATGTGCAACCCGGCGTCGTCGGACAGCTCGGTCCGCACGCCGTGAGCATTCATCCGATCACACAGATCCTGAGCATTGAAGGTGCATGCGCGCTCGTCGGGCCCTGAATCGATGCGGACCGCGGTGGGCGCGTTCTGTCCCGCGAAATCGGGATCGGCAGCGTTGCGCCCGACGAGTTCGACCGTGCAGACCTCCTGCGAGTCATCCTCACCGATCGCCAGGATCGCATCAGGACGGAGCTCGGCCACCGATCGATTCAGCTGCCGGATGCCGACATCGAACACGACTGACATGGTGCGAGTGCAGAGTTCGACCTCGGCGTCCTCCCAGCCTGCTGCGAGCCGAGCAGCGACCTCAGCACTTGCGTTCTCCGAATGATCGCCGAATGGCTCGAAGCACGTGACAAGGATCCGCATGAGTCATCGTCCCGGCTGCGACCGGGCCTCAGCCGACGGCTGCGCCGAAGGCCCAACCGACGGCCATCGTGACGCCCATCGCCGCCGCGCCGCCGATGACGACGCGAGCGATGGACCGACCGGGACGAGCGCCACCGGCACGGGCGCCGACGTAACCCAACCCGAAGAGCGCCACCAGCGTGACCATGATGATCGTGGCGATGCGCAACGACTTGCCGGCGAGCGCAGCCGCGATCAACGGGATGGCAGCACCGATGGAGAACGACAGCGCCGAGCTCCACGCCGCCTGGAACGGCTTGGCCAACTGGTCTTGGGAGATGCCCAGCTCGTCGCGCAGGTGGGTGCCGAGTGCATCGTGCTGGGTGAGCTGCGTGGCCACCTCCCCCGCCAGATCCGGCGTCAGTCCCTTGGCGCGGTAGATCGCGGTCAGCTCCTCCAGCTCGTGGTCGGCCTGGTTGGCAAGCTCCCACTTCTCCTTCTCGATGTCGCTGCGCTCGCTGTCGCGCTGCGAGGACACCGAGACGTACTCGCCGAGCGCCATCGACACCGCACCGGCGACGAGGCCGGCCATGCCGGCGGTGAGGATCGCGCTGCGAGTGGAGTTCGCCGCCGCAACGCCGAGGAGCAACGCAGCGGTGGAGATGATGCCGTCGTTGGCGCCGAGCACCATCGCGCGCAGCCAACCGACCCGATGACCGAAGTGACCTTCACTGTGTCGCATGGTTCGAGGCTACCGAGCCGCCGGCGGGCGCCAGCTGTGGATGACCTGGTAGTAGTTGGCCCGCTCATAGACCTGCGGGTCGGGAACGTTGCCGCGGCTGACGCTGCCGCGCAGCTGGTTGACGCTCTCGTAGTCGCGCTCCAGCATCCACTCGCGGATGAAGCGCTCCATCGCCCGCAGGTGCTCGGGACCGTGCTGCAGCAGCGCACTCGTGCTCATCACCACATCGGCGCCGGCCAACAGCAGCTTCACGACATCCGCCCCGTCGTGCACGCCAGACGATGCCGCCAACGAGCAGCGCACCGTACCGTAGAGGTTGGCGATCCAGTGCAGTGGCAGCCGAACCTCGGCGGAGGTGCTCAACGAGAGCCGAGGCACCACCTCCAGCGTGTCGAGATCGATGTCGGGTTGGTAGAGACGGTTGAACAGCACCAGGCCGTCGGCGCCTGCCGTCTGCAGGCGTTCGGCGAAGTTGCCGAGCGCGGTGAACCACGGGCCGAGCTTGACGGCCAGCGGCACCGCGATCTCCGCCTTGACCTCCTCCACCAGCTCCGCGTAGCGGCGCTCCGCATCCGCAGCGGAGACATCGGGGTCCACCACGCTGTCGTAGAGGTTCAGCTCGATTGCATCGGCCCCGGCCTCGGCGAGGTGCTTCGCATAGCGAACCCATCCACCGGGGCTGGTGCCGTTGAGACTCGCGATCACCGGGATGCTCAGCTGCTCGCGTGCTTGCTCGACCAGCGCCAGGTGACGGCTGGGGCCCACGTCGGGCAGGTCGAGCGCGGGGAGGAAGCTCAGCGCCTCGCCGAACTGATCGGCGTTGAAGTCGTATGCCTGCTCGCGCGTGAAGGCGTCGTGCTCGATCTCCTCCTCGAACAGCGAGGGGAGCACGATCGCGCCGGCGCCGGCGTCCTGCAGGCGTTGCCACATGGCCGGGTTCCCGGTGTGTGGGCCCGCCGAGGCAACCAGCGGGCTGCACAGGGTGAGACCGAGGTACTTGGTGGTCAGGTCGCTCATCACTCGTCGTCCTCGTCTGCGATCATCGCGTCGGCGGCGTGGCCGGGCGCCGTGCGATGCACGTCCGCCAGTTGCCGGTAGTAGTGCCAGCGGTTGTCCACGTCCTGCTGGGCGAGGCCCACCAGTTCTCGTGCCCTGTCGGGGTTCGACCGGGCCAGCATCGAGAATCGGGCCTCACTTCGGGCGAAGTCGCTGTACGGCACGGAGGGATCGGCGCTGTCCAGTTGGAACGGCTGCGCATCGCTGTCGGCCGCGGGCCGGAAACGATAGAGCGGCCAGTGACCGCTCTGCACCGCCAGCTTCTGCTGGGTCATGGATTGACTCATGTCGAAGCCGTGGGCGATGCACGTGCTGTACGCGATCACCAGTGACACGCCGGGCCACGCGTCGGCCTCCAGCAGCGCCTTGACCGTCTGGATGTCGCTGGAACCGAGCGCGACCCGGGCGACGTACACGTCGCCGTAGCTCATCGCCTCGAGGCCGAGATCCTTCTTCAGGCCGCCCTTGCCGCCGGCGGCGAACTTCGCCACAGCGCCACGCGGCGTTGCCTTCGAGGCCTGACCGCCGGTGTTGGAGTACACCTCGGTGTCGAGCACCAGGATGTTGACGTTGCGACCGCTGCCCAACACGTGGTCGAGGCCACCGGCGCCGATGTCGTACGCCCAGCCATCGCCACCGACGATCCACGTGCTCTTGCGCACCAGGGTGTCGGCCAGCTCGAGCAGCGCCGTCGAATCCGCGTCATCGCGACCGGACAACACCGCCTTCAGAGCCGCCACGCGCTCGCGCTGGGCACGAATGCCCAGCTCGCCCTGGTCGTCGACGCCGGCGATGACCGCGCCGATGGCGTCATCGCTCAACGACGCCGCCAACTGGGCACGCAGGCGATCCACCAGGACGAGCGCCGTCCGCCGCTGCGCTTCGAACCCGAGCCGAATGCCCAGGCCGAACTCCGCGTTGTCCTCGAACAGGCTGTTGGCCCAGGCCGGGCCGCGTCCATCGCTGTTGACGGTGTACGGCGTAGTCGGCAGGTTGCCGCCGAAGATGCTGCTGCAGCCGGTGGCGTTGGCGATCATCAGGTGGTCGCCGAACAGCTGCGTGAGCAACTTGATGTACGGGGTCTCACCGCAGCCTGAGCATGCTCCGGAGAACTCGAACAGCGGCTGGCGCAGCTGGCTGGTCTTCACCGACGCCGGATCCCACTGGGCCGGGTCGGCTTCGTGCACGCTCAGGAACGCATCCCACGCCACCCGCTCGGCATCGAGGTGCTCGGCGATCGGGCGCATGTTGATGCTCTTGCGCTTCACCTCGCTCTTGTCATGAGCCGGGCACGCCTGCACGCACACACCACAACCGGTGCAGTCGTCGGGCGCGACCTGGATGGTGAGGTGCATGCCGGGCACCTCACGGCTGCGGAACGTCTTCGACTTCATCACGTCGTCGAGCCCCTCGAGCGCCGACGGCTCGTAGACCTTCATCCGGATGGCGGCGTGGGGACACACGATGGCGCACTTGCCGCAGTCGATGCACAGATCCGCTTCCCAGATCGGGATCTCGGGTGCGATCGTGCGCTTCTCGTACTGCGCCGTACCGGTGACGAAGGCACCGTCGGGCGGGAGCGCGCTGACCGGCAGCAGGTCGCCCTCCCCCGCCAGCATGCGAGCGGTGACCCGCTGCACGAAGTCGGGGGCGTTCGCGCTGACCGCGGCGCGGCGGTGCGCCGACGCAGTGACCGCGGAGCCGACCGGCACCTTGTGCAGGTTCTCCAGCGACTTGTCGACCGCGGCGACGTTGCGCTCGACCACGGCCGCGCCGCGGGCGCCGTAGCTGTGCTCGATGGCACCCTTCAGCTCACGCAGCGCCTCCTCGGTGGGCAGCACGCCGGCGAGGCCGAAGAAGCACGCCTGCATGACGGTGTTGATGCGCCCGCCGAGACCGGCTTCGCGGGCCACGGAGGCGGCGTTGACCGCGTACAGCTGCAGATCCATGTCGATCACCTGTTGCTGCACCTCCGCCGGAAGGCGGTCCCACACCTGCTCGGCAGGGTACGGAGAGTTCAGCAGCACCGTCGCGCCGCGGGCTGCCAAGTGCAGCACGTCGAGACGATCGAAGAAGTTCCACTGGTGGATGCCGAGGAACGTGGCCTCGTCGATCAGATACGTGCTGTCGATCGGGTGCTCGTCGACGCGAACATGGCTGATGGTGGTGCTGCCCGACTTCTTGGAGTCGTAGACGAAGTAGGCCTGCACGTGCAGGTCGGTGTTGGCCCCGATGATCTTGGCGGTGTTCTTGTTGGCGCCGACGGTGCCATCTGCGCCAAGGCCGTAGAACACGGCCCGCACCTTCGCCTTGTCGGTGCGCCACGAGGGATCCCACGTCAAGCTGGTGTGGCTGACGTCGTCGTGGATGCCCACGGTGAACGGGTTGCGCGGCAGCGGGGAAGCTGCCTCGTCGAACACCGCCTTCACCATCGCCGGCGTGAACTCCTTGCTGCTCAGGCCGTAGCGACCACCGATGACGCGGGGCTTGGCGCCGGCCGCCCAATGTCCGTCGTCGCTGTGCCACAGCGCTGCCAGCACATCCAGGTGAAGCGGCTCGAACGGCGCACCCGGCTCTTTGGTGCGATCGAGCACGACCACCGTGCGGGTGGACGGGGGCAGCGCCGCCAGCAGCTGTGCCGCGGGGAAGGGGCGGTAGAGCCGGAGCCCCACCACCCCCACCCGCTCCCCCCGGT
>JBAVTH010000467.1:0-2913 GCA_049696035.1 Ilumatobacteraceae bacterium
ATGGTGCTCAGCGACCCTCGGATCGGCACCACCTCAGACGTGCTCCGGTGGTCGATGATGGGCCTGATGCCGGGCCGCTTCGGTGACGGCGTGCTCGTCAACGCCACACCACAACCGTCGCTGACCGTGCCGGCCGGCACGATGGAACGTTGGCGGATCCTCAACGCCAGCGCCTCGCGCTACTACCCGCTACGTCTCGACGGCGCGCGATGGTGGCAGCTCAGCAGCGACGGTGGCCGCCTGGCGATACCCGTCGACGCGACCGGTCTCGTCCTCGCGCCGGGCGAACGCGCCGAAGTCCTTGTCGCTGTCGAGCGTGCCGCCACGATGGCGCTCGTCACCGAGGCCTGGCAAGGCACGATCGGGATGGGCGGGATGGGCGGGATGGGCGGGATGGGTGGGCAACCCAACCGATCGAGTGCCACCGAAACGGTACTCACCGTCATCGGTACCGGTGCGGACACAACCGCACCAGCAGTCGACGGCCCGCTGAACACCATCGACTCCCTGGCCGACGCACACATCGACGCAACACGCGAGTTCACGTTCGAGATGGGCGGAATGATGGGCGGAAACGGCATGTCGTTCACGATCAACGGACGAACCTTCGATCCCGAGCGCGTCGATGTCGAAGCAGCGCTCGGCACGGTCGAGGAATGGACGATCACCAACGCAACGCCGATGGCCCACCCCTTCCACCTTCACGTCTGGCCGTTCCAGGTCATCGACGCCAGCGACCTGCGAAAACCGCCAAGCGGCTGGAAGGACGTCGTCGACGTTCCTGCCGGAGGGTGGGTCCGCCTGCGAGTTGCGTTTCGCGACTTCGGTGGCCGAGCTGTCTACCACTGCCACATCCTCGATCACGAGGACCGCGGGATGATGGGCGTCATCAACGTCACCTGACAGCGAAGCTGGGCGACGCCCGCGTCTGCCGGGAGGGTGTCCTGAGCGCCACGGGCAGTCAGATCCATCGGCACTGACAGATCCATCGGTGTTGACAGATCCATCGGTGTTGACAGATTCATCGGTGATAGCCGATACTTCTGGTGATGCAGAGCACCACCGATGGAGCAACCCTCGCAGTCGAGATCGGCCTCGCTGCCAAGCTCTTCGACGGTTTCGCCGACCGCACGCGGTTGGCGATCCTGGTCGAACTCAGTGCGGGCGAGCGCCGCGTCACCGATTTGGTCACGGCGCTCGCCGGCTCGCAGGGCAACGTGTCCGGGCACCTGGCGTGCCTGAAGGAGTGTGGACTCGTTCGCGATCGGCGTGAGGGGCGTCAAGTCTTCTACAGCATCTCGCGATCCGAGGTCATCGACGTGTTGCGGGCCGCGGAGGCGTTGTTGGCGTTGACTGGGGAGCGCATCGAGTTGTGCCCGAACTACCGGCCGGACCGGCGATGACCGCGCTCGACGAACTCGACTCCGACCGCGACGAGCAGGGCGACGCGCCGGAGCATCTGTGGGAGAGCCGGGAGGTGCGCTGGTCGGGACTGTCGGGAGTGCTGCTGCTGGCGGGCTATGTCGCTCAGTGGGGCGGCGCCGCCGATGGTGTCTCGATCGGGTTGTGGTTGGCGTCGTTGTTGGCGGGTGTCCGTTTCTTTGCTGCTGAGGCGATCGAGGAACTGGTCCGCGAGCGCGAGGTCGGTATCGAACTGCTGATGACCGTCGCCGCCGTCGCTGCGGCCGTACTCGGGTTGTGGGAGGAAGCCGCTGCGCTGGCGTTCCTATACTCGATCTCAGAAGCGCTCGAGGAGTTCACCACCGACCGCACCCGCGGGGCAATCAGGGCGTTGATGGACCTGGCCCCGAAACGGGTCCGCCGTCTCGTCGACGGCGTCGAGGAGGAGATCGATCTCGATTTGTTGGCGGTTGGTGACCGGTTCGTCGTTCGGCCCGGAGAAGGGATCGCCACCGACGGACAGATCGTCGATGGCCGCTCCGCGCTGAACGAAGCGGCGATCACCGGCGAATCGGTGCCTGTCGAGAAGGCTGTCGGCGACAAGGTGTTCGCCGGCACGTTGAACACGACCGGTTCGATCGTTGTCGAGACGACCGCGACCAGCGTCGACAACACGCTCGCCAAGATCGTCCATCTCGTCACCGAGGCACAGGAGCAGAAGGGTCGCGGGGAGCGGTTCATGACCCGCTTCTCGCGCCGCTACTCGCCCGCGGTCCTCGCTGCCGGAGTCGCGATCGCGATTGTCGGAGGCATCGCTACCGGAGAGTGGTCGACGTGGGCCGAGCGCGCCGCGACCGTTCTGGTTGCCGCCGCGCCGTGCGCGCTCGTGATCGCGATCCCGATCACCTACGTCGCCGCGATCGGCTCAGCAAGCCGGCGGGGAATCTTGATCAAAGGCGGCATCTATCTCGAAGAACTCGCCCAGGTGCAGGTGCTCGCACTCGACAAGACCGGGACACTGACTCAGGGCCGCCCTCAGGTGGTCAGCGTTGTCCCGGCTTCGGGTGAATCCGAGGCTTCGCTGCTGGCGGCGGCCGCCGCTGTCGAACAACGCTCCGAGCACCCCCTCGCCCGAGCCGTCCTCGCCCGGGCCGCGGCTGCCGGGATCGGCATCTCACCGGTGTCGGACTTCGAGGCGTTGATCGGTGCCGGTGCCTGCGCGACCGTTGATGGCCGTCGAATCATGATCGGTTCACCGACACTGATGACCGACAGCGCTGTCGAACTGGGCAGGCTGGCCGAGGAGATCGAACGCCTCGAGAGTTCGGGGCAGACCGTGATCGTGACCGCGACCGACGACAAAGCGCTCGGGCTGATCGGAATCGCCGACGTGCTTCGCCCACAAGCATCCGCGGCGATGGCAGATCTGCATCGCGTCGGCATCAAACGACTCGTGATGCTCACCGGCGACAACCCCCGCACCGCGGCCGCCGTCGCCGCCCAAGTCAGCGT
>JBAVTH010000468.1:0-4248 GCA_049696035.1 Ilumatobacteraceae bacterium
TCATCGTGCTCGGCGGCAGCGACGACAAGAAGGTGAGCCCCACCCTCACCACGGTCAGCGTGGCGACGACGGCGACCCTCGCGACCGACGACACGACCGAACCCACGATCACCGCACCGATCGACACCGAGCCCGACAGCACCGAGCCCGTCGAGACCTTCACCATCGACACCCTGCCCGACGAGAACAAGGAGATCGCCGGCAGCCCCGCCGGCAAGAAGGGCAGTCGTGACGCACCGGTGCCCGCCGGCACCGTCGCCGACATCGGGGGAGGCTGGCGCCTGCAGGTGCTCGGCTACACGGCCGACGCCACCGCCGACGTGATGGCCGCCAGCGAGTTCAACGACCCGCCGCCCGCCGGCAGCACGTTCAGCATCGTCAAGGTCGCCCTCGGCTACTTCGGCATCAACGACCCGAAGTCCGGCTACGAGCCCACCATCTCGGCCCTCGGCGCCAGCAGCGTGGAGCTGTCGGCCGGCTGCGGCACGATCGCCAACGACTTGAACACCTACCGCGACATCTTCTCCGGCGGTGTCATCCAGGGCAGCCTGTGCTTCGTCACCACACCGGCCGATGCCGCCTCGTTGCAGATGTACGCCATCGGCGACTACTTCGGCGACAACCCGGAGGTGTTCATCGAGGCCGCCGAGCCGGCTTCGGCGACACCCTTGGCCGCCATGAAGGGGCCGCAGGACGGCGCCGCCTTCACGCCCGCCCGCCTCAAGGCCAACCCCGTCGGCACCGTCGGCGATGTCGGGGAGGGCTGGTCGGTCTCGGTCACCGGCGCCGCCCACGACATCACCGATGCGGTCGTCGCCGACTCGTTCAACGAGCCGCCGCCGGAGGGCTACCGCTTCATCGCCGTCGACGTCGCCTACACGTTCAACGGCACCGGCAGCGACTCCGCCTTCTCGGTCACCACCCATGCCGTGGCCGACGGCAACGTGGCCCTCGCGGAGGAGTGCGGTTCCATCCCGACACCGATCGACGACTTCGTCGACGTGTTCGCCGGCGGCAGCGTGGCAGGCTCGGTCTGCTTCGTCGTGCCGGCGGATGCAACCGGTCTGGTGCTGTACAGCTCCACCGGCTTCGACACCGAGGCCGTCACCTTCGCCACGTCCTGACGCAGGGCGCGTCAGGGCGCCGGCATTGACCGGTCAGCCGGAGCCGCTTCGCCATCTCGACGTGTTCAGTCGCCGCAGGCGACGGAGAGCACGTCGAGAGGGACACGATCGCCGGCGAGCACCTCGGCGCCATCGACCGCCGCACGCCAGTGACGCGACCGGGCGGTGAGCACCCCGAAGCCGACCAGCAGCAGCACGGCACCGACACCGAAGGCGAGGTGCAGGTTGGTGGCGTCGCCGATGGACCCGATGAACAGCAGGCCGATGCCGTACGACACGCCCATGCTCGCCTGCATGATCGACATCACGCGGCCACGACTGGCCGGCGGGGCATCGCGTTGGATGATGGCCGAAGTGGTGATGAACATGCTCGCCGACGCCGAACCCAGCAGCGCTGCCGCGCCCACCAGCCACGCTGTGTTGGGGGCCAGCGCGTAGGCACCGAGCGCCGCGGCCAGCACCCAGATCAGGCGACCAACGAGGAACGACCGGCGAAAGCGAGCCGCCAGCATCGTGATCGCCACGCCACCCAGGATGGCGCCCACGCCCTGCGCCGACGCCACCGTGCCGGTGAGGCCGGTGCCCCCGCCGTACTCGGCGCGCACGTAGATGGGGATCAGCCCCATGAACGCGACCACCGTCAGGTTGAACAGCACCAGCAGCACCACCCCGTGCCAGCAGCCGGGCGTGGAACGAAGCGTCCGCCACCCGCCGAGCAGGCGCTCGCGCACCGAACCATCGAAACCGTCGTCGCCGTGCGGCCGGAACGGCCGGCGCACCAACGCCACCGCCACCGCCATCACCACGAAGCTGAACGCGTTGAACCCGATCGTCCACGCCGGGCCGACACCCAGCACGAGCACGGAACCGAGCAGCGGGCCGATGATGCGCCCGCTGTTCCACGAGTAGACGCCGAGCGAGACCATGGCCATCAGCTCGTCGGCCGGCACGAGATCGGGCTGCATCGCCGCGTAGCTGGGCGCACCCGTGGCACCCGCCGCGCTGCCCAACAGGATCAAGACGGTGAGCACGGCCGGCGTGCGCACGCCCATGCCGAGCACGACCGCGAGCACGGTGGTGACCATCGCCTGCGCCATCAGCGCGGTGGCGAACACCTTGCGGCGGTCGTAGCGGTCGGCCAGGATGCCGCCGATCGGTGAGGCGATGCCCTGCGGCATGAACGTGGCGAGCGCCACCAGCCCCGTCTGCACCGCCGAACCGGTGCCGGCGGCGACCAGGCTGCCGACCACGATCAGCTGCACCCACGTGCCCACGTCGGAGACGACCGCGGCACCCCACAACAGCCGCACCGCACGATGGCGCAGCGGGACGAAGGGGTGGTTGCTCACGACAACCAAACGTATCGCTTGCGACCACAAGTGCACATGGCATTTCCGTCACACCTGTACCGGTTGCCGTAGCCTCGGGGCGTGCCCTGGGCCATCGTCACCGACATCACCGCCCGCGCAGCAGCCGAGCTCGACCCCGACCTCGTCAACGCCTGTGGCGATCGCCCGTCGTGGTTCTGCGAGGGCGCCTGGAACCTCACCCACAACCACATGCTGGCGCGGGCCGCCGACTGGATCGTCACCCGCCCGCTCGTGGCGCTGATCGTGCTGCTCGTGGCCTGGCTGCTCAACCGCTACCTGCGCAAGGCGGCCACGGCGTTCGTCACCCGCCTTGCCACCAGCCGCCAACTGGCCAACGAGGCCCTGCAGCGGATCGGTGTCGACCGCCCGGATGCCGCCACCGTCATCGATGCCCGCCAGCGTTCGCGCGCCTCCACGCTCGCAGCCGTCAGCCGCGCCAGCGTGTCGTGGTTCGTGTGGACCATCGCCGTGCTGATCGTGCTCGGCCTGTTCCACATCAACCTCGGGCCGCTGCTCGCCGGCGCCGGCATCGCCGGCATCGCCGTCGGCTTCGGCGCCCAGACGCTGGTGAAGGACTGCATCAGCGGCTTCTTCATCCTGCTCGAGGACCAATGCGGAGTGGGCGACGAGGTCGACCTCGGCGAGGCCATCGGCACGGTCGAATCGATCACCCTGCGGATGACCAGCGTGCGGGGCCTCGACGGCACCCTGTGGAGCGTGCCCAACGGTGCGATCCAACGTGTCGGCAACCGCACCCGCAGCTGGTCGCAGGGCCTCGTCGACATCACCGTCTGGTACGACGGCGACCTCGACGACGCGCTGGCCGCCGTGCACCAGGGCATCGCCGTCGCCAGCGAGGTGCCGGCGGTGGCGGAGGTGCTGCTGCAGCCGCCGGCCGTGCTCGGCGTGGAACGCATCGACGCCAGCGGCACCGTGGTGCGCATCACCGTGCGCACTCGGCCCGGCAAGCAGTGGGCCGCGATGCGCGAGGTGCGCCTGGCCATCCGCCGCTCGTTGGTGGAGCACGGCATCCCGCTGCACCCGCCGATGGCGCCCGGCCGCCAGACGCCGCCCACCACCTGAGTCGCGCGCAACGACGTCGACCGCTCACGACGGCGGCAGGCACATCGACGTCAGCCGGCGGCCTCCACGATCGCACGCAGGTGCGGCCAGGCGGCCGCGAAGCCGGCATGCAGCGGCATCGAGTCGACATCGTCGAGGTGCACCCACGCGACGGCATCGGTCTCGAAGTTCGCCGACTCGCCGAACAGGTGGTCGACCTCCAGCACGACCGTCGTGTACTGCCAGTCGTCGGCCGGGGCGAACACGTACTCGCCGAGCTCACGATGGTGCGGCGGGATGACACCCACCTCCTCGCCGGCTTCGCGCAACGCCGCCTCGTACGGCGACTCCCCCTCGTCGATCGCGCCACCGGCGCAGCTCCAGGTACCGCCTTCGTGCGCCCACGCCGACCGCTTCTGCAGCATCACCACCGGCCGCTCGCCTTCCGGCCGCCGCACGAACACCACACCTGCGGCACCGAACACTCCCCAGCGCGTGTGCCCGTCCGAGCAGCGCAGGAACCCGTCACCCGAACGACCCGTCATGACGGTTACCTTCGCCGATCGAGTCTGCGCCCGTCGAACCAGAGCGGCGCACGCCGCGCTTGAGCGGCTCGGACCACGACGTCGCCAGCGCGGCGACCGCGACCACCACCAGCCACCAGACCGGGGCGAACGGCTCCAGTCGCAGCA
>JBAVTH010000469.1:0-1989 GCA_049696035.1 Ilumatobacteraceae bacterium
AGAGCGGCCGCCCGCTGGTCATCGTCGCCGAGGACGTCGAGGGCGAGGCCCTGGCCACGCTCGTCGTCAACAAGATCCGCGGCACGTTCAAGTCGGCCGCCGTCAAGGCCCCCGGCTTCGGCGAGCGTCGCAAGGCCATGCTGCAGGACCTCGCCATCCTCACCGGCGGCCAGGTCATCAGCGAGGAAGTCGGTCTCAAGCTGGAGAACACCACGCTCGATCTGCTGGGCCGCGCCAAGCGCATCATCATCACCAAGGATGAGACCACGGTCATCGAAGGCGCCGGCGAAGAAGACGACATCAAGGGCCGCATCAACCAGATCAAGGCCGAGATCGACAACACCGACAGCGACTACGACCGCGAGAAGCTGCAGGAGCGCCTCGCCAAGCTCAGCGGCGGCGTTGCCGTGCTGAAGGTCGGCGCTGCCACCGAGGTGGAGCTGAAGGAGAAGAAGCACCGCATCGAAGACGCGGTGTCCACCACCAAGGCTGCCATCGAAGAGGGCGTCGTCCCCGGCGGCGGCGTGGCGCTGCTGCGTGCTCAGGGTGCCGTGCTGGCCGTGGCCGACTCGCTCACCGGCGACGAAGCAACCGGTGCCCGCCTGGTGGCCAAGTGCCTCGAGGCCCCGCTCAAGCAGATCGCTGAGAACGCCGGCATGGAAGGCGGCGTTGCCGTCTCGATGGTGAAGAGCCTGAAGGGCAACGAGGGCCTCAACGCCGCCACCGGCGAGTACGAGGACCTCGTCAAGCTGGGCATCATCGATGCCGCCAAGGTCACCCGTTCGGCGCTGCAGAACGCAGCCTCGATCGCGGCCCTGTTCCTCACCACCGAAGCCGTCGTGGCCGACAAGCCGGAGAAGGATTCCGGCGGCGGCATGGGCGGCGGCGGGATGGAAGACTTCTGAGTCGGTCCTGACTCAGCGTCACACGCTGTTGCGAACGGCCCGGTGCTTCGGCACCGGGCCGTTCGCCGTTTTCGGCGACGGGCCTGTGTCACTCTCCGCACCCGCGGGCGCGAATCCCTGCCAGATCTGGCCGACTTTCCACCCGCGGGCGCGGAACTGGACAGGGCTTGGGTCAGATGTCGTTGTTGGCGAGGCTGAGGCTGACGGCGCCGTCGTACGTGAGGCTGCGGCCGCTGGGCAGGTGGACGAGGACGGCTCGCGACGTGGCATCCGCGGACGGTGTGTCGGTCGGGGTTTCGATGTACGCCAGCCACTCTCCGCTGACGTCGATCTCGCTGATCACCCGATCGCCGATCGGCTGTTCGTACAGCACCGAGCCGTCGCTGGTAAGGCGCACTCGGATGAGGCCGTCGGTGGTCGACGCGACGAGCTGCCCGTCAGGGGTGAGCGCCCACTCCCCGCCCGCCGTGCCCAGCCACTCGGGCGGCTGGCTGTCGCCCATCGCGAAGCGGACGCCGTTGCCGACCACCCAGCCGTCGTAGCTGCACGACAGGCGCGTGTCGGCCGCGCCGGGGGCGGACCAACTCCGCTCGTCGGAGTAGCGCTTCACCTCGTCGAGGACGGAGAACAGGAAGTCGCCGAGGGCGCCGAGGTCGTCATGGAGGACCGGCTCGGCAAACCAGTTCGTGCCGGCCCAGTACGACCTGATCTCCCCCGTCACCGGGTCCCATCGTCGCGAGTAGGCACCGAAGCCGGGCGACCGGAACGAGACTGCGCCGTTGCGGTGCAACAGCACCTGGTCGGCCGGGTCGGCGGTGATCGCCTTCTCGGTGCCGTCGCCGACGACGAGTTTCACACCGAAGTCGCCGGCCAGCGCGACACTCGGCGTGTACGGCGGCTCGGTCAGCGGGGTGAACTTGGGCGGTGCGCCCGGGTCGACGGAACGGGGCATGGTCGCCCAGCCGTAGCCGGGCAGGTCGGCCCAGTTCCACGTGCCATCGCCGTTGCGGGTCGCCTCGCGAGCCGCGTCGGCGCCGTTCGTGCCCATGTTGTAGGTGACGACGATGCGGTCGGCCGACACGTC
>JBAVTH010000470.1:0-1886 GCA_049696035.1 Ilumatobacteraceae bacterium
GAAGCACTGGCGTGCGGTTCGTCGGCACGATGCGGCTTCGATGACCCTCGATGGGGCAAGGTGCTGCCATGGATCTCCGCGAGGCCGTGCGCACGGGCATGCGCCTTTCCGCGGGCAGTCCGGGGGACGATCAAGCCGGCCCGGGGACCGTCGTGTGTGCGTGTACCTGCGACGACGGTGCGGTCGAGACTGCTGGTCTCGCCGTGCTGGAACACGGGTTGCCGATGCTGGAAACGACGCCGCTGTATGCAGCGTCGCTCGCCAAGGTGGTGACCGCCATGTGCGTGCACCGGCTCGCCCTCCAGGGCCGACTTGGGCTCGATGATGCCATCAGTGCGTGGTTTCCGGCGTTGGCCGCCGGCGATCGCATCACCGTCCGTCAACTGCTGCTACATCGCAGCGGATTGCCCGAATACCACGCACTTCGACTGGTCGCCGGTTACGCAGTGGAGGACCGCCTGCTCCCTGACGACATCCGACGGCTGACCGACTCGATGGACGTGTGGTTCGAACCCGGGAGCCGCGTGTCGTACAACAACACGAACTTCGCGATGTTGGCGATGATCGTCGCCGACGTGACGGAGAAGTCGTTCCGCCTGGCCGCGGACGAGTTGGTGTTCGGGCCGGCGCGCATGACCGGCGCCGTCGTGCGCGACGACCCTTGCACCCTCATCGACGGCATGGCCAACGGCTACACCCGCAGCGGGCGCGGGTGGCTGCGGGCGGTACACGGCTCGACGTCGGTCGGCGATGGGGGCATGTGGTGGAGCGGTCACGACCTGCTCGCTCTCGGGCAAACGCTGCTGCAGTCGGCCACCGCTGCCGACGGGGAGGGAGACGCAGTGGTCGAGGTGATGCGTCGCCAGGTGCCGCTCCCCGACAGTTCGTTGCCCACGCTGGCCACCGGCTGCACCGTATCGGCAGACTGTTCGTGGTTCGGCGGCCTCGCCGAGTTCACCGGGTTCTGCGCAGAGCTGCGGGTGTACCCAGACCACGGTGTGGCCATCGGGGCCATGTCCAATCGGCAGGATGGTCGGCTCGGCCAGCTCCTCGATGCCGTTGCGGCGCGTCTGGACGTCGCACCGCCGGCGCTCTCCGCACCAGCCACGCGACGCGCCGGCCCGGCACCGAGCGGCACGCTCATCGGAATGGGTGGGGCGCCGTGGCATTTCCGTCCGGCCGACGCGGCAGCGGGGGCACCCGCTGGTGCCATCACCGCAACGGTCGGCACGTTGTCGTTCCATCTGGTCGCGAGTGGCGACGAGTGGCAGGTCAGCGAGCTGCCGTCCCACAGTGCCGGGTGGGAGGGCGACGAGTTCGTCCTCCGCGACGGCTCGGCGGAACGGGCCCGGTTGCAGGAAGTCGGCGGAGTAGGGCCCACCGCTAACGAGATGAACGGACTCGCCGGCTGGTGGTGGTGCCCGGCGGCCGCCACGGCCCTCCGAGTGACCGAGACCGACGGCGGCCTGTTCTTGCAACGCGGGCAGAGTGCCCCGGAACCGCTGCTGCCCGCCGGCGATCGCGACGGCCGATGGGTGCTGGCCGCACCATGGGGTCTGCTCGAGTTCGACCACGGCGGCCGTCACGGCCGCATCATCCTGCATCGCGCGGAAGGTCTCCGGATCCGGCGACTTGTGGCCGTGGACGCCGACCTCTGACCGTGTGGCGTCACAACACCCCTCCAGTGGATTCGGTCGCATCCACGAAACACACCCTCCCGTCGGTCGTGCATCGTGGTTGACGTGACGGCCATCAACCCGACGATCCACGACGAGCTGAGTCGTGCAGCACGTCGCGCCGAAACGCATGCCGGCGTGCACATCCGCCTGGCGCGCAGCAACGACGAGATCCGCCGGGTCAGCGAGCTGCTCGCCACGGTGTGGGGC
>JBAVTH010000471.1:0-5559 GCA_049696035.1 Ilumatobacteraceae bacterium
GAGCTGATCCGGCGACTGCGCGAGCGGCTGTCCGCATGGCCCGAACTCAACGGCGCCTGGCTGTTCGGGTCTGTGGCTCGCGGCGACGCCGACAGCGACTCGGACGTGGACTTGCTGATCGTCGCCGACGACCTCCAGTCACATGACCTGCACGAGCGTCTGTCGCGTCTTCAGGCCGACGTTCACGCGTGGACTGGCAACGACTTGCAGCTTGTCGAGCACTCGCCGTCGTCGTGGCGCAAGCTCGTTCGAGCGAAGAACCCACTTGTCGAGCAGATCCGGCTGGACGGGATCGCTCTGGCCGGTGGGACCGCTTCGTTGGTGGGGCGTCAACGATGAGTCGGGCCAAGGGCAACCGCAAGCCGTGTGACGTGCAGCAGGCGCGCCAGCGTCTCGTCGACGCGCGCCAGTTCCTCGAAGCGGCGGAACTGCTTGACGCGCCTGACGTCGTCGCGACGTGCGCGATCCATGCCGCGATCGCGGCGGCCGACGCGATCACCTGCCACGCGCTCGGCGAGCGGTCGAGCGACGGTAACCACGTGTCAGCTGTCGACCTTCTGCGCCAGGTCGACACCAGCCTGGCAACGGCGCTCAAGCGGGCGCTCGATCGCAAGACCCAGGCGGGCTACGAGAGCGTCGACGTCAGCGGGGCCGAGGCGACGAGCTGCGTTCGCTGGGCCCGCCAGCTGCTCGCTGCGGCCGAGGCTCGATTCGAGGCCTGAGTCTCAGCCTTGCGCGCCTCGCAGCTCGTCGGGGCGGAAGAGGCGGCCGATGGCGTCGCGGACGCGGTCTTCCTCGCCGGGCCAGAGATGGCCGTAGACGTCGAGGGTGACCTTGGCGGACTTGTGGCCGAGGGCGGCCTGGACCTGCTTGACGCTGCAGCCGGCGTGGATCAGGGCGCTGGCGAAGAAGTGGCGCAGGTCGTGGAACGTGATCGACTCTGGTAATCCGGCGCGTCGACGAGCCGCTCGCAGCTCGTAGCCGAACTTGGCCGAGTCGAATGGCACGCCGCCGCGGTGGAGAAGCACACCGTCGGCGCCGAGGCCGTGCTGCTGGATGTGGGCAGCCAGGTGGTCGAGCACCCACTGGTCGGCCGGCACGATGCGTGTGCTCGCCTCCGTCTTCGGCGACGTGAAGGCTCCCGTCGCCGAGCCCGTCGCCTGCTGCCACTGGCGGTCGATCGTGACCGAGCGACGCAGGAAGTCGACCCGGTCCACGGTGAGGCC
Source organism: Ilumatobacteraceae bacterium (assembly GCA_049696035.1). GTDB lineage: Bacteria > Actinomycetota > Acidimicrobiia > Acidimicrobiales > Ilumatobacteraceae > UBA668. The sequence goes on from JBAVTH010000471.1 coordinate 1,227, forward strand.
AGCAGCTTCGGACTGGCGCAACCCGAGACCGGCACCGATCACGATGGCCGCCTTGAATGGCTCGCTCGTCGCGGCAAGGAGAGCGTCGACCTGTTCGATCGACATCGGGAAGACCGGCGGCGCGTCGACTCGCGGCAGCCGTACGCCGTCGCACGGATTGCGCCCGCCGAGCAGACCATCGTCGAGCGCTGTGTTGAACACGCCGGAGACATGTTGCATCACGACCCGCACGGTGTTCGGAGCCAGCGGTAGACCGCTGACGAACGACTGCACGTCGCCCTTGCGGATCGAGGCGATCGGCCTGTCGCCGAAGTGGGCGATCGCGTAGCGCAGTCGTTCCTCGACCGTGCGGTGCGTGCGAGGCCGCCAGTTGCCCCGCTGGCGGTAGCGCAGTGCAACTTCGGAGAACGGCGTCCGGCCGAGCCGAGGCGGGTCGTAGGTGCCCGTCAGCAGACGGTGCTGCATGTCGACGAGGTGGCGCTCGGCGTCGGCCTTGCGCTCGAACGACTTCGACATCTCCTTGCCCTGCGCGTGCTCGCGCCACATGGCGAGGTACACGACGGTCTTGCCGTCCTTCAGGAGCCGTCGGCGGACGTACGCCACGTCCTACAGCCTTCCACGCGACCACGGGTCGTCCGGACGGCGTCGCCGTCGAGCGCACCGGATCAGCTCGAGGAGCGGCTCTCGTGGCACGAGCACCCGTCGGCTGATGTTGAGCGACGGGATCTCGCCGCGAGCGATCGAGTCGTACGCACCGGACCGGGAGATGCCGAGCAGCCGGGCGACCTCGTCCACGGTGAACGTCAGCCGCTCGTTCATCGGGTCCCTCGGTCCGTTCGTCGTTGCCTCGCTCATCGGTGACCTCCTCGTCACCTACCTACAGAGGCACTCGCGCCCCAAGCGCAGCATCGAACGCCAAAGAAATTGCGAAGACCACACACATGCACCAAAGGTTCGTGCGCGGCGCGGGCGACTCAAAACACGCCGACGCTCGACGTCCGCCACTGTCGATGTCCACACGAGGGACACGACCAGGTCGCGTAACTGTCGTAGTCAGCAACGGCGATGCCTGCCCTGTTGATCGCTGCGTTCACATAGCCGACGTACTCCTCCCGGTCGTCCTCGGGCGCGAGGCCGAGCGCGTGGTCGGCAATCGTCTCGCCTTGCTGATCTTGGACAAGTGTTGGCACAGTCCACGAGCACCACGCTGCCGCCGCCCCGAAAAGGATCGACGACGACGTCACGAATCGCGACTGGCACCGCCCGCACACCGAGATGGCGACGCCGGCGAGACTGGTTGTCGATGACCCGGGAGGGACCTGGCGGAAGCCTTCAGATGATTGCTCGGCGAACGGCGCCACGCTTGCGGCGACGTGGCGTAGGTAGTGGCGTAGGTAGTTCAGTGCCACCTCGAGCCAGATCTCGCCTGGCTCGGCCTGGGCACCCGTGAGATAGAGATCGTTGAACGACCCCATCCCGCCGTATGCCGACCGATGATGCGCAGTGCTGCCACGTTCGCGCCAGGCGACGATGTCTTCCTCGATCCAACGCAGCCAATGACCCTCGCCAGCTGCCTGCAAGACTCCCTGCATCCCGATGAGCGCTTGCTCGTACAGGAGACCGGCCGGTCCAACGCACCAACGCATCACGGGAGGTGGAGATGATCGGCGCACAAGCCCAACGCTACGTGGGTTGGGCGTGCCGACTGGTCGATCGCGCACGCAGTCGCGTGTTCGGCAACACGTCGCGAGTACGCAGAAAGTACGCAGCTTCTGCGGACTCGGGCCTACTCGGCGGACAGCAACAGACGCGAACGACCTGGTCAGCGCACTATCAACGCGACCGGCCAGCCCGCGAAACCCCTGCTACACGTTGAAGCGGAACTCCATCACGTCGCCGTCGAGGGGGTGGTAGTCCTTGCCCTCGATGCGGATCTTGCCCAGCTCCTTCGCCTTCGCCCACGAGCCGATCTCGAGCAGTTCGTCCCAGTGGATGACCTCGGCCTTGATGAAGCCACGCTGGAAGTCGGTGTGGATGCGGCCGGCGCACTCGGGGGCGGAGGAACCGGCGTAGAACGTCCACGCTCGGGTCTCCTTCTCGCCGGTGGTGAGGTACGTGCGCATGCCGAGCAGGTGGTACGCCGAACGCACCATGCGGAACAAGGCACCCTCGCCGAGGCCGAAGCCTTCCAGCATCTCGGCGCGCTCCACCGGGTCGACGATGGTGGCCGCCTCGGCCTCAAGCTGCACGCACATGCCGATCACTTCCACGTTGTCGCCGGCCGAGGTGAACTCGTCGCGCACCCGCTGCTCGTGCTCGGGGATGCGATCGAGGTCGTTCTCGCCCACGTTGACCACGGCCAGCACGGGCCGATTGGTGAGCAGGAAGTACGGCTTCAGCACCTCGCGCAGGTCGGCCTTGAGGCCGGCGCGGTACAGCGGCAAGCCCTGCGACAGTGCGTCGTACGCAGCCTGCAGCGCTTCCAGTTCTCCGGCCGCGTGCTTGTCGAGCTTGGCCTGGCGGGTGGCCTGGTTGAGCCGCTTCTCCACTGTCTCCAGGTCGGCGAGGGCCAGCTCGATCTCGACGACGCGCAGGTGATCGAGCGGATCCGGTGAGCCGGTGACGTCGTCGTCGACGAACGCGCGCAGCACGAACACGATCGCATCGACCTCGCGGATGTTGGCGAGGAACTTGTTGCCCAGGCCTTCACCCTTCGACGCGCCCTCGACGAGGCCGCCGATGTCGACGACTTCGACCGATGCGTGCACCAGCACCTTGGTCTTGCTCATTGCGCCCAGGCGCTCGACACGCTCATCGGGCACCTTGGCCACCCCGATGTTCGGGTCCTTGGTCGCAAAGGGGTAGGGCGCCGCCAGCGCGCCCCCACCAGTGAGAGCGTTGTACAGCGAGCTCTTGCCCGCGTTGGGGAGGCCGACCAGGCCGAAGCGTTCCATAACGCCTGCGAGGCTACCGGCGGGTGAGTCGCGACGAGTTTTGCCGCTTCCGCGATCTCGCCATGCCCAGTACAGACGTGAAGCCGTTTGCACTCGCCACCGTCGTCGCCGGGCTTGTCGCCGCGGTCGCCTGCACCCTTCTCGCCCCCACCGCTGAGGCCGGGCAGCTGGGTACCACCATGCCCACCAACTGCATTGCGCACACCAGCTTCAGCGGTGGCGCCGATGCCCCGGGCGACTACCGCTGCGCCGGCTACGCGATCCACTACCACACGGGTGGCGCGGCCCGATCGCCGTTCCCGATCTGGGCCGGGCAGTGGCTGTTCGTCGACGAAGCGGGCCAGTACCGCGTCGGTTCGTGCACCTTCAACCGCGGCGTGCACCCCACCATCGGCTCGCCGTCGCATCCGGTGAGCCAGTCGTTCCCCAACGACCCGACGGGCGCCAAGGGGGCCTACCTCACGTGGAAGTACGGCGACACCACCGACAACCTCACCGCAGCCGCGATGTGGGCCGTGTTCCACTACTACGCGCAGGATGCGGCCGGCACCAATCGATCGTCGAACGGCAACTCGCCGCTCATCCCCGCGCTCGACGAGATCGCAGCCGACAGTGGCTTCAACGACCTGCAGGCGAAGGCGCTCGACCTCGATGACGAGGCGGTGCGGTTCGCCGGCCGTTGGCAGCTGACTCTCGCTCTCACTCCCGACGGCGTGGCCACGGCGAGGCTGTTGTCGGGTGCGACGCCGGTGCGCGGTCAGACGATCTCCGTGCGGGTGAGTGGCAGCGATCTCCCGCTTGCGGCCACCACCGGCGCGGATGGCACAGCCACGGTGACGGTGCTGCTCTCTCCGGGCACCGTCACCGTGGTCGCCACTGTCGCTGCTCCCGGGTCGGCTGCCGTGTTCCGCGGGTCGCCGGCTGCACCCGATCCGCACGGGGCCCAGACGCTGGTGACCGGCGGTGAACCGCTCGTTCTGAGGGCGACTGCGCAGTTGGAAGTGGCGCCGCCGCTCACGACTTCGGTCCCACCCACAACAGTCCCTTCCACAACGATCCCTTCCACAACGGTCCCGCCCACGACCGTCGCCCCGACCACGGATGCCCCGACCACGACCGTCGCCCCGACCACGAAGGAGGTCGCTACGACGGCCGTCCCCACCACGGTGCTTCCCGCGAGCACTCCGACCACGTCGACGACCACCTCGTCGACGACGACATCGGCGCCTTCGGCAGCTCCGGCGACCACGACCACGACCACCACCACGACCACGACCACGACCACGACGGAGGCCGTGGCGATCACGACGACTACATCCCCGCCCTCGACAGCGTCACGGAACACCCCGTCGCTGCCTCGCACGGGCGGTGGCGGCGAC
>JBAVTH010000472.1:0-17702 GCA_049696035.1 Ilumatobacteraceae bacterium
ACCTCCAGGAAGAGCCGCTGCTGCCGAACGTGCCCACCTACCGCTGCGTCTACGACGACGAGCGCCGCTACGTGATCGACCACATCGAGGAGTTGGTGGTGAAGCCGGCCAACGAGAGCGGAGGGTACGGGTTGCTGATCGGCAACCGGGCCACGCGCAGCGAGCTCGACGAGACGATCGCCCACATCGAGGCCGACCCGCGCAACTGGGTGGCCCAACCGATCCTGTCGCTCAGCACCGTGCCCACGCTGTGCGACGGCGTGCTCGAGCCGCGTCACGTCGATCTTCGGCCGTTCATCCTGAGCGGCGAGTCGAACTACGTCTCGGCGGGTGGTCTCACTCGGGTTGCCCTGCGCAAGGGCTCGTTGATCGTCAACTCATCGCAGGGCGGCGGGAGCAAGGACACCTGGATCGTGGAGGCCTGATGCTGCTGTCGCGCGTGGCCGACAACCTCTACTGGGGGGCGCGTTACCTGGAACGCGCGGAGGACACGGCCCGCGTGGTACGGAACTTCACGGAGCTCATCCTCGACCTGCCGCGCGGTGTCGCCTCGTCGTGGGAGCCGCTGCTCGCGGTCGCCGGCAGCCGCGCCGAGTACGACGCCGGCCACGCACGCGTTCAGGAGAGCGACATCGTCAGGTTCCTCGTGGCCGATCCGGCCAACGGTGGCAGCGTCGTCTCCAGTGTCGCTGCCGCGCGAGAGAACCTGCGCACCACCAGGGAGGTGCTGCCGCGCGAGGCATGGCAGTCGGTCAACGACCTCTACCTGTTCACCAGTCGCGACACCGAGTCGGGCGTCGACCGCCGAACCCGGGCGCGATTCCTCGGTCGTGTGATCTCGGACTGTCAACGCCTCGACGGCGTGCTGTCGGGCATGATGCGACGGGATCAGGCCTACGAGCTGTGGCGGTTGGGTCAGATGGTCGAGCGGGCGGACATGACGACACGGGTGCTCGGAGTGCGGGCCGCCTCGCTGTTGTCCGCCCCGGGCGGGGCACAGGCGTACGACGAGGTGCAGTGGATGGGCGTGTTGCGCAGCGTCACGGCACTGCAGATGTACCAGCGGTCGCGACGCGGACCGATCGATGGCTCGTCGGTGGTCGCGTTCTTGCTGTTCGACAAGATGTTCCCGCGTTCGGTGGCCGGCTGCGTGCAGCGGATGCGGTCGGCGCTGTCCCGACTTCCTCGCCCGGAGGCCGTCATGCCGGCGGTCGATGCGCTGGAGTCGCTGCTCGAAACGTTGCCCGCCCAGGCAACCGACGGGCAGGCGCTGGACGCAGCGATGGATCGCGTGCAGATGTCGCTTGCGGATCTCAACAGCCGCGTGTACGACACCTTCGTCCGCGGAGTGGTATGACGACATCGATGGAGTACGCCCGACATCTCGCTCCCCACGGCGGATACGACGAAGCGTTCGACGCATCGGGCGTGATGCGCCCGATGTGGTCGATCGCCACCCACGCAGTCGGCTCGATGGATGCAGCTGCGCTGCACGAGCGGCAACGCGACGCCGACCGCCTGCTGGATGCCGAAGGCGCCGGCCACCTCGTGCACGAGCTAGCGCTCGACCGGGGCACCGACCGCCACGGCGTCACCGCCGCGGCGAAGGTGGAGAGCCGACCCTGGCGCTTGGATCCGGTGCCGTTCGTGATCGACGCCGCCGAGTTCGCCGTGCTCTCCAATGCCGCAGTCCAGCGGATGCGGCTGCTGGAGGCGTTGCTCGTCGACACCGCCGGGGAACGGCAGCTCGTCCGCGACGGCGTGTTGCCGCCGGCTCTCCTCTACTCGCTGCCGTCGTTCCGCGCCCACACGGCCGGGTTTGCTCCGCCGCGATGGCTGGTGCACTACGCCCTCGACGTCGTGCGCGTTGCCGACGGCACGTGGCGGGTGGTGCACGACCTCACCGACGCTCCCAGCGGTCTAGGCTACTCGCTCCTCAACCGAGCGGTGCTGGCGCGGCTGCTGCCCGACGGGTTGCGTACCGCCGGTGCCGCGCCGATCAGCTCGCATGCGGATCGCCTGCGCCGGGCGCTCACCGCCGCCGCACCTGCTGACCGTCCGAGCCCTCGCGCCGTCGTGTTGTCGTCGGGGCCGGCGCACCCCACGTACGTCGAGCACAGCTACCTGGCCACGCGTCTCGGGTATCACCTCGTCGAGGGGGCCGATCTGGTGATGCGCGAGGGTCGGTTGTGGCTGCGTGCGCTCGACGGCCTGGAGCCGATCGACGTCGTCTACCGGCGGGTGGAGGATGCGCTGCTCGACCCGTTGGAGCATGGTCACCAAGGCGGTGGTAGCGGTGTGCCCGGTCTCGTGTGGGGCGCCCGTGGTGGCCATGTCGCGCTCGCCAACGCGTATGGCAGCGGCCTGGCGGAGGCGCCCGAGCTGCGACCCTTCCTGGGGGCGGTGGCCGAGCGTCTGCTGGGTGATCGGCTGCAGCTGGGGCAACTCGCCGCCGGCGAGTCGCTCGCGACCACTCCTGTGTTCACGGGCGATTCGAGGTCGGCGCTCGAACCGAGAGCCGTCGTGCTCCGCCTGCAGGTCCTGCACGGTCCCGACGGCCACTCCGTGATGCTCGGCGGCGCAGGCCGGGTGCTGGCACCGGGCGACGAGCCGGAATGGCCGACCGCTCAATTGGCCAAGGACATCTGGGTCGTCGGAACCACCGCTCCGCGCCCCGTTGCCGTGATGGCGCCGCCGCAGGTCGACTTCGGCCCGTCCGTGCCCAAGCGTGTGGCCGATGCGCTGTACTGGCTCGGCCGTGCGGCCGAACGGGCGGAGGTCGCGGTGCGAGCTGCGCGAGTGGTCGGCGTGCAACTCGACCAGGACCCGATGCTGGCCTCGGTGGCCGACGGCGGCTGGGCTCTCGGCGCCGGTGCCCTGCTGGCTGCCGCTCGCAACGAACCCGTCGCCGCCACGCCGGAGCTGTCGCTGAACGTGAGGCTCACCGGCTCCCTGCACGGCACCGTGGCAGTGGCAGCTCAGCAACTGGCCTCACTCGTGCAGGAGGCTTCCTCGGTGCGCGAGTACCTCAGCACCACCACCGGCCGGGTACTGCTCCGTCTCGCGCGGGCGCACGGCCAACTGCTCGCCGACGGTGCGCCGAGCGACGAACTGGATTCCGTGCTGGTCGACCTCGCCGCGCTCGCCGGTCTGGCGATGGAGAGCACCGTGCGCGGCCCGGCGTGGCGGTTCCTGGATCTCGGCCGTCGGATCGAACGAGCGCTGGCCGTCCTCGGTTCGGTCGAAGGCGCGCTCGGAGCCGATGCGCCGCCGATGGCGCTGCAACCGCTGGCCGACGCGGTGCTCGCCGCCAACGAGAGCCTCGTCGCGTACCGGCGCCGTTACCGCAGCGATGTCGATCTCGACGCAGTGCTGGATCTGTTGCTGCGCGACGATTCGAACCCCCGTGGCCTCGCCTTCCAGTTGGATCGGCTGCGCGAGCACGTGGCCGCACTTGCCTGGAGCCAGGGCGTCGAGCTCGTGCAGCAGGCCAGCACCGCTGCTATCGCCGAGATCGACGAGACGGTGGTGAGCGGTCGGCGCATCGCGATCGACTCCTTCGTTCTCGCGGTACGCGGCCCGTTGCTGCAGCTCGCCGACGCGATCGGGCAGCACTGGTTCGCCGACCCGGTGAACCCGACGCTGATCGGCGGCGGCTGACCGTGCGCACGTTCCGCGTGGAGCACCGCACCGAGTACGTGTACGGCACGGCGATGGCCGACGGGTTCACCGTCGCCCGGCTGTTGCCTCGCGACACTCCGTTGCAGGTCGTTCGCAACGCACGCATCGACGTCTCCCCGATCCCCGACGAGTGGGAGGAGTCGCTCGACCCGTTCGGCAACCGGGTCGTGCACTTCGCGGTCCATCATCCTCACTTCGCGCTCACCGTCGTGTCGCATCTCGAGGTCGGTCTCGAGACCGGGCAGGCGCCGGTCGGTGAGGTGCCCTGGCAGAGCGTTGCAGCTGCTGCCGTCGCCGCCCGCGGCGATACTGCGGCCGAAGTGGCGCCGTTCCTCGCCCACACGATGCAGACACCTTCGCTGCCGGAGCTGCGCGACCTGACCGCCGACGTGTTCACCGACGGCAGGGGAATGGTCGGTGCCGTGCAGCACCTGTGCCATCGCATCTTCAACGAGTTCCAGTTCGACGCCACGTTCAGCGATCTCTCCACGCCGCTGCAGTCCGTGCTCGCCGAGCGGCGGGGCGTGTGTCAGGACTTCGCCCACGTCTCGTGTGCCGCTCTGCGCTCGGTGGGCCTGCCCGCTCGTTACATCAGCGGCTACATCGAGACTGCTCCGCCGCCTGGCGAAGCGAAGATGATCGGTGTCGATGCGTCGCACGCGTGGTGCTCCGTATGGGCCGGCGACCTCGGTTGGCTCGACTTCGACCCCACGAACAACCAGTTGCCGCCTTTGCGTCACGTGACCGTCGGCTGGGGGCGCGACTACGACGACGTTGCACCCGTGCGCGGGGTCGTCATCGGTCCTCCCAGCGCTCAATCGCTGCACGTGTCCGTCGACGTCGCCGAGGTCTACTGACCGCATCCCATGCTCCGCCGAAGGCTTCGGCGGTCATGTCCGAAATCCGCCAGTCATCGGGCGTCGCCGGGGCCAGACTGTGGGAGTGCTGCTCGACGACCACCACTGCTACCGGGCCATTCAGAGCCGCGACTCGCGCTTCGACGGGTGGTTCGTGACGGCGGTGCGGACCACCGGCATCTACTGCCGCCCGTCGTGCCCGGCGATCACTCCGAAGCGGCAGAACGTGGAGTTCTTCCGAGCAGCCGCGACCGCTCAGTCGCACGGCTACAGAGCGTGCAAGCGGTGCCGGCCCGACGCGTCGCCCGGTTCGCCGGAGTGGAACGCGCGAGCCGATGTCGTCGGCCGCGCGATGCGGCTCATCGCCGATGGGCTCGTCGACCGCGAAGGCGTCGGCGGCCTCGCACGCCGGCTCGGGTACAGCGAGCGACAGGTCAATCGGCTGCTCATCGCCGAGGTCGGCTCCGGCCCGCTTGCGCTCGCCCGCGCACAGCGGGCGCAGACCGCGCGCATCCTGATCGAGACCACTGCCCTGCCGATCACGGAGGTTGCGTTCGCTGCCGGGTTCCAGAGCGTTCGCCAGTTCAACGACACCGTTCGCGAGGTGTACGCGGCAAGCCCCACCGACATGCGTGCAGCCAAGTCACCGGTGGCGCCCGGAGGCCCGCTGACGGTACGGCTCGCCTGCAGGGAGCCGTTCGACGGCGCAGGCCTCTTCGCGTTCCTCACCGCCAGGGCAGTACCCGGCGTGGAGGCCATCGACGGCGACACGTACCGGCGATCTCTTCGCCTCGCTCGCGGTACGGGCATCGTGTCGGTGACCGTCACCGGAGCAACCGTCTCGTGCGCGTTGCAGCTCGACGACGTCGCGGATGCGCAGGCAGCGGTGCAGCGCACACGGCGTCTGCTCGACCTCGACTGCGACCCGGCGATGATCCGTGAGCACCTCGGCAACGACCCACTCCTCGCACCGTTGCTGGAGAAGCGGCCCGGTCTGCGTGCTCCCGGCCATCCCGACGGCACGGAGCTGCTGGTGCGGGCCGTGCTCGGTCAGCAGGTCAGCGTTGCCGGAGCACGCACGCTCGCGGCCCGGCTCGTTGTCGCGCACGGCTGCCCGCTCGCCGAAGCGGTGGGTGGCGTCACGCACGTGTTCCCGTCGGCATCCACGATCGCGGGCCTCGGTCCGGAGGACTTCGCCATGCCTCGAGCCCGTGGTGCAGCGTTGATCGATGCGTGCGCGAGGGTCGCCGACGGCACGATCGTTCTCGACGCAGGCAGTGACCGTGCCGAGGCGGTCGCCGCGCTGGAGGCGTTGAAGGGCATCGGCCCGTGGACGGCCGGCTACGTGGCGATGCGTGCGCTGGGCGACCCCGATGTGTTCTTGCCCACCGATCTCGGCGTTCGCCATGCGCTCGCCGCGCTCGGCGCCGATTCGACCCCGCGCGCCGCCGCGGCACTCGCCGAGGTCTGGCGGCCCTGGCGTTCGTACGCACTCCACCATCTGTGGGCAAGCTTGTGAAGGAGCAACCGATGAACCGCAGTGAGACCACGCTTCCCCCGTTGGGCGACACGACTGATCTGTCGAGCACCACGATGCACACCCCGGTGGGTGAGCTGACGCTGATCGCCGGCCCTCGCGGGCTGCGTGCCGTGCTCTGGCCCAAGGAGTTGGCGGAGCCCGACAGCATCTCGCCGGCCGCGGACGGCGAGCCGGAGGCAGCGGCCGTGCTGCGCGAGGCGGTGGTGCAACTGGAGGAGTACTTCGCCGGTGAGCGGCACGAGTTCGCCCTGCCGCTCGACCCTTTTGGCACCGCGTTCCAGCAGTCCGCATGGATGGAGCTGCGTCGCATCCCCTACGGCGAGACCATCTCCTACGGCGAGCAGGCGCGTCGGCTGGGTGACGTGCGCAAGTCACGTGCGGTCGGCGCCGCGAACGGGCGGAACCCGATCAGCATCATCGTGCCCTGCCATCGCGTCGTTGGCTCGAACGGCTCGCTCACCGGCTTTGCAGCCGGTCTCGAAGCGAAGGCCTGGCTGCTCCGTCACGAACAGGGCACGCTGACGTTGCTGGACTGACGGCCAGCAACCCACGGTGTGCGCAGCTGCGCCGCCGCACACAGCGTCACGCGGGTGCTGCCGCGCTCACCCCGATCAGCGGTGGCGAGCCTTGAGCTGCTGCTCGCGGGCCTTGCGGGCCTCGGCCTGCTTCTTCTCCTTCGCGGCCTTGCGCTTCGCCTTCGTCTCCTCATCGGCCGTGCGGGCGGGCAGCACTTCCACTTCCACCCGCTCGGCGGGCGGCAACGCCAGGGTCTCGTCGTGCTTCAACACGCGGGTGAGCACCTCGGCGGCAGCGGCCTCGCCGGCGATCGACGAGGCGAGCATCAGGCGGGTGGCGGCCAGGCCGAACTCCTCGGTCAGCGCTGGCGTGACCTCGAGGAGTTGCTCCTCGGACGGGTTGTCGGAGTTGTCGCCGAGCAGTTCGATGCATTTCGCGAGTGCCGGATCGGTGACGAGCGTGCAGATCTGCTCGAGCCCACCGTTCATGCGACCCCGGGCCGCGGTGGCGCGTACGGCCAGGTTGCGGGCCTCGACATCGGTGAAGCCGCCCTCGCGGGCGCCACACAGTTCGTCGAGTGCGGCGACATGGTCCTCGGGCAGCGAGGCCACGAGCGTGGCGAGCTCCGCATCGGTCATCGCGGAGAATGCGCGATCGAGCAACGACAGGGCTTGCAGGCGGTTCTTGAGCTGGCTCATCGGGCAGCAAGGCTACCGTGCGGAGGTCGCCGACCGCCCTTGTCGTCCGGCCGGGCCCCAACCGGGCTCACGTCGTACGCTTCCACCATGACCACGCTCGTGTACTCCGACGACGAACTGCTGCGCGAACGCACGGATCTCGCTCCGCACGTGATCGCCGGCCGGCGAATGCACGGTGGCATCCTTCCCGACGGCAGCTACCAGCCCCCGCGCACGCCGGGTCGGGTGCCGGCGCTCGCTGCCTGGGAGATGGCCCTCGTCGAGCGCGGCGGCATGCCGCTGGCTGCCGACGCCTCGCTGCTGGGCGGCGTGCGGGTGCCCAGCGTCGAGCAGTCACGAGTGTTGCTGCGCCATGGTCTCGGAGAGACGATGTGGAACTCGCTCACCATCATCGGCAAGCTGGAGGCCCGCGGCCGCCTCCTCGCCGAGTTCGATTTCCCTGCGCTCCAACCTCACATCGTGGACGACATCTCGCAGATGGCCATCGGTCACCTCGGCAAGGGCCTGTTGAAAGCGCACGGGTGGGACGAAGGCGGTACCACCGACCCGGCGCTGGGCCCGATCGGTGCGCACGACCAGATGTGGTTCGCTGCTCGCGACCTCGCGTTCGGCGAAGGCGCGTACCCCGACGTCGAGCCGCCCGACAACATCGCCAGGCCGGAGGCCGGTCGGCGGTGGATGCCGGAAGTGGCCGCCGAGGTGGAGGGCCTGCTCTCGTTGCTGATGAACCTGCTCGTCATCGAGTTCCGCGCGGAGAACGCGTTCTCCGACACGCAGGCGGTTCTTCGCACGCCCGACCTCTTCACGGATCGGCGGCAGCTGGCGGAGGAGGCCGCAGACATCGTCGAGCGCATCCGGACCGACGAAGCCATCCACGTGTCCTCGCTGTGCCTGTACCTCGGCGAGTGTGCGTCGGTGACGTTCCGCGCCACGGGTGCAATCGGAGGCGATGTCACCGATGGCACGATCCCCGGGCAAGTGCTGATCGACCGCTTCTGGGGCGGTCTCGTGCGCTGGGCGACGGTCGACCAGCCGGCGCTCGCTGCCGAACAGCAGCGGGCGCTGCTGCACGCCCGTGTGATGGCGCATCCCAACGGTGCCGCCATCTGGCGCGAGTTCGAAATCGCCGCCTGACGTCGCGCCGTCCGGGCGGAGTCGCTACACGGGCTCGGTCTGCACGATCTGCTCGGCGGGGGCGTTGGCGAGCACGTCGGCGACGTACGACGCGACGCTTTCGTCGATGCCCACGTCGCCCCCAGCTCGTTCGGAGAGGAACCAGCGGTGCTCAAGCACCTGGTGGTACAGCTCGGCGGGCTCCAGCTTGTCGGCCATCTCGGCGGGGATGCCACTGAGTGCTCGCTCGAAACGCTCTTCCAGCCAGCGGGCAGCCGCTACGGCTTCGGCCACCTTGCGGCCGGTGCGCTTCTCCTGCACGGCACGGAAGCGGCTGATGTCGTTGAGCAGGCGCCGGGCCTGGTTCTCGCCGGCCTCGATGCCGGTCATCGAGCGCAGCTTCTGGGTGTGGTACCCGTGTTCGACGACGCGCGGCGACATGCGCAGGCGCGAGCCGCCGACCGTGGTGATCAGTTCCAGTTCGGCGACGTCGAAGCCCAGGTCGTGGAGTCGTCGCAGCCGGCGGTCGACACGGTACGTCTCGTCGGCGTTGAACTCGTCGACGCCGGTGAGCTCGTGCCAGAGCAGGTCGTACGACGTCTCTATCGCCAGCGCGGTCTCCACCGGGTCGATGTCGGCGGCGAGCAGGCCGCCCATCTGCAGGTCGAGCAGCCCGCCGAGCACGTTCTCGGTGGCGATCTGCAGGTCGAGCGTGCGTTGGCCGGTGCTCAGCTCGGGATGGCGTTCACCGGTCTCGACGTCGATGATGTACGCCGACAACGCACCGGCGTCGCGACGGAACAGCGTGTTCGACAGCGAGCAGTCACCCCAGTAGAAGCCGGCGAGGTGCAGCCTCACCAGCAACCCGGCCAGTGCATCCAGCATCCGGTCGCCGAGGTACGGAATGCGCAGCCCGCGTCCCGACAGCAGCGTGCGGTAGGGCAGCGAGTAGTCGAGGTGGCGAGTGATCAGCAGGCCGTCTGCTTCGTCGTCGCGTCCCGTGACCACCCCGACGACCTCGGCCGTCGGCAGGCCGGCCTCCACCAGCTCGCGCAACAGCCGCCACTCCCGTTCGGCCAGCGGGTCGGGCAGCTCCTTGACGACGTAACTGGTGCGACCCTCCTCGACCATGCGCACCACGTGCCGGTGCAGGCCGGCGACCTTCTGCATGCCATCGATGCTCCAGTCGGCAAGGGGCTGGTCCAGCGGCCAGTGCACGATGCCGGCGTGCTCCGCGGCGTTGGCGAGCTGCAGGCGCATCAGGCCCGTCCTGCCACGGGGCCGAGCCGGCGAGCACGTTCGGCGGATGGCCTCACGTTCAGCGACGGCCGATGGCTGCGCCGGTCTCGAGGTCGAATGCGTGCAGGCGCAACGTGTCGACGGCAAACGTGACCCGGTCGCCAACCTTCACCCGCTGACGCGGATCCAGCGACGCGACGATCGTGGAGGTGACGGCGGGGTCGATCTCCACGCCCGAGTCGGTGGACCGCACGGCGGGTGCGCTGATCGTGGAGTGCACGAGCAGTTCGGATCCGAGCATCTCGACGAGATCGACATCGACCTCGATCGACGCCGTGCCGTCGCCGCCGAGCGCTTCCGAGCGAATGCCGACCGCGATCTCGCGCCCGACGTAGGCGCCAAGGCCGGCCAACCGTGCGGCAGCGGCGCCGTCGAGCGCGATGTGCTGATCCCCGACGTGCAGCGAGAGTGTGGCGCCGTCGCCCTGCTCGACCATGCCGCGCATGACGTTCATCGACGGGGAACCGATGAACTGCGCAACGAACAGGTTGTCGGGCGACTCGTACAGCTCGGCCGGGCTGGCGCACTGCATGAGGATGCCGCGGCGCAGCACGGCGACGCGATCGCCCATCGTCATCGCTTCCACCTGGTCGTGGGTGACGTACATCGTGGTGACGCCGAGGCGTCGCTGCAGCTTCGAGATCTCGGCGCGGGTCTGCACCCGCAACTTGGCGTCGAGGTTCGACAGCGGCTCGTCCATCAGGAACAGCTTGGGGTTGCGCACGATCGCGCGGCCCATGGCCACGCGTTGGCGCTGGCCGCCCGACAGCTGGCCGGGCTTGCGGTCGAGCACGGCGGTGAGCTCGAGCAGCTCGGCGACCTCGGCGACCTTCGCCGCCATCTCTGCCTTGTCGGTCCTGCGCAGCTTCATCGCGAACGCGATGTTGTCGCCCACCGTCATGTTGGGGTACAGGGCGTAGCTCTGGAACACCATCGCGATGTCGCGCTGCTGAGGGCCCATCTCGTTGACCCGCACGTCGTCGATCAGCAGTTCGCCGCCGGTGATGTCCTCCAGGCCGGCCACCATGCGCAGCACGGTGGACTTCCCGCAGCCCGATGGGCCGACGAGCACGAGGAACTCGCCGTCGTCGATGTGCAGGTCGAGACCGGGGACGGCTTCGAAGCCGTTCTGGTACTTCTTCTGCAGGTTTCTCATGGTGAGCGTGGACACGACTTACCCCTTGACACTTCCGGCCAACAGGCCACGGACGAAATAGCGTTGCAACGAGAGGAACACGATCAGCGGTACGACCATGCTGACGAACGCGCCGGCGGTGAGCAGCTGCCAGTCGCTGCCCTTCGTGCCGACCATGTCGATCAAGGCCGATGTCATCGGTGCGTTCTGCGACCCGCCGCCGAACACCTTGGCGACCAGGAGGTCGTTCCACACCCACAGGAACTGGAAGATGGCGATGGAGGCGATGGCCGGCACCGACAGCGGCAGCACGATGCGGGCGAAGATGGTCATGTGCGAGGCGCCGTCGACTCGGGCGGCTTCGATGACCTCGCCGGGCAGTGAGCCGATGAAGTTGCGCAGCAGGAAGATGGCGAGCGGCATCGCGAAGATGGTGTGCGCGATCCAGATCTGCGGCACGCCACCGTCGAGTGGCGACCAGTCGCTGGTGAAGAACCGCAGCAACGGGATGAGGCACATCTGCAACGGGACCACCATCAGGGCGACGATGGCCACGAACAGCTTGTCGCGACCCCAGAACTTCATCCACGACAGCGCGTAGGCGGCGAAGGCGGCAACGACGATCGGGATGATGCTGCCTGGGATGGTGATCGCCAACGAGTTCCAGAAGTAGTTCGTGAACGGGCGGCCGCTGCCGCCGGTGTAGCTGAGCACGCCGCGGTAGTTCTCCAGCGTCACCTTCGGATCGGTGAAGAACGTCCACCAGCCGGTGGTCTTGATCTCCGTCTCCGGACGGAAGGAGGTGATGAACAGACCGAAGGTGGGGATGGTCCACAGTGCCGCCAGCAGCCACACGATGATGCGGCCGACGGGACTGGTGGTCTTGCGCGTGATCCTGGTGGCAAGGGGCGTGGCGTCCTTCACCTTGGTGGTGGACTCTGCGGTCACGGTGGCTGCAGCCATCAGCGGGACTCCCTCATGACGCGTTGGTTGCGGGCGTTGACGAACACGACGGGGATGACGGCGATGAAGATCACCACAGCAGCCGCGGAACCGTAACCCTCGTTCTGCTTGGTGAAGCTCTCGGTGTACATCTGGTTGGCGAGCACGTTGTTCTGGAACGAGCCGCCGAGGCCCATCGCCTGCACCAGGTCGAAAACCTTCAGCACGGCGATGACGGTGGTGGTGACGACCGTGACGATCGTGGTCTTCACGTACGGCAGCACGATCTTGTAGAAGGCCTGACGGTCGGTGGCGCCGTCGATCTTGGCGGCCTCCACCAGGTCGTCGGGCACGCCCTTCATCGCCGCCGAGATCACGACGGTGGCGAAACCGGCCTGGATCCAGATCATCACGATGATCATGAACACCGTGTTGCTGCCGGGCAGGAAGTCGCTCTTGATGCCGAAGAACGTCTGGTCCTGCAACCAGTAGTGGGGTTCCTGCTTGCCGGGGAGGATCGGGTCGAGACCGACCCAGACCCAGTTGAGCAACCCGTACTGCTTGCTGGGGTTGTTGGCGTAGATGAAGCGCCAGATGATGCCGGCGCCGACGAAGGAGATGGCGGTGGGCAGGAACACGAGCATCTTGGCGACGGGTTCGCCTCGCATGCGGTCGGCGAAACGGGCGATGGTGACACCGATGACGGTGCTGAACGTCGTGACGAGGATGACCCACCACACGTTGTTGCGCAGCACCAGCAGGTTGTCGCGCTTGGTGAACATGTCGCGGAAGTTGCCCAGTCCGTACCACTGGTCGGCGCTGGTTCCCCGGTAGAGGGACAGCTTGGCGGTCAGCAGCGACGGGATGATCAGGCCGCCGACGAGCAGGACGAGGGCCGGGCCGACGAACACCGCGACCCGTGCACGCTCGCGCCATGGCTCTCGGAACTGGCTGGCCAGCAGGTACAGCACCGAGAAGAACAGCACCAGCACGAGGATGCCGGTGCACACGGTGTAGAGCGTGGAGATGATCTTGTCGAACGGCCCACCGCCGGACAGCACCTTGTCGAGCACGGCGAGCACGGCGTACACGCCGAGCACCATCGCACCGATGCGCACGTTGTCGTTGGCGGCCAGCTTCTTGAGGGCGGCGGTCATCGACGACACCTCGGTGTCGGGTATTGCCGGTCAGGAGAATGACTACTTGTCAGGATCACAGCGCCCCCCGCAGTGACTCGAACTTGTTGATGAAGACTTCGGTCGCGGCGAGCGCCGCGTGCTGTTGCCCACACACGTTAGGGCATGCAAAGGGGGTGGCCGAATCGTGTCCGGCCACCCCCTCGTACGGGATTACTCAGTTCAGCTCTTCGGCCAGCTGTCTTCGATGGCCTGCGCTGCGTCTGCAGTGCTCTTGCCGGTGACCCATGCCACCATCTCCGTCCAGAACGTCCCGGCGCCGACGGCGCTGGGCATCAGGTCGGAACCGTCGAAGCGGAACACGTCGGAGTTGACGAGCAGCTCGGCGAACGTCTTCTCCAGCGGGTCGGTGACCAGGCTGGTGTCGGCCTTCTTGTTCGGGGTCAGCCAGTTGCCGCCCTTCAAGCGCTCGTTGGCGTAGTCGGCGCTGGTGAGGAACTTCACCACTGCCGCGACTTCGGGCTTGTCGCTGAAGGCTGCGATCAGCTCGCCGCCGCCCAGCATGGGCTTCTGTGCGTCAGCGGTGGCTGCCGGGAAGTAGAACGCGTTGACCTGGCCGTCGGGGCCCTTGGTGGTGCCCTCCGGGAACTGGTTGCCGTAGAAGCTCGCCTGGCGGTGCATGAAGCAACCACCGTCGAGCAGCGGCAGGCCGGCGTCCTGGAACGTGGTGCTGGGGATGCTCTCGGCACCGTTCAGCACGTACTTGTCGTTCTTCACGATGGCGCCGACCTTGTCGATGGCGTCGAGGATCGCGGGATCGTTGAACGGGATGGTGTGTGCAACCCACTTGTCGTAGGTCTCGACACCGGCGAAGCGCAGGACTGCGTCCTCCACCCAGTCGGTGAGCGGCCAGCCGGTTGCCTGGTCGGAACCTGCACCCACGCACCACGGCACGCCGCCGTCGGCGACGATCTTGTCGCTGAGGGCCATCATCTCGTCCCACGTGGTGGGTACGGCGTAGCCGGCGTCCTTGAACGCAGCCGGGCTGTACCACACGAGGCTCTTGATGTTGGCGCCGAACGGCGGGGCGTAGAACTTGCCGTCGACGGTGCCGAGCTCGACCCAGCCGCCGATGTCGTTGGCTTCCACGTCGGCCTTGAGGGCCTCCATCGGAACGACTTTGCCGTCCTTGGCCAGCGTGGCCAGCAGGCCGGGCTGGGGGATGAACGCGATGTCGGGGGCGTTGCCGCCGTCGACGCGAACCTTGAGGTCGGCCTCGAACGCACCGGAACCCTCGTGCTGGATGTCGATGCCGGTCTCGGCTTCGAAGGCAGCCCATGCGGTCTCGAGGCGGGTGGCCTCGACGTCGCGGATGGAGCTGAAGATCGTGACGACCTTGCCGGCGTACGGCTTGTCGCCGCCGCCGCCGGTGTCGCTCGTGCTGCTCTTGTCGTCGCCGCAGGCTGCAGCGAGCAACGAGATGGTCAACACGGTGGCCATCGTGGCCAAACGTCGTTGTGACGCCATGTGTAACTCCCCCTCAGGAAATGTCGGGTACGGGTGCAACCGACGATATGTAAGCGCTTGCAGAGTACTGCACTCATCGTGTCGGCGTCAACACGACAGCGCCGAGGTTGACGAAAAGTCAGAGCACGGACGATGTGCGATTCGTCAGGCAGGCGGCGGACCGCAGGTGATGCGCTCGACGAGGCTGAGCTCGATCGGATGGTGCATCAGGCTGCCGAAGCCTTCCAGCTGGTCCAGCATCAGCCGGGCTCCGAGCCGCCCGATGTCGCGAACCGGCTGGCGGATGGTGGTGAGCCCGAATGCGATCGACGCCGGATGGTCGTCGAAACCGATCACCGAGACGTCGCGACCGGCGGTGAGGCCGAGCTCGCGCAGCGCCTGGAGCGCGCCGAAGCCCATCTCGTCGGACATCAGCCACACTGCGGTCGGAGGCCTGGTGCGGCTCATCAGTGCGTGCATCGCGCGGCGGCCACCTTCGATGGAGAAGTCGCCGTCCTCGACGTACTGGTGGGGCAGGCGGACGCCGGCTGCCTCCAAGGCAGCCGCGAACCCGGCGGCGCGTTCGATGGGAACGTTGTGGACGACGTCCATGTGTGCGTGCCCACCTACCAGGCCGATGCGCCGGTGGCCGAGATCAACGAGGTGGCGAGCCGCCAAGCGGGCACCGCGGGCGTTGTCGACCGAGACGGAGGCGACGGATTCGAGGCGTTCGCCGAGCACGATGGCCGGTGTCTCCTGTGCCGCCAAACGTCGGGCGCCGTCCTCCGAGCAGAACACGTCGACGAGGATGACGCCGTCGATTCGCTGCTGGAAGCGGGCGTCGCCGCGGAAGATCCGCTCGCGCGCCAGCGGGTTGGCGGTGCCGATCAGCAGGTCGTACCGGGCTTGAGCGAACACCTCTTCCACGCCGGCCACCACCTCGCTCGTGTACCAACTGGTCAGCAAGGGTGCGAGCAGGCCGACCGTGCGCGTCTGCCCGGAGGCGAGCGCGGCCGCGTTGGGGTTGGCGACGTAGAACAGCCGCTCGGCAGCTTGCAGCACTTTGCGGCGGGTGGATTCGGCGACGTATGCGTGGTTGCGCAAGGCCCGGCTGACGGTGGCGGTGGAGACCCCCGCTGCGCGGGCGACGTCGTCGATGGTCGCTCGTGCGAGTGTGCTGTCATCGTCCGCCATGGCAGTCAGGGGGCTAGCCGGCGTCGGGTCGAGCGTTGAGCCGTGCGACGACCGTGGCCTCGGGCACAACGGTGGGCACGCCGTCGACGATGCTGACTGCGTCGTCGACCGACTGGAACAGGATCTCGGCCGTCGTGAGCAGCGAGGCCGGGATGGGTGTCGGGCCGAGGTTGCCGACGATGAGCAGATCCGCGCGGCCGATGACGAGGTGGCTGAGGCCATGCTCGACCAGCCGGAACGGGGCCTGCCACAGCGCCGGATGCTGCTTGCGCAGACGGACCAGTTGGCGGTATCGCTGCCAGGTGGAGTGCGGAGCGTCCATCTGGAACTCGGCGCTGAGCTCGAGGGGAGAGGGCTCGGTCTGCAGCCATGCAGCGGCAGCGCTGGTGAAGCCCTTGGCGCCGTCCACGCTCCATGGCATCGGTCCGCGAGCAACGTCGCGGCTCCACATCCCCTCGCCGTTGCGCGCGCTCATCGGGTCCTCGATGTGGCCCACCACCTGCGCGTCGGGCAGACCGAGCTCCTCACCCTGGTAGATGAAGAACATCCCGTCGAACGCGCACATCAGTGTGGACAGCGCGAGCGTTCGGCGCAGACCCGTCTCGCCGCCTCCGTAGCGCGAGACGGCGCGAGCCTGATCATGGTTGGAGACCTCCCATGCCGCACCGCCGTTCGACTTCGCCTGATACTCCAGCATGGTCGTGATGGTGGGCTCCGGCGCCCATTCGCTGAGGCCGACCTGCAGCACGAACGCCGCGTGCAGCGCGTTGCCGTCCTTCACGTACTCGGCGAAGCGATCGACGTCGCGCGTGTCCATCTCGCCGACGAGCACGGCGTCGAGATCGGCGACGGCGGCGCGCCACTGCTGGAAGAGCACTGCCGTCTCGTGTCGGTGGAGGTCGTAGAGGTGCTGGAACGACGCGAAGACGTCCATCGGGTGCATGCCCTCGTGCACCTCGCGTAGCTGAGGGTTGCTGCGCAACGCAGGGTCCTTGGTCAGGCCGTGGGCCACATCGATGCGGAAGCCGTCGGCCCCGCGCTCGCACCAGGTGCGCAGGATGTGGGCGAACTCCTCCATCACCTTGGGGTTGGCCCAGTTGAGGTCGGGCTGCTCCGGCAGGAACAGGTGGCAGTAGTACTGGCCGGTGCCGCCCGGATCGAGTGTCCAGGCAGGGCCGCCGAAGTGGCTGACCCAGTTGTTCGGCGGACCACCATCGGCGGCAGGCTCGGCCCACACGTAGTAGTCGCGGAACGGACCTGCCGGGTCGGCAACAGCCTGCCGGAACCACTCGTGGTGGCTGGACGTGTGGTTGGGCACGATGTCGACGAACAGGCGCAGGCCCAGTTCCTTGGCCCGCGCGGACAGCGCGGCCCAGTCGTCGAGGGTGCCCAGCATCGGATCGACGGCCAGGTAGTCGGCGACGTCGTACCCGTGGTCGAAGCCCGGGCTGGCGAAGAACGGCGTCAACCACACCACGTCGACGCCGAGGGCAGCGAGGTACGGCAGGCGCTGGGTGACGCCGGCCAGATCGCCCACCCCGTTGCCGTCGGTGTCCTGGAAGCTGCGCACGTACACCTCGTAGCCCACCGCGCCGCGCCACCACTCGGCGCCGGAGAGGCGAGGGGCGCCGCTGTGGCCGCCATCGGTTGGCTCGGCGGAGCCGCCGGCGAGTGTAAGCGCTTGCATGCCGCAGACAATACACTCGTTGTCGTGTTGTGGCACGGGGGGACGATCGACAGTGAGGATCACCGCGACCGTCGAGGTGCTGTGCTGGCGGCGCGTCTGCGGCGGAACTGGCCGACGGTCGAGCACGGTCTCGCTCAGCTCTACCCAGCCGACGCCGGTGCGTTGGCGGCGGCTCTGCTCGAGACGGTGTCGTCGTTCGTCGGTGGCCGCGACGAGCAGTTGTTCCTCCGCGACCTCTGCCGCGAGGCCGATCCATGTTGGTTCCAAGGCCCCGACCAGGTGGGGTACGTCTGTTACACCGACCTGTTCGCCGGAACGCTGCACGGTGTCGCCGATCGCCTCGACTACCTCAGCGACCTCGGTGTCACGTACCTGCACCTGATGCCGCTGTTGAAGCC
>JBAVTH010000473.1:0-1649 GCA_049696035.1 Ilumatobacteraceae bacterium
ACCTCGCGCCGCCAGGTCGGTCGCTGTTCCTCGTCGCGGGCGTGCAGGTGGACGATCGCCGCCCCCGCATCGTGGCACCGGACCGCCTCGCGGACGATCTGCTCCGGGGTCACCGGGACGTGGGGCACGCGATCGCGCGTCGGAACCATGCCGGTGATGGCCGCGTTGATGATCAGGGGCGGGTAGGGCCGGATCGGATGCGGCGCGTACGACTTCGTGGCCACGGGCGGTCCCCTGCTCTGTCCGGGTGCGAGTGGGTCCGAGGATAGGGCCAGGCCCCGCCCGTGTCGCGCCCCGCGATCGGCCGGGCGTCGCCTCGACCTCCGGCCAGTCCCCACTGCCCCAGAACGACGAAAGCCCCGTCGTGAACGGGGCTCTCGGAATAGCGGGGGCAGGATTCGAACCTGCGACCTTCGGGTTATGAGCCCGACGAGCTACCGAGCTGCTCCACCCCGCGTCGGTAGGCGAAACGCTATCAACACCCGCCCGCAACGGCAACCAGCGGCGAGCGGACTGGCCACATGCGCCGGCGAGGAGCATCATCTTCGTCATGGCTTCCTCGGGTGGCAGTCGAAGCGGTCTGGCCGCCAGCATTGCCGCCGCGCTCTGCTCGGTGATCATGCCCGGCGCCGGCCACGTGCTGATCCGCGCCCGCCTGCGGCCCGCGGTGATCGTTGCCGCGGCATGCAACATCGTCGCGACCACCGCAGTCGTCGCCATCGTGGCGCCGGTGGACGGGCGCTCGGATCTTGCCGACGTCATCGCCAACCGCACGGTCTTCCTCGGGCTCGCAGTGACGCTGGTGGTGTTGGCCGCCACCCGGCTGTGGAGCGCGCTCGACGCCGCATGGATCGCCCGCCCCTCCAGCCGCACTGCGCACCAGGCGGCGGCCGCCATCGCGGTCGGCGTGGTGGTGCTGGCGGGCGTGGCGCCGCTGGCCGTCGCGGCCAACTACGTGTGGCAGACCGATCGTGCAGTCGAGAAGGTGTTCTCCTCCGATGCCGCCACCACGGCCAACCCCTCGCCGCTGACCACGACGGTCACGACAGCTGCGGCCACCAGCGCGACGACGACAACGATGCCGGCACGTGGCAGCACCACGAGCTCGTCCAGCACGTCGAGCACCTCCAGCACCTCCACCACCACGACCATGGCGGTCTTCCCCGGCGAGGAACGGGTGAACGTGCTGCTGCTCGGCGGCGACGGCGGGCCGGACAGGTGGAGCATGCGCACCGACTCCATGATCGTGGTGTCCATCGACCCCGACACCGGCGACACCGCGATGATCTCCGTGCCGCGCAACCTCCGGCGTCTTCCGTTCCCGCCCGGCACGCCACTGGCCGAGCGCTACCCGAAGGGCTTCGACGAGATCGCCAACGCCGTCTACACACGTGTGGACAGCCACCGCGAGCTTGCCGGTGGCGTCGACGACGCCGGCGCACAGGGCATCAAGCAGGGCATCGCCCAACTGCTGGGCATGCCGATCCACTACTACGTGCTCGTCGACATGGCCGGGTTCGTGGATGTCGTCGACGCGCTGGGCGGCATCGACATCAACGTCGCCAAGCGCGTGCCATCAGTGGGCAGGCGACCCGACGAGAAGCACCCCGTGCCGAAGTGGTTCGAACCAGGCTTGCAGCACATGGACG
>JBAVTH010000474.1:0-2589 GCA_049696035.1 Ilumatobacteraceae bacterium
ACGCCGGGTGTCGCACGGAGGTCGGCAGCGATGGGTGCGACAACTGAGATCTCGTGCTCGTGGGCCCAGGCCTTGGCGTGGCGCATGGATCGACACCTGCTCGATCCCGTCGGTTCGATGACGGCGTCCGACACCGTTCGCCGACTTGGCGCAGTGCTCTCGGTGGACGAGTCGCTGGCCGATCTCGCGGTTCGGACGCGCGGAAATCGCTCGCCGGCGGGTGAACTCGCTCAGGCCGTCGCCGACGGAACGGTCATCCAATCGTTCCTCTTCCGTGGGGCGCTGCACTACCTGACGCCCGACGACGGCGCGATGTACCTGGCGCTGCGTGCCGCCGGCCGGCAATGGGAGTTGCCGAGCTGGGTCGAGCACTACGGGCTCATGGCCGAGGCCTGGCCACGCTTCAGGGCGGCCGTCCGTGACGCGCTGGATGACGCGCCGCTCACGGTCAGCGAACTCGGCGAAGCCCTGACGACGCAGCAGGCGTACCAGCATCTGCGGCCGGTGTTCGATGCTGGTGCCGGCACATTGCTCAAGCCGCTCAGCTGGCTGGGAGACATCAGCCTCGGCCCGCGCCGTGACGGACGCCTCACGCTCCAACGACTCGACCGCAACCCCGCGTGGCGGGGCGTCCCGGACCTGGACGAGGCCGGGCCGCGCGCCGTGACCTCCTATCTCGGCGCCTACGGGCCTGCCACGGTCGATCACCTCCACCACTGGCTGGGCGAAGGACTGAGCGCCGGCCGCAAACGAATCAACGGCTGGTTCGCGAGCCTCGAACACCGGCTGGTCGCGGTCGATGTCGAGGGGACTGTTGCCTTTGCCTGCAGCGAGCACGTCGACGCACTGGCCTCGGCGATGCCGTCTGACGAGGTACGGCTGCTCCCGGGACACGACCAGTGGGTGATGGGTCCCGGCACCAAGGACGCTCACGTGACCCCGGTGGAACTCCGAGACGCGATCACCCGGAAAGCGAACCCCGTGCTACACGGCGGCGTGGTGCGCGGCACCTGGGTCCGACGAGACGACGAACTCGTGGTCTCATGGCAGTCCGACCGACTGGCGCCGGTCTCTTCCATCGAACGTGAAGCGAGGCGGCTGCGCGACCTCCTCGGACATGAACTCCAGCTCCGAATGACCCACTAGCAACGTTCGCCAGAACGCCCGTCGTGCCGAGGGCACAGCGCTCGTTCTATCCTCCGGTCCATGGCAGTTCACTGGACCCTGGGTTGCGACGCCTCCGACCCGCATCTGTTGGCGGCATTCTGGGCGGCAGCGCTCGAGTACGAGCCAGAACCCGGCTACGACGATCCCGACAGCGCGTCGATCATCGATCCACAAGGGATCGGCCCGGCGATCGGCTGGCTCCGAGTACCCGAAGGCAAACAAGCGAAGAACAGGCTGCACATCGACATCCGCGTCGCCGGTGACGGACCGTGGGATCTCATCGAACGCGGACGACTGATCCGCGCCAAGGTGCCACAACTCGTCAGCCTCGGCGCCACAATCGTGCGCGAGGAAAGCGACGGACACATCCTCAGCCACGTGGTCATGCTCGACCCCGAGGGAAACGAGTTCTGCGTGGCATGACGCTGCAGCCAACGTGAAACGCGGTACTCCACGACCGCGTCGGCCGGGAGCGTCCAGTGAGGTAGGGCCGTTGTCATGCGCTCCCTGCAGACGCGCCCCAGGTTGCGCCAAGCGGCAGCTATGCGTGGCCTCATCGCCGAGACACCGCGCACCGGACCACATTCGCCGTAGCCGTCTCCGGTCGGCGATGATCCGTACCCAGTGACGATGACGAGGGCGGTGCCGTCCTCGTTCCATGTCACCGAGGTACATCTAGGGCGCGACGTCGAGGGGCTGGGCAAGGCGACGCACGAAGTACGTGGTCGACTCACCTCGCACGTCGCGCGTGCGCTCGGCAACGGTCTGCACCACATACCGTGCACGTCGCGTCAAAGCATCGAGATGCCCGACATCTCCACTCGTTCCGAAGAACAGCAAGATGCAACCGTTCTCCCGAAGGTGCCGGGGTGCCTCGGTGATGAAGCGGCCGAGGGTCTCGTAGTTCTCGTCGGTGATGGCGCGCTCCAGCAGATCGCGCGGTGCGAACCAGCGAAACGGCGGATCGAAGACGATGACGTCGAACAGCCCGTTAACACGCTCGAAGACGTCCGAGACGGCACATCGAACTCGGTCGCCAACTCCGTTGTTCCTAGCGTTGGCAGCTGCAGCCGCGACGGCGTGCGGGTTGACATCGACCGCTACAACGTCGTCCGTACGTTGTGCGGCGAGAATCGCATTCGCTCCGCTGCCACACCCCATGTCGAGAACACGGTGTCCTGACCGAACAGTTGACATCACCACTCGGCCGAGAAGATCCGACACTGGGGTCGGGGGGAATACCTCTGCGGGAACGTGCAAGCGCAAACCCAGATAGTCAACGTCGTGCGGCGCAGACCTGTGAAGGCTCTCCGACACCTCATCGTGCCAACGACGTAGTTGCTCGACACGCTCAGAAGCAACCATCGGCACGTAGGGCGAGTGGGGATCGATGCCTGCCACGAGCGCATGGTGCCCGAAGTG
>JBAVTH010000475.1:0-1949 GCA_049696035.1 Ilumatobacteraceae bacterium
AGTCGTGGTCGTTCACGCCGTAGTTGCCGATGTGGGGGTACGTGAACGTGATGATCTGCCCGGCGTAGCTGGGGTCGGTGACGACCTCCTGGTACCCGGAGAGCACCGTGTTGAACACCACTTCACCGCCGGCGACGCCACCGACAGGGTCGGCGCCGAGCAGCTCGCCTTCGAAGACGCTGCCATCGGCCATCACGAGCGCCGCGTCACGCATTGCGCTCACCCTCCTGCGGTTCCTGCATGATCATGCAGTGTAATGCAAGCATATGCAATCGGGATGACATGTGTGATGGCTCCTCCCGTACGAGCCTCACAGGACCCGTTTCACGGTCGGCGGACACCCTAGCACTGACCGCCCGCAGGTGCCTGCCCGGTGCCCACATGGCTCAACGTCACATCACCGCCGGCGACGAGACTGACGGTGGTGGAGGGCAGCAGGTTGAGCCCGGCCACGATGTGCCCATCCACCATCAGCACGGCGACCGTTCGCCCGACGAGCAGCGTCAGCGATCGGCTCGCGCCGAGCGGCGCGGCGGGGCCGACAATTGTCGTGGTCTCGGGCCGGACGATGCCACGGCCATCTTCCAACGCCAGTTCCGGATCCGTGCTGCCGGCGCCTTCGAAACGGAACGCAACCGCTGATCCGAATGCAAGCGTGGCATCGAACCGACGACAGCGCAGATCACCCAGCGCCAGCGATGAGCTGCCGGCCACTGTCGAATCATGGTGCAACGACGCCCCCACCTGCGTCCAACCGGCCGGCAGCGCCGGCTTGAGGGGTCCGTCGGCGCTGCGGTCGCGGAGCATGGCTGCCACCGTGGGCGTGACGGACAGCGACAACCTGTTGGTCTCGAGCATCAACTCGAACTCGTCGGCGAGCAGCTTTCCTGCAGGTGTTCTCGGGGGAACGAACACGAGGGCGTCCGTGAGGAAGGCACGCGGTCGGGTGGCATCGACGTCCGACTGCCACAGCTCCCAACTGCCCGGCAGCACGTACTGAGTACTCGTCGGTCCGAGGTAGACCTCCCCCATCAGGAACGACTTCCAGATGAAGCGAGTGGCGGAGACCCTCCGGAAGTCGAGGAACGGCATCGGCTCGTTCGTCCAGGTGAGGATCGGATCATCCTGATGGGAGATCAGGTCGAGTGCCGCTTGGACGGCTCGATCCCGGCCGTCACGCGCTTCCTCCCGCACGCGCACCATCGCGGCGACACCGCGGAAGGAGACGGCCGCGTTCAATCCACGGTGCAGAGGCCCGACGCCGCTCCAGATCAACGCCAGCGGCAAGAGCAGGTAGGCCAGGCCGTGGTGGCGGCCCGTGTCGACGCCGCGCAGGCGCAGAGCGTTCACCATGAACGTGACAAGCGCGCAGCACATCATCATCAGGGGCACCGACGTGACCACGAAGTAGTGCGACGAGTAGCGCTGCGTGAGGATCAGCTCCACCCAGGCGGCAGCCCACCACAGCGTCAGTGCGACGCACAGAAGCCGCTGGAACCTGCTCAGCTGCTTCCACGAGGCGGCAAAGATGAGCAGGAACCCCACCGCGCAGAGGTGCGCGGACTTGTGGGTGATCGTGTAGGCGTAGAACTGATCCCAGCCGAAGCCGAACTGCTCAGGCAGGCTGCGACCCAGCGCCGACGACATGTACCGCCCGTAGACCCACCAACCGTCCCAGAAAGGGCGCCATCTGCCGGACACCGCGTACCAGACAGGCGCAGAGATGAAAGCGAGCAACGCTGCGAGGCCCAACAGGAGGCTGGGGCGAACGACGAGACGCCGCAATCCGGGACCTACACCCCTCAGGCGGTCGGAACCGACTGCGAGCACGCCGAGCAGCCCGACCACCGTCGCCGAGAGCAGGGTCGGCTGGAGTGTCTGCACCGCCAGGCCGAGGCACGCACCAGCCCCGACGACGAATGCAGCTCTACGCCTCGAGCTGCCATCAC
>JBAVTH010000476.1:0-3820 GCA_049696035.1 Ilumatobacteraceae bacterium
ACCCCACAATGTGATGTCGCGAGACATCCGCAACGATCCGAGCCCTCATCAGGGTTCGGACTTCTTGTTCTTCCGGGTCCGTAGGGGCGGCGTGGTCCGCCGACCGGTTTGCCGGTGCCGTGGTAGGGGCGTTGCGGGTCGATGGTGAGCTGGCGGATCACCTCGCCGGTGCTCGATCATGCCGGGGGGTCCTCTCCGACGCGGCCGTCGATGGCCTCGCGGATGAGGTCGGCGTGGCCGGTGTGGCGAGCGTATTCCTCGATCATGTCGATCAGGATCCGCCGAAGGCTAGGTGTGCCCCAGCCCTCGAAGTGATGCCCCTTGGCCCGGTCGAGCCCACCGTCGGCGACAGCTTCCGCGACGAGCACTCGCGACCGCTCCACAGCCCCACGCCACTGCTGCCACGTGTCCTCGGCGTCGTCGGTGGCGGTCCACTGCCAGTCCCGGTCCCAGCCGTCGGGGTCGTGAGCGAACGACGGTCGCCGGTCGTGCAGTTTCCATGTGAACGAGCTCTCCTCGCACCGGGCGAGGTGCCGCAGCAGCCCGCCGATGGTGATGGCCGAGGCGCCGATGGTGGTGGCCATCGCCGCGGCGTCGAGGTCGGCGCACTTCCAGGCCAGGGTCCGTCTCATCCTCTCCAGCGAGCCGAGCAGCGTGTCGAGCTCGTTGCCGGCGAGCGGTGGTTCGGTCAACACTGCTGCCGGGACTGAGGTGTTCGATTCGTCGGTCATGAGGCGATGGTAGATTCGAACCCGGACGATCTACTTCCTCGACTGGCAGGAATCTGTATGGCGCACGATCTGAGCCCCACGGCCCGCGCACTGCTGGCGTTCGAGCTGATCCAGAACCGTCCCGGCATCACCGGCGACGAGTTGGCTGCTCAGCTCGGGGTGACCGACCGAGCGGTGCGGCGCTACGTCGGCATCCTGCGCGAGGCGGGTCTGCCTGTCGATTCGGTGAGCGGCCGCTACGGCGGCTACTCGGTCGGACGCGGCGCTCGAGTGCCACCACTGATGTTCAGCACCACCGAGGCACTCGGTCTGGTGGTGGCGCTGTTGCGGGGATGGCACGGATCGATCGACTCCGCCGATCCCGCAGCGGCCGCACTCGGCAAGATCCTGAGGGTGCTCCCAGACGCTGCCGCCGCTCCAGCGGAGGCGTTGCGGCGCGTCGTCGCCCAAAACCCCGGCGACGCCGCAGCGACACCCGACCCGACGCTGACAGGGCAGGTCGCGCACGCGTGCGAGACCCACAGCCGGCTGCAGATCGCCTACCGGTCGCGCCCCGGCTCCGACTACCAGCTGATCGTCGACCCATGGGCGGTCGTCGTACGTCATGGCCGGTGGTATCTGCTCTGCTGGTCCCTCACCGCCGACGCGCGCCGGGTCCTGCGCATCGACCGGATCGTCAGCGCAGAACGGATCGACGACGGCGTCGCACCGCCGACCGATCTCGACCCGATCCGGGAGGTCGAGGACCACCTCGCCGACGGATGGACCCACCACGTCGAAGTGCACATCGCCGCCACGATCGACGAGATCGCTCGATGCGTCCCGCGAGCGCTCGGCCGCCTCACGCCGCTCGACGAGCACACATGCACGCTCCGCGGCAGCACCGACGACCCCGCCTGGTACGCGGCTCAGCTGGCGTCCGTCCCTGCGCAGTTCACGCTGATCGGTTCCGACGCAGTTCGGGCAGAGATGCGCACGATCGCGGACCGGCTGAGCGCAGCAGCCCGCACGTGATCCGGATCGCCCGACGATCCGGCCGAGGTGGTCGTCGGCGCCGTCGGTAGGTCAGGTCGGACGCTCGGCGCGAGGCATCGTTGCCAGGTACTCCTCCAGATCGGCGGGGAAGCCGGCGGCCCGCAGGTCCACTCCGCAGGCGGTCTCCAGCAGTCGCGCCACCATCGGCGATCCGGCCGAGCCGCCGTAGGCGGCACGGGCTCGGATGTTCAACTGGTCGACCGTGCCGGCGATGTCGAGCGGCACGTCGAGTTCGCGACCCAGTTGCATCGCGAAGCCGAGGTCCTTGCACGCCAGGTCGAGGGAGAAGCCGATGTCGTAGCTACCACTGAGAATCGTGGTGCTCTCCGTCTCGTGGATGAAGCTGTTCCCCGAGCTGGCCTTGATCACCTCCCACGCCATGCGCAGGTCGATCCCCGCCCGCGCCGCCAGCATGTACGCCTCGGCAGTCGCCGCGATGTGAATGAACGCCAGCATGTTCGTGATCACTTTGATGACGGCTGCCTTCCCCAGCTCGCCGATGAAGAACACGCGGCCCCCAACGGCCGAGAACACGTCGGCGTGGCGCTCGTACACCGCCTCGTCGCCACCCACCAACACGGTGATGGTTGCCGACGACGCGTTGTGCGCACCGCCGGTGACTGGTGCCTCCAGCGTGGCGACACCATTCGCTGCCAGCAGCTCGGCCAGGCGCAGCAGCTCGTGCCGATCGTTCGTGCTCATGTCGATCCATGTGCTGCCGGAACGGAACCCCTCGAGCAATCCACCTTTGCCGGCGACCACGCGGGTGATGACGGCCACCGAGGGCAAACAGGTGATGACCGCATCGGTGGAGGCCGCCACTTCAGCTGGAGAGTCGGCCCACATGGCGCCGGCCGCCAGCAGTGGCTCGGCCGCCGAGCGATGCAGGTCGTGCACCGTCACGTCGAACCCTGCGGCCATCAGGTTCGCGGCCAGGTGTCGACCGATGTTCCCCAGTCCGATGCATCCAATCTTCACAACACTCCCCTGTTCGTACGAGCCCGCGCCCAGCGCGGGCCCAGGCACCGTATCGAAGCCATGCCGCGGGGAAAGCCGAGCACACACAGCGAGCCCCGCCTCTCACCGGCCGACACCGGCTCGTCCGCCGGGGAGGCGAGAACCGCACGGTGGCGAGGACGTTCGGCACTGGCCGGCTTCGCGTTTCCGAGCTGATGATCAAGACGCAAGCCCGAGCATCCCACTGGGCTCGTCCAACCGAACGGGGGCCGTGCATGGCTTCGTCCACTTCTCCCTCCGCAACTCCATCATTCGGTCGTGCATCGTCACTGGGCGTTGCACCGGTGCTGCCCGACGAGGTCGAGCTCCACCGCCTGCGCATCACCGCACGCTGGACCGGCCTTGCGTACCTCGGGCTGCTCATCTGCGGAGTGCTCGGCTCCATGCTCATCCGGGGCAAGCTCTACGTCCCGGACGATGCGGTGAAGACCTCCGCCAACCTCGTCGAGCACGAAGGCTTGGCGCGGCTCGGCATCGCCGCCGATCTCGGCACCGCCCTCACGCAGGCGTTGGTGGCCTCGGCGTTCTACCTGCTGTTCCGGCGCGTGCACGAACGTGCCGCCGCCTCGATCACCGCGTTCGGATTGGTGAACGCCGCGGCGCTGCTGGTCGCTGCCGCATGTTCGGCGACCGCGCTCGAGGTGGCGCTCGATGGGGGCGCGACCTCCACGCAGAACGCACAGCTGCTGTACCGCTTCCAGGGATCTGCTTGGGAGGTCGGCGGGCTGTTCTTCGGGCTCTGGCTGCTGCCGATGGGCTGGCTCGTCCTGCGGTCCGCCTACCTGCCACGACCCGTCGGCTGGCTGCTCCTCGCCGGCGGCATCGGATACGTGCTCAGCACGTTCGTCACGTATCTGCTCCCGGAGGTGTCCGGCCTCGCCGACGCGCTGCTCGTCCCCTCCACTCTCGGAGAGCTCTGGATGATCGGCTACCTGCTGGTCAAGGGCGTCTCTGCCGGGTCGCTGTCGGGCGTCGCGAAGCCGACGGGCACGTCGTAGTCGGAGCTCGTCGGCCGCATCCCGCACGAACCCTCGCCA
>JBAVTH010000477.1:0-14767 GCA_049696035.1 Ilumatobacteraceae bacterium
GCCCACTCACAAGCCGCCCGAACTGCCGCCCGATCGGGTCGCCGAGCAGCGCCTGCGCACGCACGGCCTGCACCCGTTCTCACCTTGGCAGCTGCTCGGCGCGGGCAGCGTGGGGAGCCAGACGCTCACCGGCATCCCCGTGGCCCACCACATTCGGCACCACTCGGAGCTTTCGCCACGCACGCGCGTGTGGCCGTTCGAGACCGGCCTCACCGCAGACCCGACCCGGGGTTCCGGCTCAGCCGCGGATGCGATCGTGATCGCCGAGATCTGGCCGAGCGCGATCGCCTTCGACCACGTCGACCACGTCGTGAAGGACGCCCGTCAGGTGATCGCACTCGCCCACCACCTCGCCGGCCTCGACGCGACGGGCAGCCTCGGCCCGGCGTTCGGCCTGGCACTCGACCCCGCGACGGCTCGACGAGTGATCGACGAGGAGGGGTGGGTGCTCCCGCTCGGCTGAGGCGCCGCGGGCGATCCGGCCGCGGCGCGTCCCGCCGGACGGACCGCCACCCTCCGGTCTGCGATCACGCCTCGGTAGCATCCTGCACATGGGCCTCCGCGACCTCGCCAAGCGACTCCGAACCACTGTCGACGAGCTCGACGATCAACGCCTGCAGGATCGCTTCGCCGGGTTGGGGCTGACTTCGATCGGCGAGATGGGCGCACGTACCCCGGTGCGAGTGGGCGGCGAGATCACCCGCATGCGCGTCGCCCCACGCTCCGGCGTGCAGGCCTTCGAGATCACGGTCGACGACGGCACCGGCACGGCCGTCGCCGTCTTCACCGGCCGCCGGCACCTCGCCGGTGTCGAGCACGGCCGCGCGCTCGTGCTGGAAGGCGTCGCACGCACCGAGCGCGGTCGGCTCGTGATGCTCAACCCGGCGTACACCTTGCTGCCCCACTGAGCTGCCCCACTGAGCTGCCCCACTGACGAACCGCCGCACGCGGCCGGGAGCACCGGGGGCCGTACGGCGTTCAGCCGATGAGGATGGCTCGCGCGGCGTCTTCGCTCTCCGACGTGACCAACACCATCACTTCGTCGCCGACGCGCAGGATCGTGTCGCCGCGCGGCACCACCACCTTCTCGTCGCGGAGGATGGCGACCACTGTTGCGTCGCGCGGGAAGCCGATGGCAACGATCTCCTTGTCGGCTGCCGGTGAGTTCTCGGCGAGGGTGACCTCGGCCAGCTTGGCCTTGCCACCCTCGAACGACAACAGCCGCACGAACGAGCCCACCGACACGGCCTCTTGCACGAGACCGGTGATCAGGTGGGGCGTGCTGACGGAGACATCGACGCCCCAGGTCTCGTTGAACATCCACTCGTTCTTCGGGTTGTTCACGCGCGCGACGACTCGAGGAACAGCGAACTCCTGCTTGGCCAGCAACGAGATGACCAGGTTGTCCTCGTCATCTCCGGTCACCGACGCCACCACGTCGGCTCGCTCGAGCCCGGCGGCCTTCAGCGTGCCGAAGTCGCACCCGTCGCCCTTCAGCCACGACACACCCTCGATCGTGTCCTCGTACTGCGAGACCACGCGGGCCTCGCTCTCGAGGATGACGACGTGATGGCCGCCACCGACCAACTGCTCGGCGATGAACCGACCGACACTGCCGCCACCTGCGATTACAACGTTCATGTCGACTCCTAGTGGCCGTGGCCGGCGGGCGGGTTGGCGGTGAGCTCGGTGAGGTGGTCCATCGAATCGTGCGCAACTGCGAGGTAGACCACGTCGCCTTCTTGCACCACGAGGTCGGAACTGGGCAGCATCGCGGAGCCGAGCCGGCTGAGCGCGACGACACGAATGCCGGCGCTCTCCACGTCGAGCACGCGGTGACCTGCCCAGCCATTGCCGAAGGAACGCTCGACCAGCGATACCTTCGCCGACGGATCGACCCACTCGACCGCCGCAGCATCGGGCACCAGACGGCGCAGCACACGCTCGGTGGTCCACAGCGCGGGCGCCACCGTGGCGATGCCCAGGCGCTGGTACACGGCGGCCCGCTGGGGGTCGTAGATGCGGGCGACGACACGCTGGATGCCGAAGGTCTCGCGAGCGACACGGGCGACGAGGATGTTGGAGTTGTCGCCGTTCGTGACGGCGGCCAGCGCCTCGGCCTTCTCGATACCCGCCTTGATCAGCAGATCGCGGTCGAAGCCGATGCCGCTGAGCTTCTGCCCGGCGAAGTCGGCGCCCAACCGCTCGAATGCTGCTGGCTTGCGGTCGATGATGGCAACGGTGTGCCCTTCACCGATCAGGTTGTGGGCCAGCGACGAACCGACTCGCCCGCAACCCACGATCACAACATGCACGACTGCGTTCCTCCTCGCCGGTCTCGCTCCGCCTGGGATGCGCGGACCAGTAGTTGCGGGCTGAACTGTAACGCGGCCTAGGCTCGCCACCACCTATGTTCCAATCGCTCAAGCGCCTCGTCATCGGCCGGCCCATCGCCACCGCCGACGAAGGCCACCAACGACTGAGCAAGAAGATCGCCCTCCCGGTCTTCGCCAGTGACGCCATCTCATCCACCGCCTACGCAACGGACGAGATCCTCGTCGTGCTCCTGCTGCAGGCGGAGGTCGGTCGTCGAGCCTGGGGCGTGATCACCCCGATCGCGATCGTCGTCTGCACCCTGCTGGTCATCGTCGTGCTCAGCTACCGTCAGACCATCCACGCCTACCCCAGCGGCGGCGGCAGCTACATCGTCAGCAAAGAGAACCTCGGCGCCGTGCCATCGCTGATCGCCGGTTCGTCGCTGCTCGTCGACTACATCCTGACGGTCGCCGTGTCGGTGGCCGGTGGCGTGCTGGCCATCCGCACCGCCACCGGGTTGAGCCATGACTGGGCCGTGCCGATCTGCCTGCTCTGCGTGCTCATCATGACGCTGGCCAACCTGCGCGGTGTGAAGGAGTCCGGCGCCCTGTTCGCCGGCCCCACCTACTTCTACATCCTGATGCTCGTCATCCTCATCGGCACCGGCTTCTACCGCATCTTCGTGCAGCACGTCGGCCCCATCCCGGAGTCCATGCTCACCGACGGGGGCCGGGAAGCGAAGAATCTCACCAAGAGCCTCGGCCTGTACATGCTGCTGCGAGCGTTCTCCTCCGGTGCGGTGGCGCTGTCGGGTGTCGAGGCCGTGTCCAACGGCGTGCCCGCGTTCAAGAAGCCGGAGGCCAGGAACGCCTCGACGACCCTGGTGTGGATGGGCGCCATCCTCGGCACGTGCTTCCTCGGAGTCTCCATCCTCGCCACGCACCTCAAGCCCTACCGCGGTGAGATCGACGGCAACGGCCTCGGCCTGATGGCCGAGTACCTCTACAACGGCAAGGGGGTGATGTTCTGGCTCACGATGATCGGCACGTTCTCGATCCTCATCCTCGCCGCCAACACCGCCTACGCCGACTTCCCGCGACTGTCCAGCATCATCGCCCGCGACGGCTACCTGCCGCACCAGTTCGCGAACCGCGGCGACCGGCTGGTGTTCTCCAACGGCGTCATCTTCCTGGCGGCCGTGGCCAGCATCCTCATCGTGGTCTTCAAAGGTGACATCTCCGCCCTGATCCCGCTGTACGCCTTCGGCGTGTTCACCGGCTTCACCTTCAGCCAGTCGGGCATGGTCGTCCACCACGTGCGCCTCAAGGAACCGCATTGGCGGGCGAGCCTCGCGATCAACCTCGTCGGCGCGATCACCACCGGCCTCATCGCCGTGATCGTGGTGGTGTCCAAGTTCACCGAGGGTGCATGGATCCCCGCGGCGCTGATCCCGATCATGGTCTTCTTCTTCTACTCGATCGGGAAGCACTACCAGCGGGTCAAGAAGTCGCTCGTCGTGCCTGCCGGCTACAAGCCACCGCGGCGCACTCACTACGTCGTGGTGCTGGTGGGCAAGGTCAACCGCGGTGTGCTCGACGCCATCGCCTACGCCCGCAGCCTGAGCCCCGAGCGCATCATCGCATTGTCGGTCGTGCAGGACCCCGAGGAAGAGCGGCTCCTGCACCAGCAGTGGGACGAGCACGACATCCAGATCGAACTGCACACGGTGTCGTCGCCGTACCGCGAGCTCACCCGTCCGGTGATGGCGTTCCTCGACGAGATCGACGAGGAACGCGACGACGACATCATCACCGTGGTGATCCCCGAGTCGGTCACCAAGGTCTCCAGTCAGTGGCTGCACAACCAGAGCGCACTCGCCCTGAAGGCCCGCCTGCTGTACCGCCCCGACACGGTCGTGGTCAGCGTGCCCGTCCACATCGACTGACGTCACACGGGAAACCGACGCTCACCACGACGGACGACCGACTGCGGGCATACCCTTCGGCCATGCGCGTGATCATCTCCGGGGCCAGTGGCCTCATCGGTTCTGCACTCTGGGGCGAACTCCGCAGCGACGGTCACGATGTGGTGAAGCTCGTCCGGCGCGCCGCCGGACCCGGCGAGATCCAGTGGGACCCGGCGAACGGTGTGCTGGCAGCCGGCGCGCTCGACGGCGCCGACGCAGTGGTGCACCTGGCCGGTGCCGGCATCGGCGACCACCGTTGGACCGACGAGTACAAGCGCGAACTGGTCGACAGCCGGGTCAAGTCCACCACCCTGCTCGCCGAGGTCATCGCCTCCAGCAGCAACCGGCCACCGGTGCTGCTGAGCGGCTCGGCAATCGGCATCTACGGCCCCAGTGACGATCGAGAGCTGGACGAGGCTTCACCGCTGGGCAACGACTTCCTCGCCGAGCTGTGCCAGCAGTGGGAGGCTGCCACCCAGCCCGCGGCAGCGGCCGGTGCACGGGTGGCGCATCTGCGCACCGGAATCGTCCTCACCCCGAAGGGCGGCGCCCTGAAGAAGATGCTGCCCCTGTTCAAGCTGTTCGCCGGTGGGCGCTTCGGCAACGGCAAGCAGTGGCAGAGCTGGATCTCGCTGCCCGACGAGGTCGGCGCGATCAAGCACATGCTCACCGCCGACGTGGGCGGCCCGGTCAACCTGACGGCGCCCAACCCGATCACCAATGCGGGGTTCGCCAAGTTGCTGGGCGCAGCGCTCGGGCGCCCGTCGTTCGTGCCGGTGCCGTCGTTCGGACCCAAGCTGCTCCTCGGCAGCGAGCTCGCCACTGCACTGCTGTTCACCGGCCAGAAGGTGCTGCCGACGGTGCTCACACAGTCGGGTTACCGCTTTCAGCACCCACGTCTCGACGAGGCGTTCGCCGCACTGCTGGGCTGACGCCCCATTGCCACAGCGTTCGTTCGCCGACGATCGCCCAGCGAATGCCAGCGAACACACGCGGTGGGGTCACTGGTCGGCGGTGTCGACGCCGGGCCAACGAGCCAGGGCCTCGTCGAGATCCAGTCGCCAGGTGCCCACCTTGTCGGGCCAGTCGGCCCGCGGGACAGCCCACATGACCTCGAACTCGATGCCGTCCGGGTCCTTCGCGTACAGGCTCTTGCTGACGCCGTGGTCGCTCTCGCCGACCAGCGCGCCTGCCTCCAGAAGGCGAGCGCGCATCGCCGCGAGCTGCTCGAGCGTATGCACCTGCCAGGCCAAGTGGTACAGGCCCACCGAGTGCGGGGCGGCTGGGCGCGAGCCGACGGTGAACAGACCGAGATCATGGTCGTTGTCCGAGCCGTCGGCCCGGAGGAAGAACGCCTGATCACCCATCGAGGCGGCGACCTCGAAGCCGAGGACGTCGGTGTAGAACTCGGCCGATGCCTTGGCGTCGTTCACGTACAGCACCGCATGGTTGAGCCGTTTGATGGACATGTGCTTCTCCTCCGAGCCGATCTCGGCCCCATCGTAGGGTTGCGGCCCGATCAGGCCTTGAGTGCTTCGATCTCGAGCGAGATCTTCACGGTGTCGCCGACGACGAAGCCACCGGCTTCGAGCGCGACGTTCCACTCCAACCCGAAGTCCTTGCGGCTGATCTCCGCCAAGGCCGTGAAGCCCGCCTTGGTGTTGTTCCACGGGTCGACCGCCACGCCGTCGAACTCGAGGTCGAAGTCGACGGACTTGGTGACACCCTTGATCGTGAGGTCGGCATGCAGGACGTAGTCGCCGCCCTTGGCAGTGATGCCGGTGCTGACCAGCGTCCACACAGGGAAGTGCTCGACGTCGAAGAAGTCGTCACCGCGCAGGTGGGCATCGCGACCTTCGTCGCGAGTGTCGATGGACCCAGCAGCCACGGTGGCCTCCACCTTCGACTCCAGCGGGTTGTCGGCGACCGTGAGGGTGCCGGTGAACTCGGTGAACTGGCCTCGGACCTTGGCAACGACGAGATGCCGTACGACGAAGCCGATGGTGGAATGACTGGCATCCACCGTCCAGGTGCCGGGGGTGAGGGCGCTGAGGCCCGGGGTGGTTACATCGGTGCTCGACATGGTTGCTCCTCGGTGCTGTGGGGGGTGATGACTGCACTGTTTGCACATCGCAATTGTTGCGATGTGCAGTTCATGCTATCGAGCAACTATTGCGAACACAACTATTTCGGAGGACAACTCATTCGCTACGCTGTCGCCATGCCCACCAACTGGCTGACCGAATCCGAACAGACCGCATGGCGGAACTTCATCACCACGCTTCCCGACCTGAACGCTGCGTTCGAGACCGACCTCGCCGGTCACGGCCTGACGATGGGCGACTACACCGTGCTGGTGTTCCTGTCGGAGGCGACCGACCAACGCATGCGCATGTGCGATCTCGCGGGCGCGTTGCGGCTCTCGCCCAGCGGCCTCACCCGCCGACTCGACGGGTTGGTGAAGGCCGGCTGGGTGGACCGGTCGGCCTGCGACAGCGACCGACGAGTCATGTACGCCCACCTCACCTCCGCCGGCCGTCGGAAGATGGACGACGCCGCACCCGATCACGTCGACAGCGTGCGCCGCCACTTCATCGAACCGCTGGGCGCCAAGGGCGTGCAGCAACTCAGCCTCCTGTTCGGCAGGATCCGCGAGCACCTGCACGACCTGCAACCGGCCTGACCCATGAACGAGTCGCTGCCCCTGCCCCAGGGCTTCCATGCTCACGTCGCGAACATCGGCGTGAAGGACACCACCTTCGACTTCACCGTGGTCGCCGCCGATGGCCCCTGCGTGGCCGCCGGAGTGTTCACCCAGAGCTCGTTCGCCGGCCCCAGCGTGCTCGTCAGCCGCCGGCACGTCGCCGGCGGGTCGGCGCGAGCGATGGTCGTCATCTCGAAGAACGCCAACGTGGCAACCGGCGCCCAGGGTTTGGCCGACGCCGAGGAAGTGGTGGCCGGCGTTTCCGCGGCACTTGGCTGCGAGTCCACGGAGGTGCTCATCGCCTCCACCGGAGTGATCGGCCGCACCTACCCGATGGACCGCATCCGCGCCGGCCTCGCGGCGATACCCGTTCCGCTGCCCGGAACCGACGCCGCCGCCGCTGCTCGCGGCATCATGACCACCGACACCGTGCCCAAGCTGTCCGCGGCGACGGTGCGCGGGTCGACTGCCCGGATCGTCGGCGTCGCGAAGGGTGTCGGCATGATCGAACCCAACATGGCGACGATGATCGCGATGTTCTTCACCGATGCCGAGGTGTCGTCGGCGGTGCTCGACGACGTGTTTCGCCAGGTGATCGATCGCACACTCAACTGCGTCTCGATCGACACCGACACATCCACCAGCGACACCGCGGTCATCTTCGCCAACGGAGTCGGTGGTCCGGTCGACCTCGGCGCGTTCGAGGAGGCGCTGTACTCGGTGGCGGAATCGCTCACCAAGCAGATCGCACGCGACGGCGAGGGAGCCACGACACTGTTGGAGGTGACCGTCGACGGCGCCTCGTCGCCCGCCCAGGCCAAGCGCGTCGCACGAGCGATCGTCAACTCTCCGCTGGTCAAGACCGCAGTGCACGGCGCCGACCCGAACTGGGGCCGCGTGGCGATGGCCGTCGGCAAGGCCAGCAGCGCTGGCGAGATCGACCAGGATTCGGTCGTCATCCGCTTCGGCACTCAGGAGGTCTACCCTGCCCGACTCGACGAAGCCGGCCTGGCAGTGCTGGCCGCGTACATGCGCGGTGACGACGTGCTCATCCACGTGAGTCTCGCCACTGGCGGCACCGCGGCCGCGACCGTGTGGGGTTGCGACCTCACCGATGGCTACGTGCGCATCAACGCCGACTACACGACCTGACCCGTCTGCAGGACGTGCGCCCACGTGGTCAGGCGCTGACCTGCACACCCTTCCAGAAGGCGAAGCGGCCCTTGATCTCGGCCGCAGCATCCTTCGGAGCCGGATAGAACCAGGCTGCATCGGAGTTCACCTGGCCATCGACCACGACGTGCTTGTAGCTGGCGGTGCCCTTCCACGGGCAGCTCGTGTTGCTGGCGGAGTCGCTGAGGTACTGGGCCTTCACCGAGGTCGCCGGGAAGTAGTGGTTGCCCTCGACCACCACGGTGTCGTCACTTTCGGCGATGACCGTGCCGTTCCACATTGCCTTCATGGCTGACCTCCTCTGTGTGCGCGACGACCAGTATGCCGGGTGGGCACGCGACAAGGGCCGGACGTACCCGCAGGAACGCCCGGCCCTTTGTCACAGGTCACTTCGGTGGCATCCGGATGCCGCCGTCGACGCGGATCGTCTCGGCGTTCATGTAGCTGTTGGTGACGCACTCGACCACCATCGAGGCGAGCTCGCTCTGGAAGCCCAGTCGCTGCGGGAACAGGACGCCCTTCTGCAGGTTTGCCTTGAACGCCTCGCTGTTCTCACCCTCGCCGTAGATCGGGGTGTCGATGAGGCCGGGGGCGACCGTGTTGACGCGCACGCCGACGGCGGCGAGGTCGCGGGCGATCGGCAGGGTCATCCCGACGACGCCACCCTTCGACGCCGAGTACGAGGCCTGGCCGATCTGGCCATCGAACGCCGCGACCGAGGCGATGTTGACGATCGCGCCGCGCTCCCCGTAGTCGAGCGGCTCGGTGGTGCTCATCGCCGTGGCGGCGAGGCGGATGCAGTCGAAGCTGCCGACCAGGTTGATGGCGATGACCTTCTTGAACGCATCGAGGTTGGCGGCCGACTCGTACTGGCCGTCCTTGCCCACCGTGCGCTGCGCCCAGCCGATGCCGGCCGAGTTCACCAGCACGCGCAGCGGGCCCATGCTCTTGGCCATCTCGATGGCATTGATGATGTCGTCGGTCTTGGTGACGTCGACCTTGCAGAACGCACCGCCGATCTCGCCGGCGAGCTCGTTGCCCTTGTCCTCCTGCAGGTCGGCGACCACGACCTTGGCCCCCTTCGAGGCGAGCAGGCGGGCGGTGGCCGCCCCGATGCCTGAGGCACCACCCGTGACGATTGCGCTGACTCCATTGATGTCCATGCCCTCGACGTTAGGCGGCGACGCCGCACGTTGCCCAAGCGGACCGTCGTCGGGCGATTGCACTACGGTGCCGCCCATGCCGGGGCCGTTGCAGGGGTTCAGTGTCGTCGAGGCGTGCCAGATGGTGGCCGGGCCGTGGACGGGCACGCTGCTGGCCGACCTTGGGGCCGAGGTGATCAAGGTCGAGCAGCCCAGGGGAGGCGACCGCATGCGCCTGCTCGGCCACCGCGTGGGCGCCATCGGCGCGCTGTGGGCCGGCGTGAATCGCGGCAAGCGCAGCGCCGTGCTCGACCTGCAGCAGGCCGAGGGTGTCGCCCTGCTACGCGAACTGGTGGCCCGCAGCGACGTGTTCATCCAGAACTTCCGGCCCGGCGTGGTGGAGCGGCTCGGCATCGACGAGCCGTCGTTGCGGAGCGTCAATCCAGGGCTGATCTATGTGTCGGTCAGCGGTTTCGGCGACACCGGCCCGTACATCGACCAGAAGAGCTACGACTACGTGGTCCAGGCGCTCAGCGGCATGGCCGCGCTGCAGGCGGCGCCGGGCGGGGAGCCCGCTCTCATCCGCAACATCGTGATCGACAAGGTGACGGCGATGACGGCGATGCAGTCGATCCTCGCCGCCCTGCTGGCTCGCGAACGCGGCACCGGCGGTCAGCACCTCAAGCTGTCGATGATCGACGCCGCGCTCGCCTTCCTGTGGCCCGACGGGATGATGCAGCACACCCTGCTCGCCGACGACGGGCGGGTCACGGCCGGCCCACACATGGCCGACGGGTACCTCATCCGGCGGACGGCCGACAGCCACATCACGCTGATCGCCACCTCCAACTCGCAGTGGCCCGGGCTGTGCGCAGCGCTGGGCAAGCCCGAATGGTTGACGGATCGTCGCTTCGCCACGCTCCCCGACCGCGAGGCCAACGCCGCGCTGCTCAGCGAACTGATGACCGCCGAGATCGCCCGCCACCCGGGCGAGGAGCTGCGCACCGCGCTGCACGCTCACGACGTGCCCTGTGCGCTGATCAACCGACTCGACCAAGTGCACCTTGATCCGCAGGTGCAGCACAACGGCACGCTGGTGGAACACGAACGCCCATGGCTCGGCAAGGTGCGAGAACCCCGTCCACCGGCGCACTACTCGGCCACGCCCACGACGCTGGGCCGCCACGCCCCCAAGCTCGACGAGCACACCGACGAGATACTCGCCGAGCTGGGCCACGACGCCGAGGCCATCAGCGCCCTGCGCCAGCGCGGCATCATCGGCGCCCGCCGCTGAACAGCCGGCACCGGCCTCGACACTCAACCGACGTCGCTGCGCAGCGAGGGCGTTCGGCCCTAGGCGGGCCCGACGGGGGGCGCGACGTTACAGGTGTGATGGCTCCTTGCCGTCGCGGTCGGTCGCACGGTTCGGACCATC
Source organism: Ilumatobacteraceae bacterium (assembly GCA_049696035.1). Classification (GTDB taxonomy): domain Bacteria; phylum Actinomycetota; class Acidimicrobiia; order Acidimicrobiales; family Ilumatobacteraceae; genus UBA668. Next base: position 10,737 of record JBAVTH010000477.1, read on the forward strand.
ACCGCCGAGGAGCAGCCGTGAGCGCGACCACCGACATCCAGCCCAACCTCACCCAGGCGATGATGCCGACGGCGGTGGAGATCGCCAAGGGTCGTCGGCAGTTGCACCGCAACACCGCGCTGATCGCGGTGCTGCTCGTCGCCAGCTGGGCCGGGTTGGTGTTCGCCCCCGTCGGGTTCGTCGCGCGCGTCCTGTTCGCCATCGTGCTGGTCATCGCCTCGGTGGCGACGGCCACCAGCGTGATGCACGACGGCAATCACGGGGCCTACGGTCGTAGCAACCGCAGCAACCGCCTCGCCGGGTGGAGCTCGGACCTGCTCGGGGCAAGTTCGTTCCTGTGGCGTTTCAAGCACAACCGCCTGCATCACGGCAACACGAACGTCGTCGGTTTCGACACCGACATCGACCAGATGCCGTTCGCGCGGCTGGCCCCGCAGCAGCCGTGGAAGCCCTGGCACCGCTATCAGCACCTCTACATGTGGGTGCTCTACGGGTTCCTCACCGTGCAGTGGTTCGTGCTGTCGGACTTCGCAACCCTCGCCTCTCGGAAGGTGGGTGCGCACGACCTACCGGTGCCGCCACGCCGACGAGACGTGGCATTGATCGTGGTCGGCAAGGTCGTCCACCTCGCCTGGGCGATCGCGCTGCCGATGCTGTTCCACCCGTGGTGGGGAGTGCTCGCGTTCTACCTGGCGATCTCGTGGTCGGTGGGATTCCTGCTGGCCAACATGTTCCAACTCGCCCACTGCGTCGACCTTGCCGAGTTCCTCACCCCTGACGCCCCCCGGCGCGGCCCCGCCTTCGAGTTGCACCAGTTGCGCACCACGGTCGACATCCACTGCAAGGCGGCCCCGATGCGCGGCTTCGTGCACTGGCTGATGGGCGGCCTCGACCATCAGATCGAGCACCACCTCGCACCCAAGCTGCCGCACACCACGTTGCGTCTCGCCGCCCCGCGACTGCAGGCCGCATGCGCCGAACGGGGCATCGAGTACCGGATGCACCCGAGCATCACGGCCGCGGTGCGGTCGCACGCCCGTTGGCTGCGCCGGATGGGCGAACGGCCCGCCGACGATCAGTCGAACAGCGAGCCCTGACGATCGGCCGGTGCGGCGCCGGCGGCCGGCTCGACCACAGGATCGAACGGCCCGGCGCTGGCTGCCACGGCCAACCGGTCGACGAGGTCGTTCATCGGGTCGCCGCTGTGACCCTTCACCCAGCGGAACGTCGGCTGTCGCTGCTGGACGAGCTCCACCAAGGGCATCCAGATGTCGGTGTTGGCGACAGGCTGCTTCTGCGAGTTCTTCCAGCCGTTGGCCTTCCACTTCACCCACCACCGGTCGCGAAAGCAGTGCACCACGTAGGTGCTGTCGCTGACGATCGTGAGCGCGCCGGGGAGGGCACGCAACGCCTCGAGCACGGCCTGCAGCTCCATCCGCTGGTTGGTCGTGTGCGCTGCCCCACCGGACCCGCACGGCTCGCAACCGGGCGACACGGCCCATGCCCAGCCGCCACGGCCGGGGTTGCCCGCACACGCTCCGTCGGTGTACACGACGGTCACGGGATCGACGCTCACGACAGCGCTGCCCGGACGAGCGCTTCGCCCAGGAACTCGTCGGCGATCAGCAGCGACGCCTCACCGGTCCAGTGCACTCCATCGACGCGTGCCTCCCGGTCGGTGCCCACCGGCTGGCCTGCCAGCCAGGCGGCAAGGTCGATCTCGCGCACGGCCGGCCGTGTGGCCACGACGTCGTCGATCACACGATGCAGCACCTCGTGACGAGCGGGCTGCGACTGTTGATCCGGGCCTGGGCCCAACGACGGCAGCGGGACGGGCGCCTTCACCCAGACCACGCGGGGCACGCCCAGCGCCAGCAGGTTGTCGGTGAACTCGCCCAACGACTTCGTCATCGCCAGCTCGACGCGCAGGTCGGTGGGCGACAGCAGCGGCCCGTCCTTGGTCAGCCGGCGGTCCTGGATGTCCCAGACGGTGCTCATCACCATCACCACGTCGGGGTGCACCTTGCGAACGGTGTCCGGCACCACCTGCATCACGTACGGACCGCACTCGGCATCGACGTCGCGCTGACCGGTGTTCAGCTCCAGGTAACCGCCCAGCACCAGGCCGCAACCGGGGCCCGCGGCCACCTCCACCTGGGCGAACTCCGGATGAGCGGCTGCCCACTCGACGATGCCGGCGCCCGTGGCCTCCGCTGTCGAATCGCCGACCACGAGGATGCGTACGGGGCGTGGCGGCACCGCCAGCTCCGTGGTCGTGGTGACGGCCGGCACCGTCGTCGACGGGGTCACCACGGTGGACCCCGTACCGCCGGGCGAGCTCGTGGTCGTGACGGAGGCGGCCACCGTCGACGTGGCGAGCGGCACGAGCGGCTCGACCGGCCCGGTGTCGATGGCAGCCTTCTCGGCGGCCGCCGCATCGACCCCGTAGTACTTGCTGGGCGAGGGCACGACGAGGACCGCCACCATGGCGGCGATGGCGGTGCCGCCGAGGGCTGCGACCAGCGTGCGTCGTGGTGGCATCCAGGAAGCAGTGCGGATGGGGCGTTCGATCAGGTAGTAGGACGCGATCGCCACCACCAGCGTGATCACACACTTGATCGACAGCGACGCTCCCACCGGCAGCACCCAGCCCCGACGCTCGACAAGCACGTACACGGGCCAGTGGTAGAGGTAGACGCCGTAGCTGATCTTGCCCAGGCCGACCAGCGGCCGCGTGGCGAGCAGTCGGCGCGCCGGCCCCTGCGCCTGCAGACCCAGGATCAAGGCGGCGCTGACGGCCGCCACCAACGGCATCGCCCCCTGGTAGGCAGGGCCGTGCCCGTCGGGGAACAGCACGCAGGCGACCGCGAGCACGACGAGACTGACCGGTGCCAGGGCGGCCAGTCGAGCAGGCACCTCGCGCCCGTGCAGCCAGCAGGCCACCAGCGCGCCGGCGAGTATCTCGCAGATGCGGGCAGGCGTCGCCCAGTACGCGGCGTTGGGGCCCCACACGTGGGCGATGACCGGCGCCGCCAGCGCTGACACACCGGTGAGCACGGCGACCACGGTGAACGGCTTGACCTTCCGCCGACGGGCGAGCGCCAGCAGACCGATGAACGCCAACGGCCACACCCAGTAGAACTGCTCCTCGATCGCCAGGGACCAGTAGTGGTCGAGTGGCTTCTTGAAGCCAGCCTGCGCTGCAGTGAGATCGGCGTAGCTCTCACCGGAGCCCAGCTTGACCCAGTTGAACACCTGGAAGACCGCACCGAGCACGTCGCGCTTGAGGCTGGCGACGCCATCGAACCAGCCGGCCCACGCCATCAGGCAGACACCGACGATGCACACCAGGCTGGCGGGCAGCAGGCGCCTGGCACGGCGCGTGTAGAAGGCCGCGGCGTTGATGGTGCCGTTCCGCTCGTGCTCGGTGAGCAGCAACGAGGTGATGAGGTAGCCGGACAGGGTGAAGAACACCGACACCCCGAGGTACCCTCCGCTCATCCACCCGATCCCGCCGTGGAACAACAGAACTGCGGTGACGGCGAGCGCGCGAGTGCCGTCGAGCGCCGGTTGGTAGGCGATCGTCTGGCGCGTCATCGCAGCGATGGTAGAGGGTGAGCCCTTCGACCCGTCGGCTCCGTCGGGAAGGAGGGCGCTGCCTCAGCCGGCGACCACCGGCAGACCGGCGTCGATCCAGGCCTGGATGCCACCCATGTTGCGGACATCGGTGAACCCGGCGGCAGTCATCGTCTCGGCCGCGATCGCCGCGCGGCGGCCGGAGTGGCAGTAGACCAGGTACGCCTTGGACGGGTCCATCGCCTCGATCGCGGCACTGAAACCGCCCCCTTCCACGTCGATGTTGGTCGCACCTTGGATGTGGCCGGCGGCGAACTCCTCGGGCGTCCTGACATCGATCACCGTCAGGTCGGCTCCCATCGAGGCCATCAGGGCCTGACCCTCGACCGGCCCGATCTCGACTGCCGCCACTGTGGAGGCACCTCCCGCAACCGTCGAAGCGACGGCCACAACCG
>JBAVTH010000478.1:0-2653 GCA_049696035.1 Ilumatobacteraceae bacterium
GAGGCGAACCTCTGCCGAGGCTGCGTCGACGTTGACGTCGGTGCCGGCCGGGACGGTGACGGTGAGGCGGCAACTGCGCCCACGCATCGACCACCGCGATGGATGGCGGACGGAGATCCGGTCGCCGGCGCAGGTGATCTCGAAGTCGGCCGCGGCGGCCGACTCGAGGGTCAGCACGACGATGCCGGCGTCGCCGGTGCGCACCTCCACCGTCCCCACCGGCACGCCGATGTCGAGCGAGGGCCGTTCGCCGACCGACCATTGTTCGTGACGAGTCATGGCATCCTGCCTAGAGGTCGAAGCTGTGAGTGGTGCGGAAGCCGTGTGCCTGAGGGGTCTTGCGCGCTCGCTTCGACAGTGCGTCGAGCACCCAACCGTTCACCGAGGCGCCGGCAGTGTCGGCCGCGTCCTCGATCAGCGACTTCAGCGAAGGGGGCACCCTGAGCGTGATGCGCGCATCGAGCTCCTCGTTGTTGCTGGTGTCGACCACGGTGGGCTGCTCGCTGATGCGCAGGGTGGGGTCGCCGTCGGTGAGCACCACGTCGACGATGCGGTCGGGAAGCTGTGCCCGCACCTCGTACGCGGCCTGCTCGACGAGCTCGAGGGCCGCCTGACGGATGGCCGGGCCCATTGCTCGTACGAGGTGGTCGATGGCCTCCTCGACGGCGACGTCGCCGCCGGCCAACGGACCCTGCCCTGCGAGTGCTGCCTGGACGGAGTTGATCACCGGCTGCAGTTGCACGCGGATCAGCCCCAACGGCGATCGTCGTTGCCCGGGCGCGGGCGACGGGGACGGCTGTCCTGGCGCAGGCGGCGCATCCGATCCGCATGCACGGCGGCGATCAGTTCAGGATTGCTGTGGAAGAGTGACATCATCGTGTCCTTTCGGTGATGTCGTAATGATGTCACAATGCTGTCAGCCTGTCAAGGCAGACACGGATGCTCGCGGGGCCTTTGGCACCATCCGGGCTGCGCTGGCCGCGTGCAGTATCGTCGCCAACCGTGGGATCCGTTCTGGTGGGCATCGCCTTTGCCGCGCTGTTCACCGTCTGGTGGGTGATGAAAGCCGATTGGTCGCGACATCATTCGGGCGCCGAGCCACGGCCGCGATCCGCGTACACCGCACCACCGGAGGTTCCGCCGCCTGCGCTGTGGGAGGCGGAGCACGGCACCACGTTCCGGCCCGACATCGAGGGCCTCCGATCCGTCGCGGTGCTGCTGGTGCTGGTGTATCACGCCAAGTTCGGCATCGTCTCGGGCGGGTTCATCGGTGTCGACGTGTTCTTCGTGCTCTCCGGGTTCCTCATCACCTCGCTGCTGCTGCGCGAACTGGCCACGACGGGAACCGTTTCGCTCGCGAACTTCTGGGCCCGCCGTGCCCGTCGCCTGTTGCCTGCCTCCGGGCTCGTGCTGGTGGTCACCCTGTTCGCCAGCCGATTCATGATCGACGGCCTCTCGCAGGGCGACCTCGCCCACGATGCGATCGCGGCCTGCCTGTTCGTCGCCAACATCCGCTTCTGGAAGGTGGGCACCGACTACTTGTCGGAGGGGCTCCGGGAGTCGCCGTTGCTGCACTTCTGGTCGCTGGCCGTGGAGGAGCAGTTCTACCTGGTCTGGCCAGGCCTGTTGATGGTGCTCGTGCGCTTCGCCCGCCTTTCGCGCCGGGCACTGGCGATGGTCATCGGTGTGATGTGGGTGATCTCGTTCGTCGCCTGTGTGCGGCTGACCCACGATTCGCAGCCGTGGGCGTTCTTCATGCTGCCGGCACGCGCATGGGAGCTGCTCACCGGCGCCGGTCTTGCGCTGGCCGGAGGCCGGCTGCTGGGCAGCAACCGTCAGCTGACTGCAGTGCTCGGGTGGCTGGGCCTGGGCGCGATCCTGGCCACGAGCATCCAGTTCAGCCTGGCCACCAGCTTCCCCGGGTACGCCGCGGCCATTCCGGTGGTGGCCACGATGCTGGTGATCAACTCCGGCATGACGCCCGAGGGCCCGGCCATGATCCTGCGGGCGAAACCTCTGCAATGGATCGGCGCCCGTTCCTATGCGATCTACCTCTGGCACTTCCCGATGTTGGTGCTGGTCGCCGCGAAGTGGGGGGAGAGCGGGCGCATCGAGTCGCTTTCCGCCGCCACTCGGGTCGCTCTGCTCGCCGCCTCGGTCGCAATGGCGGCACTCAGCTTCCACTTCGTCGAGAACCCCGTCCGCCACTCCACTCCACTGGCGTCGGCCCCGGTGCGCAGCTTGGCAATGGGAGCGTGGATCGCGATCATCGGCGTCGGTGGGGCGGCGCTGCTGCTCAACAACCCACCGTCGCTGTCCGCCGGCGGTGAGGTGGCGGCGCCGACGCTGGTGGTCGACAGCACGCTGCCGGCGAGCACCGTCGCGGCCACGACACCCGGAGTCGCCGGCGACGTGCCCACGACCACCACGACGGTGGCATCCGCCACCACGACCACCGCGCCTCAGGCACCGGTGGCCGATGCATCCAAGGACAATCCCGTGGCGCTGGCTTCACTGATCGCTGCCAGCCGGCCCGTGCTCGCCGAAGCCGTCGCCACCGGCAAGGTGCCCAGCAACCTCACGCCCAGCCTGAACAGCGCCCGCGACGACCTGCCCCAGGTGTCCGACAACGGATGCATCCTCGATGTCGGCG
>JBAVTH010000479.1:0-2775 GCA_049696035.1 Ilumatobacteraceae bacterium
AGCGGCGACTTGCGGAACATCTGCTTGTCACGGCCGTAGTTCTGCGGGTTGATCCACGGCTCACGGTCGCCCTGCCTCGGGAAGCGGTGCATGACACGCTGCATGTAGCCGGCGGAGAAGCCGTCGATCCACGGCCGTTCCGGCATGGTGCGGTCGCTGGGGCGCAGCGTGGGCGTGCATCTGGCCGTGCCCGTCTCCTCCATGTGGTTCAGCAGTCGACAGACGTATTCGCAGGTGAGGTCAGCACGAAGCGTCCACGACGCGTTGATGTAACCGAACGACGAGGCCAGGTTGGGCACGCCGCTGTACGCGAAGCCCTTGTAGGTCCAGGTGTTCGAGAAGTCGACCGGCTCGCCGTCGACCACGAACGTCATCTCCCCCAGCGTCACCAGTTCCAGGCCGGTGGCGGTGACCACGATGTCGGCAGCGAGTTCCTCACCCGACTGCAGGCGGATGCCGGTGGACGTGAACGTGTCGATGTGGTCCGTGACCACCGAGGCCTTGCCGCTCTTGATCGCCTCGAACAGGTCGCCGTTGGGCACCAGGCACAGGCGCTGGTCCCACGGGTTGTAGCTGGGCGTGAAATGGGTGGCGACGTCGTAGTCGGGCCCCAGCGCCTTGCTCACTCGCTTGATCAGGTTGGCCTTCATCCGGGCGGGCTTGGTGCGCGACTGGCGGTAGATGAACTGCTGCAGTGCGATGTTCTTCTTACGGGTGACCGCGTAGGCGGCCTTGGCCGGCAGCACCTTACGGAGTGCGTTGGCGACGACGTCCTTGTCGGGCCCCGCCGCCACGTAGGTCGGCGAGCGCTGCAGCATCGTGACGTGGGCGGCGGTTCGGGCCATTGCCGGAATCAGTGTCATCGCGGTTGCACCGGAACCGATGACCACCACCCGCTTGCCCGAGTAGTCGAGGTCTTCCGGCCACGCCTGCGGATGGACGATCGTGCCGCCGAACTGCTCGATACCGGCGAACTCGGGCGTGTGTCCTGCGCGGTAGCTGTAGTAGCCGGAGCACATGAACAGGTAGTTGCAGGTGAACTCGCGCTGCTCGCCGTTCGTGGTTGCCGTCACGGTCCAGCGGGCCTCGGCGGTGGACCACTCGGCGCTGCTGACCAGGTGGTTGAAGCGGATGTGGCGGTCGATGCCGAACTCGCTCACCGTCTCACGCAAGTAGGCCAGGATGGACGGGCCGTCGGCGATCGCCTTCTGCGAGGTCCACGGCTTGAACGAATAGCCGAGGGTGTGCATGTCGCTGTCGCTGCGCACGCCCGGATAGCGGAACAGGTCCCAGGTGCCGCCGATGTCGGCCCGGCCCTCGAGGATCACGTAGCTGCGCTCCGGGCACAGGGTCTGCAGGTGGTAGCCGGCGCCGATACCGGAGATGCCGGCGCCGACCACCACCACGTCGAAGTGCTCACTCGTCATTCGAGCGACCGTACTCGTCGGTTCGTGCTGACTCCGTGCCGAGCCGTCAGCCGCCGTACGTGAACCCGAGCGGCAGGTATGAAGCGTCCTGCGCACCAGTGATTTCCACCGGCCCCGAACTTCCCTGGCCAAACCAGCAGGTGCTCCCGGCAGTCGATGACAGACACATCGTGTACCACGCGCTCTGTGGCCCGTCGAAGTGGTCGACGTCGACTTCCACCGTGACGCCTGCGCCATCGGTGGCACTGGGCGCCGGGACGACCAGCGTCTCGTCAGTGGCCACATCGAGGATCGTCAGCGATGCAGCGTCGGGACAACGGACGGAGAGCAACAACGACGAGTCGCCGACCCATGGGCCGGAATACTGGGCATAGCGACCACCGAACACGTCGCACCCGTTCGGGGCGAGCTGCACTTCGGACCCGTCGGCGAGATCGAACAGGCGATACCCGTCGGAGTCGACGATGAGATAGTTGCCGTCGGGGCTGAAGAAGAGGGAGCCGAACCAGATGCGGCCAGAGGTCGACATCAGCTCCAGGCCGACGCTGTCGGGATTGGCTGCGTCGAACACTCGCACGGTGCTCGTCGACTCCACGATCTGCGTCTGGCCGACGAGCGTGCCGTCGACGGGGCACTCGCTGCTGACGACCGCGAGCCGTCTCCGGTCGAGACTCATCACCATCCGCTGCACCCGCGCTGGCAGCGCGCCACGCTCGGCACCATCCACCGTGAGCTCGCTCTGCTCACAGCGGTCGTAGCGTGCGAGCACCGACGGGTCCTCGTTCGCGAGGTCGGGGCTGTCGGTGCCACGCACCATGTAGCCGTAGGCGATGGCGCCGGACTCGAAGCGATAGGCGATGCCTGGCTGGCTGAGGTCGAGTCCGGTGTAGACGAATCGCTCGGTCAAGGCGTCCTGAGCGGCTCGGGACGCGTCTTCGTCGGGCACTTCCGTGCGCAGCACTTCACCAGTGGTGGGGTCGATCTCCGTCTGCAGGTTGTCCGGGCTGGCGATGAAGCCGGAGGTCCAGTACAGCACCTCCGGATCACCGGTGCCGTTCGGCACGGATGTCGACGACACCACCGTGGTCGACGGCTGGTTCACCACGGTGGTTGCGGAGGTGCTCTCCGGCGCGGTGCTGTCGGTAGGGCCGACGCGGTTCGAGTCGTTGCCACCGAAGACGGCGACGCCGACGACGCCGAGCGCCAGTACGGCGGTGCCGGCGAGCGCCAAGCGGGTGGTCTGCTTCGTTCGCTTGCTGCGCTGGGCACGGGTGATGCCGTCAGCGGGCGCCGGGCGGCGGAGTTCTCCGCCGGCAGCGCGGGCCATCTCGTCGATGCGGGCGTCCGC
>JBAVTH010000480.1:0-10994 GCA_049696035.1 Ilumatobacteraceae bacterium
ACTTCACCGGCCGGGCGGTGGAGGCCACCGAGGTATCCGGCATCGCTGCGGTCGTGCCCACCATCACCGGGAGCGCGTGGGTGACAGGCACCTCGCAGCAGTTCCTCGACGAGCGTGACCCGTTCCCATTCGGCTTCCTGTTGGGCTGACGCGACGTGCCCACCGCTCACCTGAACCAGATCGACGTCTACTACGAGCTGCACGGCCGCGGGCCGCGGTTGCTCGTGTTCAATGGTTCGGGCGCCACGATTGCCGGTTCGAAACCGATGATCGAGAAGCTGGTCGCGTCGTTCGAGGTGCTGATCCTCGATCAGCGTTGCCTCGGCCGCTCGACCGTCACCACATCGACACCGACCATGGCCGGCTACGCCGCCGACGGAGCGGCGTTGCTCGACCATGTCGGCTGGGCCTCAGCCCGGGTGTTCGGCATCAGCTTCGGCGGCATGGTCGCGCAGGAGCTCGCCGTCACCTGGCCCGAACGGGTGCAACGCCTGGCGTTGCTGTGCACGTCGCCCGGTGGAGCCGGCGGCAGCAGCTATCCGTTGCACACGGTGGCGTCGCTGCCGGTCGAGGAACAGGAACCGCTCCGGTTGCGGCTCGCCGATGCGCGCTACAACGCCGAGTTCCTCGCCGCCCACCCGTTCGACCAGCGCCTGGTGGAACTGGCCGCCGCCGGTCGCGCCGCACCGAAATCGGCCGAGCAGCTGCGGGGCGAGATGCTGCAACTGGAGGCGCGCAGCCATCACGATGTGTGGGGTCGGCTCGGAGCGATCACCTGTCCGACGCTGGTGGCGTGTGGTGAGTTCGATGCGCTCGCGCCGCCTGCGAACAGCGAGGCCATCGCCTCGCTCATCCTCGGCAGCGACCTGCGGCGCTACCAGGGCGGCCATGCGTTCGTCTGGCAGGATCGCCGAGCGTGGCCGGACCTCGTGGAGTTCCTGTCCGCTGAAGGTGAAGGTGGCGGTGAACGTGGCGGTGGACGCCGTTGTCGATCCGGTCGGGCACAATGACGGGCATGTACGTGCCCGACATCCTCACCGTGCCGCTCACTCGCACCGACGAACTCACCTCCGAACACCCGTTGCTCGACGACGGACAGGTGCAGATCGGCATCTGGGAGTGTCGCCAGGGGCTGCTGCACGATGAGACGGGCGGGGACTTCGACGAGGTGATGTTCATGGTCGCGGGCCGGGCGACCGTGCGGCGTTCGGACGGCGATCTCGACCTCGCCCCGGGCACCCTGTGGACGACACCGCGTCGATGGGGCAGCGAGTGGGCAGTCCACCAAACGGTGCGCAAGCTGTACGTCATCGATCATCGACCGGGCGAACCCGGCGTCGCCGGTCACCTGCCCAACGCGTTCACGGCCGTCTTGGGGGAATCGATTCGCCGCCCCGTCGTCCTCGACGGCGACCCTCATGAATCGAGCGCCACGCTGTGGGCGCACAACCGCCTGGAAGCGGGCGTGTGGGAGTGCACGCCCGGCGAGTTCCCGTTTCGTCGCGACGGCTACGACGAGGTCTTCTGCGTGCTCGGAGGCCACGCGACGATCCACGTCGACGGCAAGGAAGGCCCAGGTCAGACCTTCGAACTGCGGCCGGGCAGCGTGATGCTCACGCCAAACGGGCTGACCGGCCGATGGGTGGTGCACGAGACGATTCGCAAGGCGTACGCCATCGTGCACCGCTGACGCGGCCTAGACTTTCCGTCATTCCGAACGGGAGGTAGAAACCTATGGGCTCCGGAGCTATCGCCGGCGTTGTCCTCGCCATCGTCGTGGCGCTTACGATTCTCACCGGTCTGCGAACCGTGAACCAAGGCACCGTCGCAGTCACCACGATCTTCGGCAAGTACCGCCGAACGCTGCGACCCGGCCTCAACGTGGTGGTGCCGTTCATCGAGAAGATCTTCCGGCGCATCAGCGTGCAGAACCGCGCCGTCGAGCTGCAGTTCCAGGCGATCACGTTCGACCAGGCCAACGTCTACTTCACGGCCATGATGGTCTACGGCGCGATCAGCGAGAGCGAGGACACGATCAAGAACATCGCGTTCAAGTTCGTCAGCGAGAAGGACTTCCTGACGGCGCTCGTGCGCAGCGTGGAAGGCAGCACTCGTGGCTTCGTCGCCACCAAGAAGCAGGCCGAGATCCTGGCCTTGCGCGGCGAGATCGTGGCGGAGGTGAAGGAGAACCTCGACCACGTGATCGAGACGTGGGGCTTCCACCTCATCGACCTGCAGCTCAACGACATCACCTTCGATCAGGCCATCACCACCTCGATGGCGCAGGTGGTGGCCAGCAACAACCTGAAGGCCGCCGCCACCAACGAAGGCGACGCGCTGCTCATCCGCAAGACCAAGGAAGCCGAAGCGCTCGGTACCGCGGTGCGCATCGAGGCCGAGGCCGAGCGCACCGCCGCCCAGCTGCGTGGTCAAGGTGTCGCCCTGTTCCGTGAAGAGGTCGCCCGCGGCCTCGCTCAGGCCGCGCGGGAGATGGATGCCAACAGCGTCGACTCGTCGCTGATCCTGTTCTCGATGTGGACGGAGAGCATCCGTCACATGGCCGAGAACGGGAAGGGCAACGTGCTCTTCCTCGACGGTTCGCCCGAGGGCATGCAGAAGCAGATGCAAGACCTGATGGCGCTGCAGCAGCTCAACGTCGTCCAGGCGCAGCAGCCGAAATGACCAGCTTGCATCCGCGACCAAGCCTTGCCAGGCAGCTTCCGCAACTGCCACCGCCACCGCAGGGAACCAGCCCCTACGAGCTCGGCGAGACACTTCCTGCACGCTGGTACAACGACCCCGACATCTGGCAGCGTGAACGCTGGCCGATCTTCGGCAGCAACTGGGTGCATGTCGCCTACGACCACCAGTTGCGCAACTCGGGCGACTACGTCACCGAGAACCTTGCCGGCTGGCCGATCTTCATCCGTCGCAAGGACGATGGCTCACTCACCGCCTTCTACAACCTGTGCCCGCACCGCGCCGGCCCGCTCGTGTTCGAGGGCGAGGGCTGCTCGAAGAACCTGGTGTGCAAGTACCACGGCTGGGCGTTCAACTCCGACGGCAAGCTGCTCAGTGCGCGCGACTTCGGTGCCGAGGCCCCCGCCGACATGGATCTCACCACCGTGCAGGTCGCCTCCTGGCGCGGCATGGTGTTCGTGTGCCTCAACCCCACCACGCCGCCCTTGTTGGAGTGGTTGGGTGGTTTCCCCGACGAGGTCTCGCACGTGCCGCTCGAGAGCTACCGCTATCACAGCAAGAGCGTGCGGCACGTGGCCTGCAACTGGAAGACCTACGGCGACAACTTCCTCGAGGGCTACCACCTGCCCACCACCCACCCGGCGATGAGCCGCGACGCAGACGCACTGAACTACAAGGTCACCTTCAAGGGCGATCCGCGCTGGAACATCCATACGATGCCGCCACGCGACGGCAGTACGTTCGGCGTGTTCGGCTACTTCTGGCCCACCTACGCGTTCGATGTGTTCCCCGGCGGCTTCGCGGTCGAGCGTTGGCTGCCGCGGGGCCACACCCACAGCGACCTGATCTTCGAGTACTTCTTCGACGACGATGCCGAGGGCATCGAGGAGATCGTCAAGTTCAGCGAGGAGGTTGCCGACGAGGACGCCCGCATGTGCGAGCACGTGCAGCGCAACCTCGACGCCGGCAGCTACCAGACCGGCGTGCTCAGCCCGAAGTGGGAGTACCCGCTGCAGGTGTTCCACGGCCTCATCCGCGACGCCGTCGGCCCGATCGACTGACTGCACCGACCCGCCGTATGGCCAGCACCGCACGGTTCCTCTGGCAGCGGCTGGAACCCACGCACGGACTGATCTACTTCGTCCCGGAGGCGGATCAGCACTACACGGCGCTCGGTCTCGACGCGGGCATGATGGGCTACTTCGCGTCCCGGTCGGCGGCGATGGGCTCGGTGCAAGCCGAGGTCGTGGTGGCCACCTTCTACAACTTCGAGCCTGGTCGGGTGCGGTCACTGGTGCCGCAGGCCTGGCAGCGCACGACGGCTGCGGCGCTGTGGGACGCGCGACTGGCCGCAGTCGATGCCGCGCTCACCCGGATCTTCGGCGCCCGCCTGCGGGAACCCGACATCGCCGAGGCCGCCGCGCTACTGCGCAACGTCACGGAGGCGTGCTCGCCCGAGGGGCGGCCGCTGTTCGCCGGGCACCTCGCGCAAGAGTGGCCGGCGGAGCCGCATCTCGCCCTGTGGTTCGCCATCACGTTGCTGCGCGAGTACCGCGGCGACGGCCACATCGCTGCCTTGACGGTCGAGGCCGTGTCAGGCATCGAGGCGCTCGTGCTGCACGCTGCCACCGGCAGTGTGCCGGCGGCCATCCTGCAGTCGACACGAGGTTGGGACGACGCGTCGTGGGCGACAGCGGTCGAAGGTCTGGTGCGGCGCGGCTGGCTGGACGACGAGGGGGCGCTGACGGCGTCGGGGCGTCAGCACCGCAACCGGGTGGAGCAGTACACCGACGAGCTGGCTGCGGCACCGTGGAGGCGCCTGCCGGCAACCGGAGTGGATCGGCTCGGTGACCTGGGCAAGGAGCTGACCGGCGGCATCGTCTCGGCCGGCACCTTCCCGGGTCGCTGACCCCTGCACGGCGTTCGCCCGCATGCCGCTCACAGCAGGGGCAGCACCTTGCCGGGGTTCATCAGGTCGAGGGGATCGAGCGTGGTCTTCATCAGGCGCATGAGGCCCAGCTTGGTGGGGTCGGTGGTGTCGAACATCGGGCCGATGCGCTTGGAGCCGACGCCGTGCTCGGCGGAGAACGAGCCACCCAGGCGCCGCACGTCGCGGTACAGCACATCGTCGATGCGGGCTGCCAGTTCGGGCTCGAGCGGGGCTGTTCGATTGATCGAGACGTGCAGGTTGCCGTCGGCGATGTGCCCGAACACGTAGGGCGCCAGCGTCGGGTCGATGGCGGTCAACCCGGTGAAGACCGATGCGGCGTAGCCCTCGATCTGCGACGAGGGCACCGATACGTCGTAGGAAGGTGAGCCGGGATGGGCGAGGTAGAGGAGGTCGGTGTCCTCTCGCAGTCGCCACAGCTCCGCTGCCTGCCGCATCGAGCCGGCGACGATGCCGGTGGTGCCCGGGTGAGCCGCAGCCGTGGTCTCGAAGACGTGTGCGAGTGAGTGGTGCAACGCGTCGTCGCTGGTCCCGCCCAGCAGCAGGAGCAGGTAGATGGGGTGATCGAGCCCGATTCCGGCGCCTGACCAGCCCAGGTAGCCGGCAGTCAACCGCAGGTAACCCTGCCACATCGCCTCAGCCGCGCGAAGGTGGCCGGCCTCGGCGTCGAGTGCGATGCGAATGGCGTCGAGCGCGGCGGCGACCGACGGCAGGCCGAGCATCGCCGTCGCGGTGGCGGGCGGCAGCGGATCCAGCTTGATCGCGACGCGGGTGACGATGCCCAACGTTCCCTCGGCACCGATGAACAGGTGTTTGAGGTCGTAACCGGCCGAGTTCTTCACCACTTGGGTGAGGTCGGAGTACACGCGGCCATCCGCCAGGACAGCTTCGAGACCGAGCACTCGGTGGCGCATGACGCCGTTGCGGAACGCCATGACCCCGCCGGCATTGGTGGACACCATGCCACCGATGGTCGCCGAGCCGCGCGCCGCGAGGTCGATACCGGGTTCCAGCCGGTGCTCGGCGGCCTCGAGTTGCAGCGCCTCCAGGGTGCAGCCGGCCTCGACGATGGCAACACGATCGGCCGGAACCAACGACTCCACCCGTTTCATCCTGCGCAGCGACACCACGATCTCGCCGGGGTGGGAGATGCCGCCGCCCACGAGGCCCGTGCGCCCACCGTGGGGCACGATGGGCACGTGGTGGGTTGCGCAGAGCCTGACGATCGCCGCCACCTCTGACGTGGACGTCGGGGTGACCAATGCACTGGCCCCGAGGTTGCCCGGGTGCTGCCCAGGGTCGAGCTCGCTGATTCGGTCGCCGGTGCGCACATGGTCGTCGCCGACGATGCTGCGCAACTGGTCGAGCATGCCAACAGGGAGTGCGCGCATGGGCATGGTGGTTCCTCCAGCGACGAGCCAGTCGGGGAGAGGAGACTCGAACTCCCGACCTCCTGCTCCCAAAGCAGGTGCGCTACCAACTGCGCTACTCCCCGGCGGTGCGATGATGCTACCGGCGATGACCCCGCGGCTCGGCAGGGATGTCGATCGGCGTGCAGGCGCGGTGGCCGCGGCTCAGTCGGCGGGGCGCACGACCACGACCGGCCGAGGAGAGTGCTGCAGCACCGTGCGGCTCACCGAGCCGAGCAGCAGCGCCGAGAAGCCACCGTGCCCGCGAGAACCCACCACGACCAGGTCGGCTTGTGCTGCCGCGTCGATGAGGGCCTTTGCCGGGCTCTCCTCGGTGATGATCGATTGGCAGCGAACGGATGGTGCGACAGCGTGGACGCGGAGCGCGCTGGCCTCCAGCGTGCGCATCGCATCGAGCCGCATCTCGTCGCGTGGTTCGGCGACACCCGTCCGGGAACCGACGTACGGGTAGACCCAACCGTGGACGAGCACCAGCTCCGAGCCGCAGCGCAGTGCTTCCTCCACTGCCCACAGCAGTGCTTCCTCGCTGCCGGCCGAGCCGTCGACACCCACCACGATCCGGTCGATCGTGTCGTCGTGCCGATCGGTGCCGTGGACCACCGCCACCGCACCCTTCGCTCGGTGGGCGACGACGGTGGGTACGGAACCGAGCACGTCGGTGAGGCGACCGGGATGGCTGGTGGCACCGACGACCACCAGATCGTCAGCGTGAGAAGCGCTGACCAGGGCGTAGCCGGGCGCACCCAGCACCGTCTCACCGGTGACCTCGAGATCGAGGCCGAGGGAACGGGCCAGATCGACCGCCCGCTGGTTGACCTGCTCCTGCTCCTGCACGATCGAGTCCATGGTGGAGCCGGCGAAGGCGCCGGCTCCGACCATGCCCGCTTCGATGCTCACCGGCAGTTGGGCGCACGTCATCACGTGCAGGGGCTGCTTGCGGCGGGTTGCCTCGTGAGCGGCCCACCGCAGTGCCTCGATCGAGCCCTCGGAGCCATCGACTCCGACGATCACCCGTGCCTGCCGGTCGTTCACGTCACTTCTCGACGATCAGTGCCGTGACCATGTACTTCATGCCGGTCGGCGTCTCGGCGTGAGTGAGGATGTGGCAGTGCCAGGCCCACACGCCGGGCTCCATGCCCATGTAGAGCACCGTGTAGCGCTCGCCAGGGGCGACCCAGATCGTGTCGGTGGGCGTCGGCTCGTCCAGCGGCACGCCGTCCTTCGCCGTCACCCATCCCATCGGCTGGTGCAGGTGCATCGGGTGACCGAGGAGACCTTCGTTCATGTAGTTGACTTCCATCACCTGGCCGACACGGAGGGTGTAGGGCTCGGTGGCGGGGAAGCTCTTCCCGTTGAGGCTGAGGCCGATCACGCCGGCATCGTTCAGCACGAGGTTCACTCGCTTGTCGACCTTGGTGTAGCCCTTGTCGATCAGCTTCTGCGGGATCGGCATCTGGTCGATCGTGAATGCTCCGAACATGCCGTCGGGGATCTGCTCCTGCGCGTTGTGGTGCGAGTGGTAGATGCCCACGGCGGGACCCTTGGCGACCCAGTCGTAGATGTGTTCTCCACCGGGCGTGGTCGGGCTCTCGGTGTAGGGATCGACCCCGTCCATCACGTTCGGTACCTGGATGCCGTGGAAGTGGAGCGACGTGCTGTCCGGCAGCTCGTTCTTGAGGATGATGCGCACCTTGTCGCCCGAGTTGACGTGGATCTCCGGAGCCGGCACGACACCGTTGTACGTCCAGGCCTTGACCACCTTGCCGGGCTCGACCTCCCAATCGACGACCTTGGCCGTGATGGTGAACACCTTGGTGCCGTCGTCGAGGGTCTCGAACGGCATCATCTCGCCGCCGTGACCGACCGTGGCTGCCGGGTACTGCTGGGCGACCTTCAGCATCAGGGCGTCCATCTGCGAGGCGGTCATGTTGGCGCTCGAGAGCGCAGCACCGCTGTGTGAGCCGTCGTCGGCGGCAGCGGCAGCGTTGGCGCTGACGACCAGGGTACCTACCATGCCGGCGCCTTCGTGACCCGGCTGCGGGCAGATGACCTTGTACGAACCAGCCGTCTGTGCGCCGACTTCCAGGGCGTAGGTCTCGCCGGCGAGCACGTCGGGGCTCTTGATGCCCAGGTCGGCCACCTGGAAGTTGTGCGTCGCGGCGCCCTTGTTGGTGAGCTTGAGGGTCGCTCCACCGGTGGGGATGGTGATGGACGCCGGTGCGAACGAGAAGTCGTTCATGGTGACCTCGATCGTGGGCTTTGCACCCCCGCCGCTGCCGGAGGCGCTCTCCGACGAACTGTCGCTGCCCACACCGACGATGGCTACGACGAGCGCAGCGATCGCGGCCGCGAACGCGAACCAACTGATGAGTGACCGGTCATCCTTATTCATGGAGCCCATCGTGCGGGCGGCCCGATGAGGTCAGTAGGGCATGAAGGACACCGGGGTAGGGACCAAAGTCCCGCCCGGTGGGTCTCATCAGCGAGTAGCGAGCCGTTCGACCACCGCCAGCAGGCGCGATACGTCGTCGGCCTCCAGGTAGCGGGAGATGCCGGCACGGACCACCCCGCCGGTCTCGGCCAGGCCCAGCTGCCCGACCACCTCGACGGCGTAGTTGTGGCCGTCCCACACCGCGATCTGCTCGGCGGCCAGCGCCTGCGAGACCTCGCAGGGTGCGTGACCCTCCACGGTGAACGCGGCGGTTGGAGTGCGGCCCGCGAAGCCGTGGACACCGTAGACGGTGACCCTGTCCATGGCGAGCAGGCCCTCGAGCAGGGGTTGGAACAGCTCGTGCTCCGCAGCCTGCACGTTGGCCATTCCCTCCTCCATCAGGAAGCGGGCGGCGGCCTCGACCCCTGCCAGCCCCTCGAAGTTGGGCATGCCGGTCTCGAATCGGCTGGGGCCCTCGTCGTGAGACGGGCGCACCTTGAACACCGGCAGGCTCTGCAACAGGTCGGGCTGCATCCACAACATGCCCGAGTGCGGCGCATACCACTTGTAGGGAGAGGTCACCATTGCATCGCAGCCGAGCGCGGTGATGTCGATCGGTTGGTGGGGGGCCAGCGCAACCGCATCGACGAACACCCTGGCGCCCACCTCGTGCGCGGCGTCGATGATCGGCTTCAGGTCCGGAGCGGTTCCCAGCAGGTTGCTGGCACCGGGCAGGGTGACCCACTTCGTGCGTTCGTCGATCAGAGCGATCACGTTCTCGGGCGGCAGCGTGCCCGTGACCGGATCGAAGGGGGCGAGCACGTGGTCGGCGCCGGCCTGGTCGGCGGCACGCCGCCAGGGGGTGACGTTGGCGTCGTGGTCGAGGCGGGTGCCGACGATGCGGTCGCCGGGCCGCAACGTGGCGCCGATCGCCCGCGAGATCGCGAACGTGATCGTGGTCATGTTCGGGCCGAACGCGATGCCCCTCGGGTCGGCGTTGAACAGCCGCCCGACGGTGGCGCGGGTGCGTTCTACCAGTTCGTCGGCGTCGTGGGCGGCGGCGAAGTAGCCGCCGCCGCAGCCGTTCGAGCCGTCGGTCAACCAGTTGGTCATGGCGGTGATCGCGGTGTCGACGGCTTGGGTGCCGGCGGGCCCGTCGAAACGGGCCCAGCCGTTGGAGGTGCCGGGGAATCGGTGGCGGAGGGACGGGTGCGTCATGGGTGCAGACACTGCCACACCGCTGACCACCCGTCCCTCACGCAGGAGGGTCAGACCCCGGTACCGACCGGGATCGCGCCTTCGGGGGTGCCGAACGACAACGGAACCGCGGCCTCGGCGAGGACTCCGGCGAGCACCGCGGCGTGACGAGCCTCGACCCCGCCGACGCTCATCAGTGCCTTGTTGAGGGCGCGATCGGTGACCGTGCCGACACCCGACTGGTAGGTCGCAGCGGCGGCTCGCTCGAGAGCGAGCGCGAGCTGCAGGACACCCGTTTCGTCCTTCAGCCCATCGATGGTCGGTTGCAGTTGGGCGAGCACGGCAGCGTTCGCCTCGGTGAAGGGATCGCCGCCAGCTGCCTTGGTGGCGGCCTCGAAGAACGCGGCGTGCTCCAGGTGGTGACTCTGGAACAGCTGCGCTGCGCTCCCGACGGCGGCGGTGGTGACCAGGCCGGAGTCGATGGCGATCTGGTACGCGGCGACGGCGAGGTGCTCGATCGACGAGGCGGTGCGCAGTAGCGTCACATCCGTGGCGGCGTCGGCCATCGTCGTGTCGGTGGCCAACATGTTGGTCGCCTGCGTGGTGTCGGTCGCCATCGAACTGGGAGACGCAGTCGTCGTCGTCAACTCGCTGCCGCTGCCGCAGGCGGCGAGCACCGTCGCGCCGGCGATCCCGAGCCCGCCGACTCGGAGCAGGTTGCGGCGAGTGAGGCCGCCCAGCAGGACGCCGGAAGTCTCGTCGACGCTGCGCGATCCCCGGTCGAGGAAGCGCGAGACGGCGTCGGTGAACGCCGGCATCGATGCACGGTGTGCGAGCTCGCTGGCGCGTGCTTCGCGGCGGATGTGGTCGTGGTTCATGGTGGTGTCCTTGCGATCGTTCGTGGGTGTGGCGTGAGGGGTGAGCGGTGTGGTCAGGCGACGGGGAACTTGGCGGGATCGACGAAGCCGCTCTCCGACTCGAACGAGGGCAGCACGGTCGCCGCATCGGCGCCGATGACCTGGCCGAGGACGACGGCGTGCTGTGCCTCGACCGGCAGGATCGACGCCGTGAGCTGCAGCGCCACGGTCGACTCGAGCACCCCGAGCGCGAACAGGTACGTCGCGGCGGCGGCGTTCTCCAGGTCGTACGCGATCTGCAGGACGTCGTTCTCCGTCGTTGCAGCGCCCAACGCAGGGCTGAGCGCGTCGAGGAGGCGCTGATTGAGCGCATCGGTTGCGGCGTCGCCGGCTGCGGCGCCGAACGCGGCTCCGTGCTCGCGGTGGTGGCC
>JBAVTH010000481.1:0-25173 GCA_049696035.1 Ilumatobacteraceae bacterium
GCCTGGAGCCCGGTGTGTGCCGGGCTGCTCGTGGCGCTCGAACGCAGGTCGTAGCTGACGACGATGATGCCCTCGACTGCGCCGTGAGCATCGCGGAGCAGCGACTTGCTCGTCACGTACCAGCCTCGCGATCCGTCGGGTCGAAGGATCATCTCCAGCTCGTTGCGGATCGTTTCGCCCGTTGCCAGAATTCGCCGGTCCTGTTCCTCGTAGGCATCGACGAGGTCGCCCGGAAAGAAGTCGCGGGCCGTTCTCCCGAGCACCTGGTTCGACCGGCGGCCGGCGCGATCGGCAAAGGCCTGGTTGATGGCCAGGTACCGGCCGTCGGTGTCCTTCACGCAGAACATCGTGTGCGGCACACCGGCGAAGACCTCGTCGAGGATGGCGATGACGGGGTTCACCCGCCCATTGTGCCCGCGTGGAGTTTGTACGAACGCGACGGACCGCGTCGCTGATCGGTGCTAGCGCCGCAGGCGTTCGATGAAGGGGTGAGCTCGACGCTTCCCAGGACCCCTGTCGATGTCGGTGACGTCACCCGACGCGCCGAACGACTGCTGGTCGAATCGTTGGGCACGACGACACGCGCAGAGCGTCGACAGCAGGATCGCCTGGCCGGTGTGGTGCAGGATGCCCGCCTCCGCGAGCTGACGTTCGCGCTCACCGACGAGGTGCTGCGGTTCGGCTCGGCAGGGCGGGCCGCCTCCCGGTTCCGAACGATCGTCGGCGACATCGGCGTGCCGAGGTCGTTGCCGCTGCTGGATCGTCTCTCACTGCGGGTCGGTGCCCGGCTCGCCCCAGTGGCGCCGTGGGTGGTGATGCCGTTGGTCCGCTCGCGCATCATCCGCGAGAGCAATGGGGTGGTGCTGCCCGCCGACGATCCGGCCTTCGCCCGCCATGTGGCGCGGCGTGCGGTGGAGGGTTTCGGCATGAACGTGAACGTGCTGGGGGAGGCGATCCTCAGCGATGCCGAGGCCGCCGAACGGATGACACTGATCCGCGAGCGCATCGCCCGCCCGGACGTGAGCTACGTGTCGCTGAAGATCTCGGCGGTCGTGGCGAACCTGGACGTGCTTGCGTTCGATCACTCCGTGTCGCGCATCTGCGAGCGTCTGCGGGTGCTCTACCGCGACGCGCTGGCGACGAGCCCGCGCACGTTCGTGAACCTCGACATGGAGGAATACCGCGACCTGCCGCTGACGATCGCGGCGCTGACCACGGTGCTCGACGAACCCGAGTTCGCAGGTATGGACGCCGGCGTCGTGCTGCAGGCGTACCTGCCCGATTCGCACGCCGCATGCGAGCAGTTGTGCAAGTGGGCGGTCGCCCGTCACTCGGCAGCCGGCGGCTCGTTGAAGATCCGGGTCGTGAAGGGAGCCAATCTGGCGATGGAGAGGGTGGAGGCCGAGTTGCACGGCCTGTCGCAGGCCCCTTACCTGACCAAGGCAGAGGTGGATGCCAGCTTCAAGCGGCTGGTGCTGCTGGCGCTCAGCGACCGCTTTGCCGGGGCGGTGCGCGTGGGCTTCGCCAGCCACAACCTCTTCGACCTCGCCTGGGCGCTCGGCCTGAACGGGCGAGATCGGTTGGACATCGAGATGTTGGAGGGCATGGCGCCGGCGCAGGCGCGCGCCGTGCGTGATCGCGCCGGTGAGGTGCTGCTGTACGCGCCGGTGGTGCGCGCCACCGACATGGCGGCGAGCATCGCCTACCTCACCCGCCGGCTCGACGAGAACACCTCGCCCGACAACTTCCTGCGTGCGTTGTTCACCCTGCGGCCCGGTTCGCTCGAATGGCACGAGCAGCGGGAGCGCTTCGAGACGGCGGTGTTGGCGATCGACTCCGTCACCACCGTCAGCCGTCGCCGGCAGGACCGCTCGCTGCCGGCGATCCCGGCGAACCCCGATCGCTTCGAGAACTGCGCCGACACCGACTGGACCCAGGAGCCGAACCGTCGATGGATCGGTGCCCACATGGCCGAGGTGACCGTCGTGGTCCCGCCGATGATCGACTCCGTCGAGGCGGTGGACGCAGTCGTGGCGACGGCCGTCGGCGCCGGCCGAGCGTGGGCGCAGTCGTCGTTCTCCGATCGGCGCGCCATGCTGGTAGCGGTCGCCGACGAGATGGAGCGCAGCCGTGGGCGAACCCTGGCCTTGATGGCCCGCATCTCCTGCAAGACCATCGGCGAGGGCGATCCGGAGGTCTCCGAGGGCATCGACTTCGCCCGCTTCTACGGGTGGTGCACTCATGCGATCGAGCAACGGGTGGCTGACGGGGTCACGTTCGTCGCCGACGGTGTGGTGCTGGTCGCCTCGCCGTGGAACTTCCCGTATGCGATCCCGGCGGGCGGTGTGTGTGCGGCGTTGGCGGCAGGCAACGCCGTCATCCTCAAGCCGGCGCCGGAAGTGCGCGAGGTCGGTTTCGAGTTGGCACAGCAGTTGTGGCGCGCCGGTGTGCCACGCGACCTGCTGCAGCTCGTCGCCTGCCCCGACGACGAAGTCGGTCAGCGGCTGGTGACCCACGACGACGTCGCCGCCGTGGTGCTCACCGGTGCCTACGAGACCGCACAGATGTTCCGCTCGTGGAAGCCGTCGATCCGGGTGCTCGCCGAGACGAGCGGCAAGAACGCGCTGGTCATCACCGCAGCGGCGGATGAGGACTCGGCGATTCGTGACCTCGTGCGCTCGGCCTTCGGTCATGCCGGTCAGAAGTGCTCGGCCGCAAGCCTGGCGATCGTCGAGGCTTCGGTGTACGACGACCCTGGGTTCATGCGCCGCCTCGCCGATGCGGTGCGCAGCGTTCGCGTGGGCCTTGCCGACGACCTCGCCACGATGACCGGGCCGCTGATCGCCGAGCCTTCGCCCAAGCTGTTGCGGGCGTTGACCACGCTGGAGGTGGGGGAGCGGTGGTTGATCGAGCCGGAGTGCCTCGATCCCGTACGGCACCTGTGGTCGCCTGGTGTCCGGACGGGCGTGCAGCCGGGCTCGTGGTTCCACCTCACCGAGTGCTTCGGCCCCGTCCTCGGGGTGATGCGCGCCGACGACCTCGACCATGCGATCGTGCTGCAGAACGCCGGAGAGTTCGGGCTCACCGGAGGCATCCATTCGCTCGACGAGCACGAGATCGAGCACTGGCTCGATCGGGTCGAGGTCGGCAACGCCTACGTCAACCGCCACATCACCGGTGCGGTCGTGCAGCGTCAACCATTCGGTGGCTGGAAGAAGTCGTCGGTCGGGTGCGGCCCCAAGGCCGGTGGCCCGTTCTACGTGGAAGCGTTCGGCACCTGGTCACGGACCACACCGCTGGGCGCCGCCGACGTCGGCGACTTCGAGCGTGTGTGGCGCGAGCACTTCAGCGTGGAGCACGACCCTTCCGGCCTCGCATGCGAACGCAACGTCCTTCGCTACCGGCCCTTGCCCAGCGTGGGGTTGTACGTCGCCGCTGACGCCGATCCGCAGGCCGTCGCGATCGCCGAACTGGCCGCTCGTGTCGCGGGCCGACCGCCAGTTCACGTGGTCAGCCCCGCGACACGAACGGTGGAACGGGTGCGCGTGGTGGGGACGCTGAGCGACGAGCAGCTGGCGGAGTGCCACGCGGTGGGCGTCGAGGTCGATCTCGTGCAGCCGGTCGCCGAGCCGATGGTGGAGCTGCGTCGTTGGGTGCGCGAGCAGTCGATCAGCTGGACCCGTCACCGCCACGGGCGGCTGCTCGACTGAGCCTGCCATTCGGAACCTCGAGGGTCCAGGCGGTACCGTTCCGACCTTATGGCACATCGCATTGCAGTCATCGGTGGCGACGGGATCGGCCCGGAGGTCACCACGGAAGCGTTGAAGGTCGTTCGGGCGGCGGGTGTCGCGATCGAGACCACCGACTTCGATCTCGGTGGGGCGCGCTACCTGCGCGACGGTGAGATCCTCAGCGACGGAGTGCTCGACCAGCTACGCGACTTCGACTGCATCCTGCTGGGCGCGGTCGGTACGCCGGAGGTGCCTCCGGGCGTCATCGAGCGTGGCCTGCTGTTGAAGATGCGCTTCGCGCTCGACCTGTACATCAACCAGCGGCCCTTCCTCGGTACCGCTCCCGGCGGCACCAAGGAGCACGACTTCGTCGTCATCCGCGAGAACACCGAGGGTCCGTACGTGGGAGAGGGCGGTTCGCTGCGCAAGGGCACCGTGCACGAGGTGGCCACGCAGGGGTCGGTCAACACGTGGATGGGCGCCGAGCGCGCCTGCCGCTACGCGTTCGAGCTGGCGATGACGCGCCGCAAGCACGTCACGCTCGTGCACAAGACCAACGTGCTCACGTTCGCCGGCGACCTGTGGCAGCGGGCCTTCGATGCGGTGGCCGCCGACTTCCCTGAGGTGAGCACCGCCTACAACCACGTCGACGCGGCATGCATCTACTTCGTGCAGGACCCGAACCGCTACGACGTGATCGTCACCGACAACCTGTTCGGTGACATCCTCACCGATCTCGGCGGCGCGGTCAGCGGCGGCATCGGCCTCGCCAGCAGCGCGAACCTGAACCCGGCACGCACGGGCCCCTCCATGTTCGAGCCCGTGCACGGGTCGGCGCCCGACATCGTCGGCACCGGCAAGGCCAACCCGACCGCTGCCATCCTGTCGGCCGCGCTGATGCTCGACTTCCTCGGGGAGGGCACCGCCGCCGATCGCATCCGCGCCGCGTGCGCCCAACCTGTTAGCGGCAGCACCAGCGAGATCGGCGCACAGATCGCCGCCCGCGTGGCAGGCTGACGAAGTCTCCGTACGGTACGAACGACAAGGGGCAACGATGCCGATCCAAACCACTCCCAAGATCTGGATGAACGGCGAGCTCGTCGATTGGGCCGATGCCCAGATCCACGTGCTCACCCACACGCTCCACTACGGCACCGGCGTGTTCGAGGGCATTCGCGCCTACGAGACCGCCGATGGCCCGGCGGTGTTCCGCCTCACCGAGCACATGCACCGGCTGCACAACTCGGCGAAGATCGTGGGGATGGAGATCCCCTACACGGTGGAGGAGCTCGTCGAGGCCACCAAGGCCACCGTCATGAGCACCGGCCTGCCCAGCTGCTACGTGCGGCCCATCGCGTACTACGGGTACGGCGAGATGGGCCTCAACACGCTGCCGTGCAGCGTCGACGTGGCCATCGCGTGCTGGCCGTGGGGTGCGTACCTGGGCGACGATGCCGTCAACAAGGGTGTGCGGATGAAGATCTCGTCGTGGACGCGACACGACCACAACACGATGCCGCCGGCCTCGAAGACCACCGGCAACTACGTGAACAGCTCGCTGGCCAAGGTGGAGGCACTGAAGGCCGGGTACGACGAGGCGATCATGCTCGCACCCAACGGACTCGTTGCCGAATGCACCGGCGAGAACATCTTCGCCGTCCGCAACGACATCATCATCACGCCGCCGATCTCTGCCGGGGCGCTGGAGGGCATCACCCAGAACACCGTGATGGCCATCGCCCGCGATCTCGGCTACGAGGTGCGTGTCGACAACATCGCGCGCAGCGACCTGTACATCGCCGAGGAGATCTTCGTGTGCGGCACCGCCGCCGAGGTCAGCTCGGTCAGCTCGGTCGACGATCGCGCCATCCCGGTGCCCGGTCCGAAGACGAAGGCGATCGCCGAGGTGTACGCCCGCACGGTTCGTCGCCAGGAGGCCAAGTACCAGCACTGGTGCGAGCTGGCCGGCTGACCGGCCGCTCGGGCCCTTGACGGCGGGGGTACGTTGCGTCGATGAACGCTGTTGAATTCGTGGTCGTCGGCGATGCCAATCGGGCCAAGGCCACCGTCATCGAAGCCCTGGAGAACCGCAAGTTCCGCCTGTCGTGGAGCACCGAGTGGGATGCGGTCGCGGAGCGTGGCAACAAGTTCGCCAACGTGCTGGTCGGCGCGCTCGCTCAGTACTTCAAGGTCGGCCTGGTCGTGCGCAGCGGCCCCAACGGCGAGGGCATCATCCGCCTGGACAAGAGCTCGAAGGGCTACATGGGCGGTGCCGTCGGCGCGCATCGCACGACCAAGAACTTCGATGGACTCGCCGCTGATCTGGAGGCCACGTTCCGCACCGCCGGTGTGTTGGTCAACGCTCAGCAGCTCTGACCGATTGGGGTGTTCGATCAGGTGGTGAAGCGCCAGCGGGTCGCCCGGGTGGAGAACTCGTCCGCTCGTTCGATCATCGCGAAGGCAACGCTGGGAGTCACGACGAACATCGCGTTCGCGCCGAGGAAGTCGCCGAAGTCGGGGCCCACCTCGTCGCCGTACTTGGCGACGTAGCGCGGCACCCAGCCGGCAATCGTGCCGGCTTCCGTGCTGCGCACGGCCGTGCCCTCCACGGAGACGCATTCGATCGTGTCGGTGGTGGTGAAGACCATCAGCGGGTTGTGCGCCAGATGGCGAGCCTTGGCGGCGCCGGGCGCGCAGCTGAAGCTGAACTGCCGGCTCTCGTCGTGCCACACACCCCACACGGGCAGCGAGTGGGGTTGGCCGGCAGGGGAGACGGTGGTCACCCAGTAGTTACGCGTGCGGCCCAGTCGCTCGGCCGCCCATGACCACGGCAGCGCCTGCCACTCCGGAGAGTCGACGCCGTAGTCCGGCATGCGAGGTCGTTCGCCGATCGGCTCGCTCACGACATCTCCGACGACGATGTCGTCGAGCTGCTCGTCGTAGTTGCGATCCAGGGGCAGCTCGGGTCTCCCCAGTCGTCGCTGCTGCGGTTCATCGCCACATGGTAGCGCTCGCAGTCAGGCGGCAGTCTGGCGTTGGAGCATGCGCTCCAGGCGTACGAGGTGCTGGCGGGCCATCACATGGGGCTCGCCGCGGATCATCAGCCGCATGGCGGGGCCTGCCGGCGAGAACGTGATCGACGCCGGCTCGACGGCACCGACGAGCTCGGTGGGCAGGCCGATCACGCGACTCGACTCGAGGATGAGCACCCGTGTGGGGGAGCGGGCGATGAAACGGAAGTCGGAGCCCGCGTTGAGACCGAGACCGGCGCCGATCAAGGCCATGAAGCACGCCGCCAGGCCCGGCAGCCCGACGACCGAACCGACGACGAGCCCGAGGACGACTCCGATCAACATGCCCCCTGCCACGGCCGGCCAGTGCCACCGCTTGCGGCGGACGATGAACAGCGCGTCGACGACGAGTTCGCCGGCAAGGCGGCCGGCTCGATCGAGCGTGCGTGACTGCATCGACATGGTGCGTCGAAGTCAATCACCTGATTGCGGGAAGGGTCGGATCGTTCGAGGCTTCCTCAGGTGATCGCCGGACGTCCTCTCGATGCTCCCGCAGCGTCGCGGCGCTTTGCCGCCATGCCGGCGAGGCACTCGGTGAACAGTCGATGGGCGACGTTGATGGTGACGTCGGCATGGTCGTAGGCCGGAGCAACCTCCACGACGTCCATCGCCACCACGTTGTGCCGGTAGCCCAGCTCGCGCACGATGCGCATCAGGTCGGCGGCCACGATGCCACCCGGCTCGGGTGTGCCGGTCGCGGGTGCGTACGCGGGGTCGAGGGAGTCGATGTCGATCGAGATGTAGAGGAACTCGGGGCCGTCGAGCGCCTCTGCGACGGCGTCTGCCATGACGGCGGGGAAGCCGCGCTCCCAGATCTCGTCCATCAGGTGCCATCGCATGCCCTGCTCCGCCATCCAGTCCCACACGTCCTGCGGTGGCCAGTAGCTGCGCAAGCCGATCTGGACGAAGTTCTTCCCCGGGACCGCGCCGCTCTCGATCAATCGACGCATCGGTGTGCCATGGCTGGCGAGGTTGCCATCGCAGACATCTGCCGTGTCGGCGTGTGCGTCGAAGTGCACCATGCCGACGTTGCCGTAGCCGTACACGTCGGCGACCGCCGTGGCCGACGGCCACGTGATGCTGTGGTCGCCGCCGATGACGAACGGCACGATGTGCCGGCTGGCCACTTCGTGGACCCGCGCTCTGATGTTCGCCAAGCTCTCGTCGACCAGACCATTCGGGCAGGCGGCATCGCCGTAGTCGACGACCTCCATCCAGTCGTACATCTCCAACCCGAGTCCGAGGTGGTACGTGCCGGACTGGTAGGCGTCGGCACGCAGCGCACGCGGGCCGAAGCGAGCACCCGGCCGGTTGGTGGTACCCAGGTCGAACGGTGCGCCGACGACGGCGACGTCGGGTCGCCACTCGTCGAGCTGTTCGGGCGACGTGAGCAGCGGACGCTGCCCGAAGGTGCGCACGCTGCCGAAGTTGTAGCCCTGGTCCAGTTGCTGCTGATAGCTGGCGGAGATCTCTCGTCGGGGTGTGCTCGGTGCCGATTCGGTCATGGCGCCGAGGGTAGTTGCCGCCTGCGTGGTGGCCGGTTCGGGAGCCCGCAGCGGCGTCGTCGACCGAGGGCGAAAAAGCGAAGCGCCCCGGGCTGCGCTGCGGGCCGAAGCCTGCGCGCCGCCCGGGGCGACTCCTGGGTCGGAGGGTGATCCACCACCGATCGATCTTCGGGCGTTAGCCTTCTCTTCGACCAATGTCATCGCCCGTCGGAGCTTGCGCTTCGGCGGGCGATCCGCTTTTGCCGACTGTCTCCCCGGTTGCCCGGTTCCTTCCTCGACAGTGAAGCCGCTGCGCCTTCAGCTGCCCCCGGTTGCCCGGTTGCCGCTTCCTTCGCCTCGACCGCCGGCTCGGCTTCCCCGGTTGCCCGGTTCCGCTTCCCCGACCACCACGCTGCTCCCCCGAAAGGTCACCGCATGGCGTCAGGATCATCCTCCTGCCGGCTCCGCTTCCACCTCGTGAACCCGAGTTGGCCCTCCGCTCCTCAGGACCGCCATTGCTGGCTGCCCCGTCTCTGCGGCACCGTTCCTCCGGTTCCGGTTGGCGTGCGCTCTCCGGTACGAAGCTCATACTGGACCCGGCGTTTCCGCAGGTCAAGCGGTATTTTCGCTCCTCACAGGGTTATCCGCAGGGAAAGGCGGTTACGCACAGAACTTTCTTGTTCATCCACCGTTCACACACAGGTTGTGCACAGGCGATGATGTTGACGGCAGCGCAAAAGCACGGTTGAATGGCGTCGTGACCTTGCTCGCAACCTCTACGCACCACGACGCGATCATCATCATTTGCTAGCGCACCTCGGCATCACGCCGATGTGCGCTCCGAGCCGCCCCTTCGGGCGGCTCTTTCATTTCTCCACAAAGGGCGCCTCACGATGAACTCCGAACTCCAACTCGTGGAAGTCTTCGACACCACCTTGCGCGACGGCTTGCAGGTGGAGGGCGTGTCGGCGACGGTCGACGACAAGTTGCGCATCGCCGAGCAGCTGGACTACCTCGGTGTGCACTACATCGAGGGCGGCTGGCCCGGCGCCAACCCAAAGGACATCGAGTTCTTCGCCCGCGCCAACGCCGAGCTGCGCCTCACCACGTCCACCATGGTGGCGTTCGGCAGCACCCGTCGTCCGCGGGGCAAGACCGACGACGATGCGACGCTGCGCAACCTGCTCGATGCCAACACCAGCGCCGTGTGCATCGTCGCCAAGAGCTGGGACTACCAGGTGACCGAGGCGTTGCAGACGACGCTCGACGAGGGTGCGGCGATGATCGCCGACTCCGTGGCGTTCCTCCACGGCGCCGGCCGCCGTGTGTTGGTGGATCTCGAGCACTTCTTCGACGGCTACAAGGCCAACCCCGAGTTCAGCCTGCGGGCGCTGGAGGCGGCCGTGGTGCAGGGTGCCAGCCACGTCGTGCTGTGCGACACCAACGGCGGCTCGCTGCCCCACGAGGTGGAGGCCATCGTCGCCGACGTGTTCCGCCACGTCGGCAACGACGTCATCATCGGCATCCACTGCCACGACGACACCGGTTGCGCGGTCGCCAACTCGATGGCAGCCGTGCGTGCCGGCGCTCGCCACGTGCAGGGCACGCTCAACGGGCTCGGCGAGCGTACGGGCAACTGCAACCTCACCACCGTGATCCCCAACCTGCAGCTGAAGCTGGGCGTCCCGTGCCTGCCCGCAGGCCGCATCGAGCGGCTCACCGCCGTCAGCAACCACGTCGCCGAAGTGCTCAACCGGCCGCTCAACCCGCAGGCGCCCTACGTCGGCTCCTCGGCGTTCGCTCACAAGGCCGGCTTGCACGTCAGCGCGATCAAGCGGGCGAAGGACGCCTACGAGCACATCGCTCCCGAGCTGGTGGGCAACGGCACCCGCTTCGTGGTCAGCGAGATGGCAGGCCGGGCCACGATCCAGATCAAGGCCGAAGAGCTGGGCCTGCCGCTCGACGGGCCTGAGATCAACCAGGTGATCGACGACCTCAAGCGCCTCGAGCACGAGGGCTACCACTTCGAGGCCGCCGACGCCTCGCTGGAGCTGCTGATGCGCCGTGCCACCGGCTGGGAGCAGACCGACTTCCGCGTCGAGAGCATGCGCGTGATCACCGATGAGCTGCCCAACGGCGAGTTCACCACCGAGGCGACCGTGAAGGTGTGGGTCGGCTCGGGTGAACAGGCCGAGCGTCACGTGCACACCGCCGAGGGCAACGGCCCGGTCAACGCGATCGACAAGGCGTTGCGCACTGCTCTGCGGGCAGGTTTCCCACAGCTCGACAAGGTGCACTTGACGGACTACAAGGTGCGCATCCTCGACGGAGCGACGGCGACGGGCGCGGTCACGCGTGTGCTCATCGACTTCTCGAACGGCAGCCGCAGCTGGACCACCATCGGCGTCAGCGGCAACATCATCGAAGCGTCGTGGCGGGCGCTCGAGGACGGCCTCGTCTACGGCCTCCTCCACGCTCCCGTTTGACGCGTGGTTTGTCCAGGCGGCTTCCACAAGCCGGAGGGGTGGGCGCAACTGGAGCGGTGCGGCTATAACTGAGTGTGCTATGGCCGCACCTCAGTTCTCGCCCACACCCGTTGTCGACACCACCCGTTCGTATGGCTCGCCGGCCCTCGTGCCGCAGCCGTGGACTCCGAACCGTCCCGGCGACCTGACGGGCTTCCAGCCCATCGGCGAGCAACTCGGCTTCCAGGGCCCCGACCAGGGCTTTGCGATCAAGATCGCGAACGGCTTCAAGGATCGTCTGCAGCTGCAGCCGGGCGAGCACGCCTCCGACGCGATCAAGGGCTGCCTCGGCGTGGCCCTGAAGCGCGCCTCACTGTTCAGCCGGGCCCCGGTCGTGCACGACCTGACCATCGCGTTCACCATCTGGGGCTTCCTCGATGCGAACCCGCCGGCAGACCTCGTCGCCGCGCGGGGCAGCCTGTTCAAGGGCGTAGGGCACGGCAACCACTACACCGAAGCCCGTGCCATCGCCGACATGGTGCCGGAAGCCACGTTGCGGCAGAGCCCGCAGCAGGTGGCGGGGGCGTACCCTGCCAACTGGCGCACTCTCGTCGGCATCTGAGGCCTTGAAGAGGGGCCAGGAAGTGAGAGTGGCGTGATGAGCCAGCCGATGACACTCACCGACGAGCAGCGAGAGTTCCGTGCTGTCGTCCGCCAGTTCTGCGACGCCAGGATCGCTCCGCTCGCCGGCGAGATCGACCGCACCGCCGAGTACTCGTGGGAGACCTTCGAAGCGCTGAAGAGCATGGAGTTGACCGCGCTCAGCTACCCGGTCGAGTACGGCGGCAGCGGCGCATCGCTGGTCGATCAGGCGATCGTCGCCGAGGAGCTCGCGCGAGCCTGTGTGGCCACCAGCCTGCAGTTCCTGATCTCCAAGCTGGGCATGCTGCCCGTCATCAACTTCGGGTCCCACGAGTTGAAGTCGAAGTACATCCCGCGCATCTGCAGCGGTGAGAGCCAGTGCAGCTATGCCCTCAGCGAGCCCGACGCCGGGAGCGATGTCGCCTCGATGACCACCAAGGCAGTCGCCGACGGCGACAGCTGGATCATCAGCGGCACCAAGTGCTGGATCACCAACGCGGGCATCAGCGATCTCTACACCATCTTCGCCCGCACCTCCGGCGACCGCCACAAGGGCATCACCGCCTTCCTGGTGGAGGCCGACTGGGGCGTGCAGGTGGACAAGCTGGAGCACAAGCTGGGCATCAAGGGCTCGCCAACCGGTGTGATCCGCCTCGACGACGTGCGCGTGCCCGACGCCAACCGAATCGGTGAGGTCGGTGAGGGCTTCGCCGCCGCGATGCACACGCTCGACCGCAGCCGGCCCACCATCGGCGCCCAGGCCGTGGGCGTCGCCCAGGGCGCGCTCGACTACGCGGTCGGGTACATGAAGGAGCGCCGCACGTTCGGCCGTGCCCTCGCCGACAACCAGGGACTGCAGTGGATGGCCGCCGACTGCGCGATGAAGATCGAAGCCTCCCGGTGTCTGGTGCACAAGGCCTGCGCGATCGCCGACGAGGGCGACCCGCATGGTGAGCTGAGCATGGCCGGGGCGATGGCGAAGTGCGTCGCCAGCGACACCGCGATGCAGGTCACCACCGACGCCGTGCAGTTCCTGGGGGGCTATGGCTACACGAACGAGTTCCCCGTCGAGCGCATGATGCGCGATGCCAAGATCACCCAGATCTACGAGGGCACCAACCAGATCCAGCGCATGGTGATCGCGAAGAAGCTGTTCAGCTAGGCACACGCCGCCTGGCGAGAAGTTGTGACGACACGGTGCTCGCGCCCACGAGTGTCTGCGCAGCCGCGACGAGGTGGATCGTCCCCATGCCGAGGTGCCGGGTGGTGCTGCTGGCACAATGGCGAGATGGCGCCGCGACTTGTCGATCAGGTTCTTCACGCGGCTTCGCGTCTCAAACGAACGATTCACAAGGCGACGGCTCCCCGCACGCCAGCGCCACCAGCCGCCGGTGGCCGTACCGATTCGGAGATCGACGAACTGGTTGCCATGCTCTTCCCCGCTGGAGTGAGCGCCGGCGAATCCGAGGGCGTGAGGCATGCTCTCCAACACGAACTGCTCAGTGCAGCCACCGTGCGCCAGGTCATCGGCATGGTCGATCAACGCACGTCGCCGTCACCCTTCGTAGTTCGGATGTCGGCCGACGACGTCGTCTACGTCGAGCTCGACGGGGTCCAAGTGGCCCTCGACCGCGCCGACCAGTCGGTGTCTGCGGCGATCATCCGCAGCGGCCAGTGGGAGCCGCATGTCGAGCGCGTGCTGCGCGCTCACCTCGCTCCTGGTTCGGTCTTCATCGACATCGGCGCCAACGTCGGGTGGCACACCGCCCTGGCGGCTTCGATCGTCGGCACCACGGGTCGCGTGTACGCGATCGAACCCAACCCCGACAACGCGAGACTGATCGCGCTCACCATCGAACGCAACGGCCTCGCCCAAGTGCGCCTGCTGCCGTTCGCGCTCAGCGAGTCGATCGGCTTCGCCGCGTTCCGTTCGGCGATCGGCTCGAATGGCGGGTTCACCGGTAGCGATGCATCGGAGTCGATCGACCCGAGCGTGACCATCGTGCCCACCGTGCGCCTCGACGATCTCGGCATCGATCGGGTCGACGTGATCAAGATCGACGTCGAAGGGGCCGAGCCGATGGTGCTGCGCGGTGCGACCTCGATGATCGAGCGCGATCATCCGGTGATCGTCTTCGAGTTCTCGTGCGAGATGACCGAGCGCGTTGCTGGGGTTGCCGCTCGCGAGCACCTCCGCCTGTTCGAAGCGTTCGGCTACGAGCTGTCGTTGATCGAGCAGCCATCCGGCGAGCTGGTGCCGGTGCCCGATGTCGACGCCCTGCTGCGCGATTGGGGCAATCCGTTGCGCCTCGAAGATCTCGTGGCCGTGCATCGCAGCGCGTCGCGCCGCTGAGCAGCCGTGCAACTCACCGCACCACATGGTCATCACACGCGGGGCGCCCTTTGGGCTGCGGCGTCGGCGACGGCGTACTCGTTGTCCTCAGTGGTCGGCAAGGACCTGCTCGGCAGTCTGGGGCCCACCTCGCTGTTGTTCTGGCGGTTCACCGTTGCAACGGCGGTGCTGTGGACCGTGCTCGCGATCTGGCGGCGGCACGGCGGCCCCGACCCCCTTGCCGTGCCCCGACGCATTGCACTGCTGCTGGGAGTCGTCTTCGGGCTGCTCGTCCTGCTCGGCTTCTACGCGCTCCAGCGCCTCGACGCGTCGGTCTACATCGTCGTCGTCTACACCTACCCCGTCTTCGTGGTCGTCGGCTCGGTGCTGCTGGGTGTGCGGGCCAGTCGCGGCACCTGGGGTGCGCTCGCCCTCGTGATGGTGGGCGTCGTACTCACTGTGCCCGAGTTGTTCGGCGGCGTCGGCACGATCAGTGCCGTTGGGGTGGCGCTCACCGTGGTGCAGGCTCTGATGTTCGCGGCCTACATGATCATCAGCAGCAGGCTCATGCCGCCCTCCGTCGACGGCGTGGTCAGTGCCGCCTGGATCACCCTCGGCGCCGGCCTCGTGATGGCTCCGATCGCCTTGCTCGACGGGCTCGTCGTGCCCAGAGGGGGCAGCCTGCTGGCCGAGGTCGGGATGTTTGCGCTGATCCCCACGGTGGTGTCGAGCGTGTGCTTCTTCCGTGCGCTGCGCTACGTCGCCCCCGGTGTGGTGGCGATGGTGCTCACCCTCGAGGTGGCGTTGGTGATCGTGTGGTCGGTCGTGTTTCTGGGCGAATCGGTGCGGCCCGTGCAGGTGCTGGGTGCCTCGACCGTCGTCGCGGGCGTGCTGGTTGCCCAGCGGGTGCACATTCGCGGCGCACGCGCCGATGTTGCGGCGAACCTTGCCGCAACATCGTTGGTGCCGCCCGTGGGGTGAGCCGTTCCAGTGACGCGGGCCCGGCGGGAAGGCCTGCCGTCAGTGGCGGTCTTCCAGGAGGTCCCACTTGTTGCCGTACAGGTCGCGCCAGACCACGACCTTGCCGTAGGCCTCGTCGCGTACGGGCTCGAGGAACTCGACTCCCGCCGACCGCATGCGCTCGTACTGCCCGTCGAAGTCGGTGGCGTAGAGGAAGAAGCCGATCCTGCCACCGGCCTGGTTGCCGACGACTGCTTGCTGTGCAGGCCCGACAGCTTGCGCCAACAGCAACCCGTTGCCGCGGCCCGGCGGCGCGACGACGACCCACCGCTTCCCGTCGCCCTGAGCGTCGTCGTGGAGCAGCTCGAAACCGACGGCGTCGACGTAGAAGCGGATCGCTTCGTCGTAGCCGCGCACGACCAGTGTGGTGAGACCGATCCTCATCCCTCCACCTCGTCGGAGGCCACGACCACGCCGTGCACCGCCATCAGGGAGTAGGCGAAGGGCACCACTTGCTCGGCATCGATGACCGGGCGCTGCAGCCCTGCAACGCCGCGTACCCCCTCGACGACGGAACCGTGCAACGACGCGTCGGGGATGCGCGCCTGCGAGAAGTCGGAGGCGGTCAGGTCGCAGTGGTCGAAGCGGACGTGCGTCAGTTGGGCAGCGGTGAACTCGGCTTCCTGCAGCATGCAACCGTCGAACCAGACCCGGTCGCCGTTCGCCATGCGGAAGCTGGCGCCGTCGAGCCGGCAGTCGACGAACCTCACGTCGGTCAGGCGGCCGGCGTTGAACTGCGCGCCGGACAGGCGACACCCGCGCAGTTCGACCCGAGTCAGCGAGGCCTCGTCGAGACGCGCTCCGGACAGATCGCAGGACTCGAACACGGCGTCGATGATGCGCGCGCGTTGAAGGTCGGTGCCGACGAACAGCGCCGCGATGCTGCGAGTGCCCTGCACGTGCACCTGACCCAGATCGGACGCGGAGAAGTCGAGGGAGATCTCGAGGTCGACCCAGTCGAGCTCCGCCAGCATTTCGTCGCGGCCCAGGGGGGCCACGCTGCCCACTCGGGGCGGGCGTGGCGCCGTGCTGTCGACGACCTGCTTCATAGTTGTGGTACGACGGCGTAGGAGATGGCGACGAACTGCAGCGCGGCGGCCACCACGGTGAACGCGTGGAACACCTCGTGGAAACCGAAGATCCGCGGCCACGGGTTGGGCCACTGGGTGGCCAACGAGATGGCGCCAATGGTGTAGCAGGCGCCGCCGGCGAGCAGCAGCGAGAAGCCCGCAGTCCCCAGGCCCCTGGCCAACTGGGGGAACACCAGCAATGCGGCCCAACTGACGATCATGTAGCTGGCCCCGCGCCATGCCTTGGGCACGCTGGGCACCCAGTGCAACGCGATGCCGACCAGCGCTCCGACCCACGCAGTGACGAGCACGGCTACCCGTACCCAGCCGTCGAGGCACACGAACGCAATCGGCGTGTAGCCGCCTGCGATCGCGAGAAAGATCGCCGACCGGTCGAACTTCTGCATCAACGCTTTGGCCTGTGGCTGCCAGCGTCCACGGTGGTACATCGCCGAGACACCGAACATGGTGCCGGTGCCGGTGACGTAGACACCCAGCAGCAGGCGGCCGGGCAGCGCCACGTTGGCGAGCACGACGAGGCCGACGCCCAGCACCATCCACACGGGAAACGACACCAGGTGGGCCCAGCCGCGCAGCAGCGGCTTCGGGGGAGCGGCGGCGAGGTGCTCGTGCACGATGCAAGGGTACTTGGCATCAACGCCGCCGTGGGCTCGACGGCAACGCGAGTTGCAGGTCGGGCGTGGCGCTGCTCGCCCTCTACACCGTCATCGCCGCGTCGTTCTGGTGGGGCTGACGGCTACTCGCCGATCGGCATCGTGATCGCCTCGATCTTGGCGCGCAGGTAGTCGCCGGCGTTCACGGCATCGCCCCCGCCGAATGGAACGATCATCGTCTCCGGATCGGGTTCGCAGAAGTACACCAGCGACATCAGCCCCGGGTCGGTGTCGGCGCCGGCGGGGGGCAGCATGCGGTGGATTGCCGAACGCCAACGCCCACCGGACCAGTGGGCGAGCATGTCGCCGGCATTGATCGTGAACGCGTCATCGGCCACCGGGGCATGCACCCAGCGGCCGTCGGGAAGCTGCACCTCGAGGGCCGATGAGCCGGGTTCGCGGTGCAGCACGGTGAGCGTGCCGAAGTCGGTGTGCGGGCCGATTCGGTACTGGTTGGGGCGAGGGGTGCCCACGTGAGCCAGCGGTGGGTACCAGTTGACGTTGAGCGTGTTGTCGTTGCGTTCTGCACAGCGGGCGAAGTGCTCGGGATCGTCGAGGCCGAGTGCCGCCGCGCAGACGCGGAGCAGCTCCATGTGCAGGGCGTCGACTGCCGCGATGTAGCGCGTCACCGTGTCGCGAAAGCCGTCGGGGGAGGCCGGCCACACGTTGTCGCCACGAAGGGCCGCGCGGCCGGGTAGGACGTGCGCGCCGAGCCGGTAGCTCTCCTTCATGTCGGGTGGTGTCTCGTGGCCGAAGGAGTACCCGTTGGCCTCCATGCCCATCGGTGCCCAGCCGGCCATCCCGAGCTGCGGCATGCGCACAGTCGCCTTCACGGAGGGCGTGAGGGAGAAGAACTCGGCGAACAACCGCCGCGTCTCGGTGATCAGCCCGGCGTCGACTCCGTGGCCGGTGACGAGGAAGAACCCCACCGAGGTCAGCGCGGCGTCGACCGCCGCCGCGACACCCTCGGCATCGGTGCCGTCGGTCCACTGCGAGAGATCGACGAGGGGAAGGCCGTCCACCGCCAGACCATATCGCTGTGGTGTCGAGTGGTCCCATGCGGCTGCGCGGGAGGTCAGGCCCGGCTCCCGTGGCGGCCCTCACCGCCGGCGAACCGGGCTGCCCCGGCCAGGGTCTCGCCGGTCGCGATCGTGGCGAGGCCCAACCGGGTCTCGTTGGCGAGCGCGTGCGACAACGGAAGATCCCACTGCTCGTAGCTGCTCTGACGATCGCGACGCATGCAGCCTTGGGGAAGGGCAGTGATCTCGCCAGCCAGGGCCAGGGCGCCGGCAAGCGCGTCGCCTGGTGCGACGGATCGGTTCACGAGTCCCATTCGAATCGCTTCCTCGCCGCTCACGCCGCGGCCGGTGAGGATGAGGTCGAGAGCATGGCTGTGGCCGATCAGACGGGGCAGCCGCACGGTGCCACCGTCGACGAGCGGCACGCCCCACCGCCGGCAGTACACCCCGAACACCGCATCGCTGGCGGCGACGCGCAGATCGCACCAGACCGCAAGCTCCAGGCCACCGGCGACAGCGAAGCCCTCGACCGCGGCGATGACGGGCTTCGACAGCAGCATCCGAGTCGGGCCCATCGGCCCGTCGAGCGAGATGTCGCGGTCGACGCGGTTCCCCCGACCGTCGGTGATCGCCTTCAGGTCGGCGCCGGCGCAGAACGTGCCGTGAGCACCGGTGAGCACCGCCACCGACAGGGAGTCGTTCGCATCGAACTCCCGAAAGGCCGCGGCCAACGCGGCGGCAGTTGGGCCGTCGACTGCGTTGCGGACTTCCGGTCGGTCGATGGTGACGATGCACACGGGCCCGTCGTGGGTGATCTGCAGGGTCATGGCGCGGCGTCGACGGCGTGGGCGGTGAGGTCGGCCAGCGAGCAGTACTCCAGCGCGGAGACATGGGTGGAGGCCAGGCGAACTTGCGGTGCACTACCGGCTTCGAAAGCTTCCTGCCATCGGCTGGCGCACAGGCACCACTGGTCGCCGGCGTGCAGCCCACCGAACCCGTACTGAGGCATCGGCGTGCTCAGGTCGTTCCCCACGCTGCGCGAGTAGCTGAGGAACTCATCGGTGCACACCACGCAGATCACGTGCAGACCCGGGTCGTCGCCGTGGTTCTCGCAGCAGCCGGTGCGGTAGTAGCCGGTCACGGGGTCGAACGAGCACGGTTGCAGCTCCTCGCCGAGGACGTTGATCTGAGCCATGCGTGGGACCATACCGGGCGTCGGTCGACGGTGTGCCAGCGGGGCCTGTGGCACACTGAGTGCACCTAGTTCGCGACAGCGTCGTCGGGAAGGACAAGCAGGTGAGCATTCAGGGAACCACCGGGCAGGTGGCCGCCGATTGGGCGGCAGCCACCCGCGAGGCATTGGCGGCCGAAGTCGGTGACGCAGCAGCCGACGTACTGCTCGATCGCCTGCTCCCGATCGTGCCGGCGGGCTACGACGAGTTGAACTGGCCCAACAGCGCTGCCATCGACCTCCCCATCATCGATCGAGTGCTGGCCGGGGGTGCCGATCGGCAGGTCGACACGGCGATGATGCACTTCACCGAGGTGACGGCTTCGGAATGGCGATTCAGGGTGTACCACGGCGGCTCGGCGGTGCCGATCGCCGATCTGCTGCCACTGCTCGACAACCTCGGTTTCCGCGCACTCGATGAACGCGCCTTCCACTTCCAGCTTGGCCCGCGCAGTGTCTGGTTGCACGACGTCGGTGTCCAGGTGCCCCACGGGGTGGAGCTCACCGACGAGGTGCGGGCCGAAGTGCAGCGGGCGTTCGTGGCCGAGTTCGACAACAGGGTCGAGGTCGACGGTCTCAACAGACTGGTGCTGTCCGCGGGCCTCGCCGCCCGCCAGGTCGAGCTGCTGCGCGCCTACTCGCGCTACCTGCGGCAGATCGGCTTCCCGTTCAGCCAGCAGTACATCGAGACCACTCTGGTGCGCCACGCCGGCGTCGCGGCACAACTCGTCGAGCTGTTCACCGCTCGCTTCGACCCGGCTCGGGTGGACACTCCTGACGTCATCGGTCACGCCCGATCGGCGATCATCGAGGCGCTCGATGGCGTGCCCAGCCTGGACGACGATCGCACGTTGCGCGCTCTGCTCGCCCTCATCGACGCCACCCTCCGCACCAACGCCTTCCGGCCCGGCCCCAACGCCGGTTTCCGCGATGTCATCGCGTTCAAGTTCGACACGTCGAAGGTGCCCGAGCTGCCATTGCCGCGACCGTTGTTCGAGATCTGGGTCTGCTCGCCGCGGGTCGAGGGCGTGCACCTGCGCAACGGGCGCATCGCCCGCGGTGGCATTCGCTGGAGCGACCGTCGTGAGGACTTCCGCACCGAGGTCCTCGGCCTCGTCAAGGCCCAGATCGTGAAGAACGCCGTCATCGTCCCCACGGGCGCCAAGGGCGGGTTCGTGCTCAAGCGGCCTCCGGCCGGCCCCGAGGAGCTCCGCGCCGAGGGCGTGGCGTGCTACCGGCAGTTCATCTCCGGCCTGCTCGACCTCACCGACAACATCGTCGACGACGAGATCGTGCCGCCGCCGGCAACCGTGCGGCTCGACGGCGACGACCCCTACCTGGTCGTGGCCGCCGACAAGGGCACGGCCACTTTCAGCGACATCGCCAACGGCATCGCGGCCGACTACGGATTCTGGCTGGGCGATGCGTTTGCCTCCGGAGGCAGCGTCGGCTACGACCACAAGGTGATGGGCATCACCGCCCGTGGCGCGTGGGAGAGCGTGCGTCGGCACGCGGCAGCCATCGGCAAGGACGTGGAGACCGATGTGCTCACCGTCGTCGGCGTCGGCGACATGAGCGGCGACGTCTTCGGCAACGGGCTGCTGCGGTCGGCGCACCTGCAACTGGTGGCCGCCTTCGACCATCGCCACATCTTCATCGACCCCCAGCCCGATGCGGCGGCGTCGTTCGCTGAACGGCAGCGCCTGTTCGCCCTGCCGCGCAGCAGTTGGGCCGACTACGACCCGGCGCTCATCTCCGCTGGTGGCGGGGTGTTCCCTCGCTCGCAGAAGACGATCGAGCTGAGCGAAGCAGCTCGCCGCCGGCTGGGTACCGAGCGCGAGTCGTTCACTCCCAACGAGTTGCTCTCGGTGATCCTTCGCGCCCCGGTCGACCTGCTCTGGAACGGCGGTATCGGCACCTACGTGAAGGCCGCGAGCGAAACCCATGCCGAGGTGGGCGATCGTGCCAACGACGGCCTGCGGGTGAACGGCGCCGAGCTGCGCTGCAAGATGGTGGGGGAGGGCGGCAACCTCGGCTTCACCCAACGCGGACGCGTCGAGTACGCGCTTGCGGGTGGCCTCATCTACACCGACGCCATCGACAACTCGGCCGGTGTCGACTGCAGCGACCATGAGGTGAACATCAAGATCGCGCTGGGTGCGGCGGTCGCGGCTGGCACCCTGACGGTGCAGCAGCGCAACGAGGTGCTTGCCGACATGACCGACGAGGTCGGCGAACTCGTACTCGACGACAACCGCGCCCAGACACTGGCGCTTGCGATCGCCCGCCGCCAGGCGCTGCCGATGGTGAACGTGCACAGCCGCTACCTCAACACGCTGGAGAGCGAAGGGTGGCTCAACCGAGCCTTGGAGTTCCTGCCCACCGACCGCCAGATCGCGGAGCGCCAGGCTGCAGGCACCGGTCTCACCACCCCCGAGTTCGCGGTGCTGCTGGCGTACACGAAGACCGCCAACGTGGCGGAGATGGTGCGCAGCGACCTGCCTGACGATCCGTACCTGGAGCCGGATCTCGTCCGCTACTTCCCTGCTCGCCTGCAGCGCGAGTTCCACGACCAGATCGTCAGCCACCGTTTGCGTCGCGAGATCGTCGCCACCCAGGTCTGCAACCAGTTGGTCAACCTGTCGGGCATCTCGTTCGATCACCGCGTGTCGGAGGAAACCGGCGTCAGCGTGGTCGACACCACCCGCGCCTGGTTGGCGGCGCGCGACATCTTCGGGTTGATCGACCTCTGGCAACAGGTCGACGACCTCACCGGCCGCGTGAAGCTCGACGTGCAGATCGACCTGTTCCTCGAGCTCCGGTCAATGGCCGAGCGCGGCACCCTGTGGCTGCTTCGTCACCGCAAGCTGCCGCTCGACATCGCCGCCGCAGTCGCAACGTACCGCGATGGCATGCAGGAGCTCGTCGCTCTCGAAGGCTCGCTGCGCGGCCGAATCCGCGAGCAGGCGTTCGCCGACGAGGCGAGCCGCCTGGCCGCCGGAGTTCCCGAGGTGCTGGCCGAGCGCAGCGTGCAGTGGCCGCTGTTGCACACGTGCTTCGACATGATGGATCTCTCCGCCCGCAGCGGCCGTTCGTTGAAGGACGTTGCCGCGGCGTACTGGCACATCTTCGACCTCCTCGACCTGACCTGGCTGTGGGACGCGGTCGGCCGCCTTCCGCGCAGCACCCGTTGGCAGACGCAAGCCCGCTCTGCGCTGCGCGACGATCTGGTGGGCGCGCTCTCCGACCTGACCGACGATGCGCTGGCCGCCGGCACGGTTCCCGACTGGCAGGCGGCCAACGATCGCATGGTCGGCAGGACGATGGCGATGTTCACCGAGCTCCGCCGTGTCGACGCCCACGACCTGACGACCCTGTCGGTCGCCGTGCGCCAGCTGCGCAACCTGGCCCTTCTGACGTAGGGCCGAAGGTAGCCTCGA
Source organism: Ilumatobacteraceae bacterium (assembly GCA_049696035.1). GTDB lineage: Bacteria > Actinomycetota > Acidimicrobiia > Acidimicrobiales > Ilumatobacteraceae > UBA668. Next base: position 22,180 of record JBAVTH010000481.1, read on the forward strand.
CCGGGCATGAGTGGTCCACGTTTTCGCATTGCCCCGTCGCCGACCGGGTACTTCCACGTCGGCGGTGCACGTACCGCGCTGTTCAACTGGGCGCTCGCCCGGCGACTGGGCGGCACCTTCGTGCTGCGCATCGAGGACACCGATGCAGAACGCAACCGACCCGAGTGGACGCAGGGCATCGTCGATGCCCTCGCCTGGATCGGCATCAGCGCCGACGACCCGCACTTCGAAGGCCCGTACTTCCAGAGCGACTTCGCCGACGCCCACGTCGCCGCTGCGCAGCAGTTGGTCGAGGGAGGGTTCGCGTACTACTGCGACATGACCGCGGCCGACATCGAGGATCGCAACAAGGCGGAGGGCAACCAGGGCTACCAGGGCTGGTCGCGCGAGCGCGGCCTCGGCCCCGGCCCTGGGCACGTGGTGCGCTTCAAGGTGCCTGCCGGGAACACCATCGTGCACGATCTCGTTCGCGGCGCCGTCGAATTCGACAACGCGCTCATCGAGGACTTCGTGCTGCTGCGGGGCAACGGCAGCCCGATGTTCCTGCTGGCCAACGTGGTCGACGACTTGGCGATGAACATCACCCACGTACTGCGCGCGGAGGAGCATCTCAGCAACACCCCGAAGCAGCAGATGATGTGGCAGGCGTTGGGCAGCGCGGCGCCCGTGTGGGCGCACGTTCCGCTACTGGTGAACGAGCAGCGCAAGAAGATCTCGAAACGTCGCGACAAGGTCGCGCTCGAGCAGTACCGCGACGAGGGCTACCTCGCTGAGGCGATGGTGAACTACTTGATGACCCTCGGCTGGACGCCCAAGGGTGACGAGATCCAGCCGTGGCAGCAGATGGAGGCCGACTTCCTGCTGGAGGATGTCAACCACTCGCCGGCGTTCTTCGACCTGAAGAAGCTGGCCGCCTTCAACGGCGAGTACATCCGCAAGCTCACACCGGAGCAGTTCATGGACGCCTGTCGCCCGTGGTTGTTGAACGGCGCGTCGTTCCCGGCCGATCGTTTCGACGAGGCGATGTTCCTCGCGATGGCCCCGCACATCCAACCCCGTTGCGTCACACTGGCCGAAGCGCCGGGCGTGGTCGACTTCCTGTTCCAGGCCGACCCTGTGGTGGACGACGCGGCGTGGGAGAAGACGTTCGCTGCACCAGAGGCCGTCTCGGTGCTGCACGATTCGGTGATCGCCTATCACTCGCTGGCTGAATGGACGGCCGACACGCTGAAGTCGTCACTCGAGACGATCGGCGAGGCGCACGGGCTCAGGCTGGGCAAGACGCAGGCGCCGGTGCGTGTTGCGGTCACAGGGCGCACCGTCGGCCCGCCGCTGTTCGAGGCACTGGAGGTGCTCGGCCGGGTGGAGACGCTGCGCCGGATGCGGGCCGCGGAGGCCTCGCTCTCTTGACGCTCGACGCGGCCTCCGATCACAGCCCTCCCGAGGGCGTCGTGGTCGACGAGCCGCGCGACACCAGTCTCGCGCTCCAGACGGTCAGCAGGTGGCGCCGAGCTCGCCGCGTCACCGCCGCCCTCGTGGGCGTACTCGCCCTCTACTACCTGTGCACGCTGTGGATCGTGTTCCGCACCGGCAACACCGATCAGGCCCGTCGGGTCGACGCCATCGTGGTCCTCGGCGCCGCCCAGTACGACGGACGGCCATCACCGCAGCTGGCCGCCCGCCTCGACCATGTCGTCGAGTTGTGGCAGAGAGGCCTGGCGCCGTTGGTGGTCACCACCGGAGGCAACCAACCGGGCGATCGCTTCACGGAAGCGCAGGCGTCTGCGGCGTACCTCGAGGACCGCGGGGTCCCGGCTGATGCCATCGTGCAGGTCGGTGGCAGCACCTCCTACGACTCGCTGCTCGAAGCCCGCGATGAACTGCGTGGGCGAAGTCTCGGGAGCGTCCTGCTGGTGAGCGACCCGTACCACGCACTGCGCATCCGCCTGATCAGCCAGGAGCTCGGGCTGACGGCATACGTGTCGCCCACGCGAACCAGCCCCGTTCGTGGTCGCGACGTGACGTGGCACGAGTTGAAGGAGGCCGCGGGGGTGGCCGTCGGCCGCATCATCGGCTTCGATCGGCTACTGCAGATCACTGGCTGAATTTGGCGGTGGGAGATGCCGAGGTCGCTCGCTACACTTCTGTCGCCCTTCGGGGAATCCCCGGTGGGGCGTGGTGTAACTGGCAACACAGCAGATTCTGGTTCTGTTATTCAGGGTTCGATTCCTTGCGCCCCAACCAACGCAACGGCTTGCCGAGGCGTTCACACGGCCCTCCGGGCCGGAAGTCAGCACTGCAAGCAGCATGGCCCCATCGTCTAGTGGCCTAGGACACCACCCTCTCAAGGTGGCGGCACGGGTTCGAATCCCGTTGGGGCTGCCAAGTAATCCCAGGTCAGAGCCACTCTTCGGAGTGGCTCGCTGGTTTTTCCACCCTCGTTGCCAATGGCGTGCCAGTGTGTTTCGGGGGGCTCGGGGGTGAGTCCCATCACGTGGTGTAGGAGTCGGCGGCCATCGTCGGGGTGATGGTGGTCATCGTGCGATTCTCGTAAGCGACCAAGCCAACAAGAAGGCCGCACGATGACCACTCATGAGTTTGCCCTATCCGACCTTGCCACGCGTCTGCTCGGCACCGACGCGTCGTTGTCGACGTCGCTGCGCGACATCCTCACCGTGGCGTTGCAGGAGTTGATCGAAGCGGAACTCACCTCGACGATCGGTGCTGCACCCGGTGAACGCACCAGCGAGCGTGTGACGCAACGCAACGGGCATCGCCCGAAGCTGATCTCGACCCCGGGCGGTGATGTCGAGATCGGGATCCCCAAGCTCCGCCAAGGCTCGTTCTTCCCGGAGCTGCTCGAGCCACGCCGGCGGATCGACAAAGCGTTGTGGGCGGTGATCATGACCGCGTACATCACCGGCACCTCGACGAGGAAGGTCGACGATCTCGTCAAGGCGCTGGGTTGCGAGTCGGGGATCTCGAAGTCGACGG
>JBAVTH010000482.1:0-1753 GCA_049696035.1 Ilumatobacteraceae bacterium
GCAAGGATGCGCCACACCTGTTCCACCAGATCGGCGAGATGCTCAACGCGCACACGACCGCGGTCGATGTGGTGGCGGCCATGTTCGTCGACTCCGACAACCTGCAGTTCGCGAACACCGACGAGCATGCGAGCCGTGTGCTGTCCCGTAAGTCCGTCGCCTCCTCGGCGACGATCGACACGGTCCGGCTGGCGATGGAGGTGGCCGGTGGCACTGCCTTCTGTCGCGACGGCGAACTCGAGCGCCTGCTGCGCGACGCGCACGCCGTCGTCTATCACCCACTGCCGCGGGCGAAGCAGACGCTGTTCAGCGGGCGCGTCGCACTCGGGCTCACCCCGATCGGCTGAGACCAGTGTCATGGTTCCGCGCCCACGGGCGCGGAACCATGACGGTTCCGGCACCGAAGCGCGCCCGTGGGCGCGAACCTGGACGGTCTGACGTGGTTCCGCGCCCGACGGGTCTGGAACACTGGGCGGATGAGCGACGACAGCACACACATCGACGGCCATGCGGGGCAGCAGGCGGTGGCCGCGCTGATGGCGTTCGGCACCGACACCATGTTCACCCTCAACGGTGGGCACATCTGGCCGCTGTACGACGCGGCGCGCGACCAGGGCATGAAGGTGATCGACACCCGCCACGAGCAGACCGCCACCTTTGCGGCCGAGGCCTACGCCAAGCTCACCCGCAAGCCGGGCTTCGCCGCGCTCACCGCCGGGCCGGGCATCACCAACGGCGTGTCGGCCACCACCAGTGCGTTCTTCAACGGCTCGCCACTGGTCGTGCTCGGCGGTCGAGCGCCGCAGCAGCGCTGGGGCAGCGGTTCGCTGCAGGAGTTCGATCATGTGCCGGTGATGCAGTCGATCACCAAGAGCGCCGCCACGGTGAAGGACGGTGCCCAGGCCGGAGCGATGGTGCACGCCGCGGCGCGCCTGTCGATGACGCCGCATCGGGGGCCGACGTTCCTGGACTTCCCGCTCGACGTGTTCGGTCCGTCGGCCGGCGACATCCCTGCGGTCGACGAGTGCGTCGGCCTCGGCGCGGCTCCCGACGACGACGAGGTGGCCGCGCTGGCCGCACTCATCGCCTCTGCCGAGCGGCCCGCGTTCATCATCGGCAGCGACGTGTACTGGGACGGCGCGTGGGATGCGCTGCGTGCCGCCGTCGAGCACCTGCGCGTGCCGTGCTTCTTCAACGGCCTCGGCCGCGGTGTGCTGCCCGCCGATCACGAACTGGCCTTCTTGCGCACCCGCGGCCTGCTGAAGGCGCGCGCCGACCTCGTCGTGGTGTGGGGGACACCGCTCGACTTCCGCCTCGGCTTCGGCCGCTTCGGCAGCGCGCTCGTCGCGCATGTCGTGGACAGCGAGGAGCAACGGGCGAAGCACGTGGACGTACCCACAGTCGCCGGCGACAGCAACCTGGTGCTGCGCGCGCTGGCGGACGGCCCCGGCCCCTCGATCGACCGCGCCGGTTGGATCGCCGAGCTGCGTGCCGCCGAGGAAAAGGGCCGCGCCGCCGACGCCGTGTTGCTCGACGACGACAGCGCACCGATCAAGCCGAGCCGCATCTACGGCGAGCTCGGCCGGCGCATGGCGCGCGACGCCGTGGTGATCTGCGACGGCGGCGACTTCGCGTCGTACGCCGGCAAGTTCGTCGAGGTGCAGCAGCCCGGCTGCTGGCTCGACACCGGCCCGTACGGCTGCCTCGGCAACGGTCTCGGCTATGCGACTGCGGCGCGGGTGGCCCGTCCTGA
>JBAVTH010000483.1:0-2595 GCA_049696035.1 Ilumatobacteraceae bacterium
ACGCTCGCCGTCACCGGCGGCGAGCTGCTCACCGACGAAGTCGCTGCGCTCGGCGACGACACGACCGTCGTCAGGTACGGCAAGCCAGTGGCGCTCCGCCCGGCATCGGTGACGCTGCTCGCGGACCACATCGCCCACCTGGGCACGCCCGGATCCCTCTACGAGACTGACGAACGGTTCGTGCCGCCTTCGCTGTTGGGCCACCCTGGCAGCACCGACGCGCCGACCGCGGCGATCGCGGCGATCGTGTTCCCTCAGTACCTCGATGGTGCGGTCGCGACACTGACGCCGCTCTCTCCCGCCGCGACCCTCGTGACGCTGATGGAAGCGACGATGCGGCCCGAAGGCGACACCATCAGCCGGTTCCGTTCGCTCGAGCGGCTGGCGAAGAGCGTTCCCGCGGCGTCCCTCGTCTACGGTGACGCCTTCGATGCCGCGATGACGATCCGATCGTTCCTTCAACTATCCTGAGGGCGTGAGCCTGCAGACGCACAGAGTGGCAGCCGCGATCCGTCCGTCACCTGGGCAGACTCCGGACGGACAGTCTCGTCGTGCGTTGCTGCGCAACCTCGCGGCGGCCGGCACCGTTTTGGCGACGGTGCCGATGATCTCGACCTCCACCGCCTTCGCCGACAGTGGCACCCTTGCGTGCCGGCACACGTACCCCTCGCTCTTCACCGTCAGCCTGCAGATCACCAGACCGGCCTCGGGGCAGGGTCGCATCCGCACCACCGCCAACTCCACGCTGGGCGGCGCATGCCCGTGCGGCGGCACCGCCACCGTCACCTACTCCAACTACTGGTCGATGACCGACGCGACGACGGTCACCGGCACGAACAGCACCCTGGTGTGGGACACCGGCGCCCAGACGATCGGCGGCGGCACGACCAGCTTCAGCTGGACGATCGAGATGGGCATCTACATCAGGTGCAACGGCGCCCGGAACAACCCGGCGAGGCCGGCCAAGCTGTGCCGCTTCGCATCGGGGACCCTCAACTGGACGGCCGGCACTCAGAACGTCACCGCCACCTTCGACGAGACCGTCACCCCGCCACACCTCACCGGCTGCTGACGCTCGCGGCCCCGGAGAGCTGCACAGCATGGCCCCCATGCTTGCCGTCACGGGGCGTCGGCGAAGTCACCGTCGACGATCGCCTTGTCATCAGGGTCGGTGACGGGAACGGCGAGAGCGGCAGCCCATTCGGCCAGTCCCTCGTCCTCGCGCCCCATCGCGCGCAGTGCCCGCGCCCGCGCCTCGTGCGCGTATGCCAGATCGAAGTCGACGAGGCCGTGCTGCATGCACTGGGCGAGGCATGCGTCGGCGTAGTGCAGCGATCGGGCAGCGAGGCCGGCCAGCAGGTGCGCCTTGGCCAGCATGTACAGCGAGCGCGCCTCGTTCTCCGGCCCGCGCCGCGCTGCCCGCTGCCAGTGGTAAGCGGAGGCGTAGGCCCGGCGCAGCATCTCCTCGTCGTCGGCCGCTGTTCGCTGTTCCATGGCGACCATCTCCCAGACACCGTTGTTGCACTCGATGCCCTGGGCGCGGTGCCAGTCGCCGGCGGGATCGGCACTGACCGCAAGCGCCTCCTCGGCGGTCGCCGCCGGCAGCGGCTCGCCGGTCTCCAGCACCGTCTTCAGACCATCCAGCACGTAGACCCATCCGTCCTTCACGGTCGCCCACGTGAGCGGGCTGCGCGCGAGATCGCCGTGCACCAGGTCCAGACGCGTCAGCCCTTCGCCCGCCACCGTGAGCGTCCACTCCACCCGCGACGGCGGCTCGGCCTCCATCGCCGCGTCGTAGAGCACGTGCCAGGTCTGCACCAGCCGGTGCGGTGGTTCGAGCACTTCGATCGTGCCGTCGACCGCTGGGCGACCGTCGCCCGTCGAGGTGCGATACGCAGCGCCGGCCTGCGGCATCGAATCGAAGGCGGTGTCGTGGAAGTACCGGCGGGTGAACGCTGGATCGAGCAGCGCGCTCCACACCTGATCGATGGGTGCCTTGATGAAGATGCGGTACTGATGACGGGTGATGGCCACGGAGAGGCTCCTTCGCTATGCGGATTGGGAGGGGTGTTGCTCGACGGCGCCCTGCAGGTCGAGCAGGGCGCGGGCGAACGGCTGGGCGTACTTGCTGATCCAGCGGTCGGCGAGCTGCTGGATGGGCACAGGGTTGAGGAAGTGCAGCTTCGTGCGACCCTCGCGCCGGGTGGTGACGAGGTTGGCGGCCTCCAGCACGCCCAGGTGCTTCATCACGCCGAAGCGGGTCATCGCAGGGAAGCGGTCGCACAACGCCTGCACCGTCTGCCCGTCGTGCACGAACAGCGCGTCCAGCAGTGAACGCCGGGTGACGTCGGCGAGCGCCTTGAAGACGGCGTCGGCGGAGGCTTCGGGCTCGAACACAGGTCGAACAATATGTGACTGATTAGTCACGTGTCAAGGAACTTATTCTTGACTGGAATAGTCGGGTATCTCGGTAATGTTGCAGTCACCAACGCAACTCGTCCCGCGCAACAAGGAGCCCACCATGACCGTCCGCCTCGGCGACACCGCCCCCGACTTCACCGCCCCCACCACGCAGGGCGAGATCCACTTCCACGA
>JBAVTH010000484.1:0-15508 GCA_049696035.1 Ilumatobacteraceae bacterium
CTCGTCTACACGGTGGTGGCGGGTGACTACCTGTCGGGAATCGCCACCCGCATGGGGGTGAAGCTGTCCGTCCTGCTGTCCACCAACAGCCTCACCGCAACCAGCGTGATCCACCCCGGCACCCAGCTGACGGTGCCTGCCGGTGGCATCCTGCCCGTCACCAAGGTCGTGCCGATCGCCGCGCCGGCTGCTGCGGCGGTTCCCGCGCCGGCAGCGACGCTCGAATATGTGGTCCGCTCGGGTGACTACCTGACGGGGATCGCCCCGGCGCTCGGTGTGAAGGTGTCCGATCTGCTGGCGGCGAACAAGCTCACACTCACCAGCGTGATCTACCCGGGCATGCGCCTGGCCGTGCCGGCCGGTGGCCGGTTGCCGGTGTCCACGCCGGCCGCTGCGCCGGCGATCGTCACGACCGACAGCCGTCTGGCAACGGTCCTGACCTTTGCTCAGGCGCAGCTCGGCAAGCCGTACAAGTTCAACGCTGCCGGCCCCGACAGCTGGGATTGCAGCGGCCTCACGATGGCCGCCTTCGCAGAGATCGGCATCTCGCTGCCTCACTACAGCGGCGCGCAGGTCACCTTCGGCACCGCCGTCGAGTGGACCACTCAGCCGGTGCAGGCCGGCGACCTCATCTTCCTCGAGTCCAGCGTCGGATCCGGTGTCATCAACCATGTCGGCATCGCGATCAGCGCCACCCAGTGGATCCAGGCGCCACGATCGGGCGACGTGGTGCGCATCGGTTCCATCCCCTCCACTCGGGTGATTGCCGTTCGCCGCCTGGTTGCCGGGGGCTGATCCTTCGCCCACTCAGGGCCATGGCATCTCGATCGCGGCTCGAGTCGGTCGGTTCGCGAGAATGGGCAGGTGACGCGACCCTGGATCAGTGAACCCGCGAAGCGGCGAGAGGCGGAGTTGGCTGTCCAGCTCGACGGCCGCTCCCCCGCCGAGATCGATGCGCTGGTGTGGGGGTGGATCGAGCGGAACCGTGCGATCCACGAGGACGAGTGCATCAACCTCGATCCCGCCGCGAACGTGATGAACCCGCAGGCCGAACGGGCGCTGGCCGCCGGGCTGTCCAGCCGGCCCAGCCTGGGGTGGCCGGGCGACAAGTACGAGACCGGCCTGGAGGCCATCGAGGCCATCGAGGTGGCCGCGATGCATGTCGCCTGCCGTGTGTTCGGAGCCCGCTTCGCCGAGGTGCGGGTGGCCTCGGGGGCCATCGGCAACCTGTACGGCTTCATGGCCACCTGCCGTCCCGGCGACGCGATCGTGGTGCCACCGCCATCGGTGGCCGGCCACGTCACGCACCACGAGCGCGGCGCTGCCGGCTTGTACGGGTTGCAGGTGCATCACGCCCCGATCGACCCGGTGCACTACACCGTCGACGTCGCCGGCCTGGAGGCGCTGGTGGCCCAGGTGCGACCGAAGCTGGTGACCATCGGTGGCAGCCTGAACCTGTTCCCGCATCCGGTGGCCGAGGTGGCTGCGATCGCTCACGCCCATGGAGCGAAGCTGCTGTACGACGCGGCGCACGTGAGTGGCCTGCTGGCCGGCGGCCTGTGGCCGAACCCGCTCTCGTTGGGCGCCGACCTGCTGTCGATGAGCACGTACAAGAGCCTGGGCGGCCCGGCCGGAGGGCTGCTGCTCACCAACGACGAGGCGCTGGCCGCGCGCCTCGACGAGATCGCCCACCCTGGGCTCACGGCCAACTTCGATGCGGGCGTGACCGCATCGCTCACGCTGGGCCTGCTCGACTGGCTGGAGTTCGGTCGCGACTACGCCGCAGCGATGGCGGCCAATGCTGCCGCACTGGCCGCCGCTCTGATCGAGCGGGGCATGCCGGTGTTCACCACCCCGAAAGGCCCCACGTCATCGCACCAACTCGCACTCCATGCCGAAGCCTGGGGCGGTGGCACACCAGCCGCGCATCGGCTGCGCGAGGCGAACCTGCTCGCCTCGGCGATCGGCCTGCCCACGGGTGAGGGCTTGCGCCTGGGCACCAGCGAGGCCACCCGTTGGGGAATGGGCGTGAGCGAGATGGACGAGCTGGCCGACCTGGTCGCCGGAGCGCTGACCGGCGATCCGTCGGCCATCGCTGCGCGCTCGACGGCGCTGAAGCAGCGCTTCCCCACCGTGCAGTTCGTACGTCGCTGAGCGACGACGCGATTGTCCGCTTCGATGCCCGATGCGGGCAGCGGTGGGTCAGCGGTGGGTCAGCGGACGCCGATGAGATCGACGACGAAGACGAGCGTCTCGCCGCCCTTGATCACACCGCCGGCGCCGCGGCTGCCGTATCCGAGATCGGCGGGGATGGTGAGGGTGCGGCGGCCGCCGACCTTCATGCCCTTGACGCCGCGGTCCCAGCCTTCGATCACTTCGCGGGCACCGAGGCGGAAGTCGAACGTGTCGCCTCGATCCCAGCTGGCATCGAACTCGCGGCCGGTGCTCCACGCGACACCCACGTAGTGGACCATGACGCGCTTGCCGATGACGGCCTCGTCGCCCTCACCGACGATCTGGTCCTCGATGAGCAGTTCCGCGGGCGGCTCGCCCTCGGGGATGGTGATGACGGGTTTCTCGGGCATGGGGCGTCACGCTACCGAGCGATCCGCGCCGCGCGATGTATCCAGTCGTGGAGTGTCCGCTCTTAGGACCATGCTGTTCGTCCTCGCCGGCTCCGCGATGTTCTGCCTCGGCGGCGCCTTCATGAAGGCGTCGCACGGCTTCACCGAACTGGTGCCCAGCCTGATCGTCGCGCTCAGCTTCGTGGTGGGCTCCGTCTGCCTGTCGCGGGCGGTCACCGGCCAGATGCTGTCCACCACGCTCATCGTCGGGCTCGGTATCGAGGCGCTCGGGGCGGTGGCGTTCGGGGTGTTGGTGCTCGGCGAACGCCTGAGCCTGTCGCAGACGGGCGGCATCGCCTTGGTCATCTCGGGTGTGGCGCTGCTGCGCCTGTGACGCCCTGGGCCGTGCCCCTCACGTCAGCTGCTGGACGGGGCGCACGTAGGTGCCCTGGGCGACCGCAACCGGCTTGTCGACGGAGTCGGTCCAGGCAACGACCGTGCCGATGATGGAGCGGCGGCCCACCTGGTGGAGGTCGGCTCGAGCACGCAGCACCTCGCCTCGCGCTGGGCGCAGGTAGCGGATGGAGAGCTCGCTGGTGAGCACCATCGGCTCGATGCCGATGCGGGTGAAGCAGGCGTAGTAGAGCGCCGCGTCGCATGCCCCGAACACCGTCGGCCCGCTGATGATGCCGCCCGGCCGCAGGCTTTCCTGGCCCGGTGTGACGACGCAGACCGCCCACCCCTCCCCCAGTTCCTCGCAGCGGTTCGACGTGCCGCCGAAGTCGGCGGCGAGGAACGCGTTCACTTCGTCGACGGTGACGAGACTCATGGAAGGGCATCATGGCATCGCCGGCGGCGGTGCTCAGCCACCGGCGGCGATGAGGGCGACGGCGACGGCCGTGGCTCCCACACCCACACCTTGCCACCACCGCATGCGCTCGCGGTTGAACAGCACCGACAGGATCACCGCCACCGTCGCGAACTGCGAGGACGCCACCGACACCGGCCCCAGCTCGCCTCGTTGGAACGCCAGCTGCAACGAACCGATCGCGACCAAGCCGAGGATGCCGGCGCCGATCGCGTTCCGCAGGCCGATGCCGGTGGCGAAGAACCCGTCGCGTCGCACCACCCCGATCGTCGCCAGCAGTGCGAAGCCGGTGGCTCGCTGCAGGATCACCGGGGTGAGACCGGAGGCCTTCGACACCTCCCCCATCAAGGTGAACGCCACACCGAACGCCACGCCACTGCCCACACCCAGCAGGGCACCCTGCCGCACGCTCCCCGCTCCCCCGGGCGTGTACGAGGTGAGCACCAGCGCTACCACCCCGATGCCCATGCCCACCGAAGCCCACGCACTGGGTCGCACTCCGTTGATCAGATCCCACACCACCGGCACCGTGGCCAGCAGCACCGACGAGAGCGGTGCGACGATGCCCATGCGTGCCACCGCGTAGCCGCGGTAGAGCAGCATCAGCCCGGTGATCATCGAGAGCCCGGAGAGCGCCCCGACGACCAGGTCGTGGGCGATCCAGCGTGAATCGACCAGCAGCAACAGCAGCGGCGACAGCACCGTGCTCACGGCCACAGCGGTGCGGGTGACCGTGATCGCGGGTGTCGTGCGCGCCGAGCGGGCGGCGAAGAAGTCGGAGCCACCCAGCAGCAGCGCGGCCGCGATCGCGAAGGTCAGCGCGAGGGTCATCTCAGAGCAGCGCGCCGAGCGCAGCCAACAGTGCGTCGGAGTCGGCTTCGGTGTTGTGAGCGGCGAAGCTGACCCGCACGAAGTGCTGGCCGTTCCACACCGGCAGCGGCACCTCGATGCGGTACTCGTCGAACAGGCGATCCTTGAGCACCAGCGGGTCGATGTGGTCGGGAAGGCGAATCGAGGCCAGCTGGCCGATCCACTCCGTCGAATCGGGGCTGATCGGGTCGAGGCCGGTGAGCGTGTCCACGCGCGCCCGGGTCAGCAACGCCAGTCGATGACCCTCGGCCTGCACCGACGGCCAATCGTGGGCATCGCAGAAGTCGAGCGCGGCCGAAACGGCCAGGAACGGGGAGAGATCGCGGGTTCCCTGCCACTCGTGGAAGTCGATGAACTGCGAGCCACTCGGATGATCGCTCTCCCACCCCCAGCTCACCACCAGCGGATCGAGCCACTCCTGGGCCGCGCGGCTTGCGTAGAGGAACGAGCAACCCTTCGGGGCGCAGACCCACTTGTGCAGCGCCCCCGTGTACACGTCGCAGTCGAGCTGCGACAGATCGAGCGGGATGTGGCCGGGCACGTGGGCGCCATCGACGATCGAGACGATGCCGGCAGCACGGGCGCGGCGGCACAGCTCGGCCACCGGGAAGATGAGCGCGGTCGCACTGGTGAGGTGGTCGAGGAACAGGACCTTCGTGCGTGGTGTGACCGCCGCCCACACGCGCTCGACGAAGTCGGAGGCGGTGGTGACCGGCGTGGGGATCGGCACCCGCACATACGTCGCACCCGACTCGGCGCATGTCTTGCGCCACGTGCGGTACATCGCCCCGTACTCGTGGTCGGTGGTGAGCACCTCGTCGCCCGACTGAAGGCGCAGGTTGCGCACCACCATGTTCACTGCCGTCGTCGGGTTCGGGAAGAACACCACGTCGTCGGCAGCCACGCGGAGGAACGTTCCCAGCCGAGCACGGGCCTCCGCCAGCAGATCCGTCGCCCGGCGTTGCAGCCAAGCCACCGGGTTGCGCTCCATCTCGCGCTGCAGGCCCTCGTACGCCTCCTGCACTGCCCGCGGGACTGCCCCGAAGGAGCCATGGTTCAAGAAGACGAGGTCGGGGTCGAGCAGGAAATCGGCGCGGGTGGGCGTGGGCACGGGGCGTCAGCGTAGACGGCAGCCGTACCGCTGTCGGGTACGTTGCGGTGATGGCACTCCCCTCTCATGGCGCCGGCCGCGACGACGTGCTCGCCCAGCTCGACGCGTTCAAGGTCGGTGACGTGCGCTGGCGCGACGGCCACGCGTTCACGCTCACCTACAACGCCGGCGACGACGTGCTCTCCGTGGCCGAGGCCGCGTACGCCAAGTTCTCCACCGAGAACGCACTCAACACCGATGCGTTCCCCAGCCTGCGCCGCATCCAGGCAGACGTGGTGGAGTACGTCGGCGGTTGGCTGGAGGCGGGGCCCGACGGCGCCGGTTTCATGACCACCGGTGGTACCGAGAGCCTGCTGATGGCGGTGAAGGCCGCCCGCGAGCGCGGCCGCAAGGAGCGTGGCATCACCAACCCCAACGTGGTGCTGCCCACCAGCGCCCACGCCGCCTTCGAGAAGGGCTGCTACTACTTCGGCCTCGAGAGCCGCCGGGTGCCGGTTCGCGCCGACTGGCGCGCCGACGTGCCGGCGATGGATGCGGCCATCGACGACAACACCGTCCTCGTCGTCGGCTCCGCTCCGCAGTACCCGCAGGGCGTCATCGACCCCATCGCCGACATCGCCGCGCTCGCCGAGGCCCGCGACATCAACTGCCACGTCGATGGCTGCATGGGAGGCGTGGTGCTCACCTACATGGCCCGCCTCGGCCACGACGTCCCTCCGTGGAACTTCACGGTCCCCGGTGTCACCAGCATCTCCGTCGACCTCCACAAGTTCGGGTACACGGCCAAGGGTGCTTCGGTGATCATGCACCGCAACAAGCGCCTACGGAACTACCAGACCTTCGTCACCGACAACTGGCTCGGTGGCGTGTACGGCTCGTCGGGAGTGCTGGGCACCAAGGGCGGTGGCGCAATGGCGGCGGCCTGGGCCGTGATGAACTACCTCGGCGACGACGGCTACCTGCGACTCACCGCGGCAGCGCGCGCGGCATGCCTGCAGCTGGAGGCCGCGGTGCGGGCGATGCCCGAGCTGACCGTGCTGGCTGCCCCCGATACGACGTTGCTCGCGTTCGTCGCCGCCGACCCCGTCGCGCTCGACGTCTACGCCGTGGCCGACGCGCTCTGGCGCCGGGGCTGGTACGTCGATCGCCAGGGCCCTCCCGCTTCGCTGCACTGCACCGTCAACGCGGTGCACGAGGGCAGGATCGAGCCGTTCGTCGCCGACCTGCGAGCATCGATCGACGAGGTGCTGGCGGCCAGCGCCCACGGCGCGAAGGGCGCCTACGGCACCATCGACTGACTCCAGGCCCGGGTCCACCCGCCGATCCGCCGCCACGTCGCCCGATCCGCCGCCGCCGCCCAGTTCACAATCGCACGTGTCGCGGCCTTGACCGGATCACACTCAGGTGCAGCCGCGACACGAGCGATTGTGACATCGAGATTTGCCGGATCGGCCGACTCGCCATGCCCAGAGAGGTGTGGGAACCGAACTCGACCTCATCACACGAGCAGCAGCGCAGCACTTCCTGGTTGGCAGCGCTGATCGGGCTGCCATCGGCTTCAGCGACTGGCGGTGGGATCGAGCGCAGGAACTGGGGTTGTGGGTGCAAGTGGCCCCCGGCCGGTTCCGCCATGTGGCGACACCCTTGACCTTTGACATGGCGGTGCGCGCCGGCTCGGCATGGCTGGGCCGGAGCGGGGCGCTGTTCGGCACCACCGCGCTCCGCTGGCTGGGCGTGGAGGTTCCCGAGCCCTCGCAGGCCGAGTTCCTCGTTCCGCGGGCGCGGCGGTCGGTACCGAACTGGGCCGTCATCCACACGACCACACGTTGGGACGACCGCGACATCATCAACCATCTGGGGGTCCGCACTTGCAGCGCGACGAGGGCGTTGATCGACTACGCGACGCAGCGACCCAGCGCGGAGGCACTGGAACAAGCCATCGACAGTTCGATCCGCCTGCGTCGAACTGCCTTCGGACGGCTCACCAGTCGACTCTCCACGCTGCGCGGCACTGGTCGCGCGGGTGTTGCACTGATGAGTGAGTTGCTGCTCGATGCGGGCGGCGACTCGCACCTCGAACGAAGGTTCCTTCGCCTCGTTCGCACGGCGAATCTTCCACGGCCGGACTGCCAGATCGTGATCCGCTCGAACGGTCGACGGGTGGCGCGCGTGGACTTCGTGTTCCCCTCCACGAACGTCATCGTCGAGGTCAGCGGCCGGCTCGGTCACGTCTCCGATCGTGACCGCCAGCGTGATGCCCGCCGTCGCAACCGGCTGCAGCAGATGGGCAACATCGTCCTCGAGTTCACCACCGCCGACGTCATCGACGGCCACGCGTATGTGCTCGACACCCTCGCGGCTGCCCTGCGGCCGTCGTCGGAACCGTGCGGTCCGACTAGTTCACAATCGCACGTGTCGCGCCCCTGATCGGATCACACTCAGGTGGGGCCGCGACACGAGCGATTCTCGACGGGGCGGGCGCGGGTTTTCGGGCATTGGGACAAGGCGATCGGAGCCGGCTGGTGGGCGGGGCGCGCGCCCGTCTCGCGCTCCACCCACCAGCCGACGGTCTAGAAGACCGGGTTCACCCAGTCGATCCAGAGGCCGTTGACGTTGGCCGGGTCGACCTTCACGTTGAGCCGCAAGCCGGGTTGGCACCGGCCGAGGTGCACCTGCATCACCGTCTCCTGGCGAGTGACGGGCATCGGCACGCCGCCGGGCATCATCACCATGAGGTCGAGCTCGACCACCGGGTTGAAGTTCATCATCATCCCGGTCTGCCGCACCCCGGTGATGGTCGCGGTGGTGGCGACGCCGTTGGCGATGGCCTGCGTGGCCTGCATCGAACCCTGTGCCATGTTGCTCATCATCTGATTCGCCGCGGCCATCCGCGCCGACGCATCAGCCATACGATCCTTCATCGGTGGCGCCGCAGCCTGGATCGCCTTGCCCTGATCGGAGAGCTTCTTGACGTCCTTGAAGAAGCCCATCGGGCTCAGACCCCACGGTAGACGTCGGAGAACGCCCGAGCGACGGCAGGGTCGCTCTGGATGCGGGCGTTCCATCCGTCGTGCGCCTGCTGCCACGAGGCGCCGTCGATGCCGTGCGAGGCAGCGATGCCGGGCAGTGCCGACTGGTCGTAGTTCAGAGGGGCGATCGCCTTCACGATCACTGCATACTGCTGCAGGCTGACGCCGGCAATGGGATCGAGCCCACCGGGCTGTGCCTGCAGGTTGCCCGCAGCAGCCTGCTGATGAGCCGCCGCCTGCTGGTAGGCCGCCTGCTGCTGGGCCAGTGCCTGCGCCTGCATCGCCTGGGCGGACGCGCTCATCTGCTGCGCCTGATCGATCATGCCCGGGGCAGCGTGAACGGCGTCCTTCATTTCCTTGATCTGCTTGAAGATTCCCAATGCAGTTCCTCCTGGTGAGTCGTTGGGGTCATCGTGCGCTCGACAGGCCTTGCTGTCATGAGTAACGCCCTACTCACCGTCGGAGCGTGGAGTCAGTGACTACCCAGACGGGCGTCCAGGTGTTGCCCCAGCGGGGCCAGCCGCCCCGTAGCGGCTGCCGGCGTCGAGCAGCTCCGGGTGAAGCATCCACGTCCCCCGACATCGCCGGCTGGTTGGGTGAGGGCGCGCACGCTGTCGGTCAGGGTGGTCGCGTTTCGACGGAATCGTCGCCATGCTCCGCGATCGAGCCCTCTCCGCCTCCTATCGTCGGCGGCGTGCGTCGTCCCCTCGCTCTCGCCATCGCCGTGACGTTGTCGTCGACGATCACGGCCTGCGACGGCACTCCCGCACGTTCGGATCGGCCGGCGAGCCCGTTCATCATGCACCTCGTCGACGAGGCTGGTGCGCCGGTGGAATCGGCGTCGCTGCGCCTGATCGGTCGCTCGGCCCCGATCCGCGTGCGCGGCAGCGCAGAGCTGATGATCGATCAGCCGGTCGCCGGCGTGGTGAGCGCCGTCGGTTTCCTCGATGAGCCGGTGGTGCTGCAGCCCGACGACACCGAGGTGACCGTCGAACTGCTCGCTGCCCTCGGGCCCGGCGGGGTGCAGCGCAGGGTGCTGCAGTTCGGCGGCGACATGATGATGGGGCGGCGCTACCAGTCGGGGGTCACCGAGGGCGCGGCGACGGCCACCACGCCCGAGGAAGCGCGGGCTGTCGTCGCCTCGGTGGCTCCGTTGATGGCGGCCGCCGACGCCAGCATGGTGAACCTGGAAACGGTGGTGGGTGAGCTCTCGCCGCTGGATGCGTACCCCGGCAAGCGTTTCCTGCTGCAGTCGCCACCACTCATCCTCGATGCGTTGGACGAGCTGGGCATCGACCTCGTGACCTTGGGCAACAACCACGCCTACGACTGGCGCGAAGAAGGCGTCGCCTCCACGATCGCTCAGCTCGACGGTGCCGGCATCGCATGGGCGGGCGCGGGAGTGGACGCCGCTCAGGCCGAGGCCGGCCGGATGCTCGACGTGAACGGGATGAAGGTCGGCGTGGTCTCGGCCACCACGGTCAACGGCGACTTCGTCAACGACAACCTCCCCCGCGCCGAGGAGGCGGCGCCGGCCGACCTGAGCGCCAACGAGGAGTGGCAGTACGAGGAGCGCGCGTTCGGCTTCGGCAAACCGGCCGATGCCGCCTACCTGGCACCGGCGAACCGTCGGGCCGGCGACACGTGGCAGCAGTTCCGCCGGCTCGAACGCACCCTCACCGATGCAGATGCTGCGGCGCTGTGGTCGGCGATCAGCAGGGTGTACCCCGAGTTGCAGGACTGGGTGGCCCGCCGGGGCCATGGCGGCGCAGCGCCGTTTCGCACCGATGTGGTCACTGCCCAGGTGCAGGCGCTGCGCGCTCAGGGAGCCGCCTTGGTGGTGGTGCAGTTGCACGGCGGCTTCCAGTTCTCCGAGGTGCCCAGTGACTTCCTTCGTGCCGCCGCCCACTCGGCGATCGACGCCGGCGCCGACCTGGTCGTCGGCCACCATCCCCACGTGCTGCAGGGTTTCGAGTGGTACGAGGGGCACCTGATCGCCTACTCGTTGGGCAACTTCGTCTTCGATCAAGACTTCCTCAGCACGTTCCCGTCGGCCATCCTGCGTACCGTCTTCGAGGGCGACACGCTGCTGCAAGCGCGTGTGGTGCCACTGCTGGTGGAGGGTTACCGGCCGGTGCCGGCGAGCGGTGAGGCCGCCGCACGAGTGTTGCGCCAGATGACGGTGCGCTCGCTCGCCCCAGCCCTCAGCGAGCGGCTGCAGCCGGATCTGGTGGGCAACGTGGTGACACCATCCGTCAGCGGCAACGCCGTCGTGCGCGCCGACGGCGCCAGCGCGCTCGTGCTGTCCGACCCCTTGCCGAGCACCGACTCGCTGGCGCTCGTGGGAGGGATTCCAAGGGAACTCGATGCCTGCACCACGCTGCGCGCCGCGGCCGGCTCGGAGACGCAGGCAGCAATCGGCACCGACCTGCTCGGTTGGGGCACGTTCGACGACTTCACCGCTGACGGCAGCGATCAGGGCGCGCAGTTCTGGACGCTCGATCCGTCCGCCTCGCTGCGCTACTCGGCCGGCCGCGGTACCTATGTGCACCTCGAGTCCGATGCCCACACCGGTTCGTCCACACGTCAGGTGGCACGCAGTGCCATTCCGGAACACCGGTGGTTCGACGCCGACGGTCAACCCCTCGACGGGAGCCCCCGCTACACGCTCCAGCTCGATGCGCTCCGCAGCGACGAAGGAGCCTCTGTTCGGGTGGTGCTCTACGACGTGAACGACACGGACCCCACGGTCGAGCCGACGTCGGTCACGCTGCACGAAGCCACCATTCCACTCCCGCTGGCGACGAAGGGCGAGTGGCACACGCTCACCGTAGATCTCACGGACGTGTTCAACGTCGAGTTCGACGGCGTCCGCGCCGACGCAGTGCTCGTGTACATCGTCGCGCCCGCCGGCGACGACCGGCTCGACATCGACGACGTGCGGCTGTTCGAGTGGCGCCCGGCCGCAGACATGCCCGAAGCGGCGTGGGCCGCCGCCGACGCCCTCATGGTGCCCAACGACGCCGACGCCTCCTTCGATGTGTTCGGCTGCCCCTGATCGCCACCGGAGCCCTGCGCACGCGGTAGCGTCAGCACTGCCAAGTACACCCGGCCGGGAGAGCCACCGACGCAGCCAGCGGCGGGGCGCCGAAGGAGCAACCTCCCCGGAATCTCTCAGGCCCACGGACCGACCGGGTGGGGCAACGCTGGAAAGAAGTCGGCATCGACCGGCTCGCCGAAGGGGAAATCCGTTCACGCGGAGAAGCTCTCAGGCACCCATGACAGCGGGGGAAGCAGTTCGCACGCGCCACGAATGGCCTGGAGGCTTCCGATGAATGCACGCACCCCCCTCGTCCAGCTGCTGGGCACCGACGACTTCGTCGGTCGCCACATCGGCCCCGACGCCGACGAGCAGCGACAGATGCTGTCAGTACTGGGCGTCGGCTCCCTGGAGGAGCTGCTCGACCAGACGGTGCCCGCGGCGATTCGCATGGAGGGTGCGCTCTCCCTGCCCGGCGCCCGCACCGTCGAGGACGTGTTGGCCGAGCTGCGAGGGATGGCCGCCACCAACCACCACCGCACCAGCCTGATCGGCCAGGGCTACTACGGCACGATCACTCCCCCGGTGATCCAGCGCAACGTTCTCGAGAACCCGGCGTGGTACACGGCGTACACGCCCTACCAGCCCGAGATCAGCCAAGGCCGCTTGGAGACGCTGCTCAACTTCCAGACGATGATCGGTGAGCTCACCGGCTTCCCGCTGGCCAACGCCTCGCTCCTCGACGAGGCAACTGCCGCCGCCGAGGCGATGACGATGGCCAGGCGCACCTCCAAGGTTGCCGGCGACCGCTTCTTCGTGCACCACGACACCCACCCGCAGACGATCGCCGTCCTCCAGACCCGGGCCGAGCCGATCGGCGTCGAGCTGGTGGTCGGAGATGTCGATGCCATGGAAGGCTGCTTCGGCATCCTGCTCAGCCTGCCAACCTCCACCGGTGCGGTTCCGGACTGGCGGGGTGTCATCGGCGCGGCTCGTGCGACGGGCGCCGTCGTCGTGGTGGCCACCGACCTGCTCGCGTGCGTGCTCACCACTCCCCCTGGGCAATTGGGCGCCGACATCGCCATCGGTTCTGCACAGCGCTTCGGTGTGCCGATGGGCTTCGGTGGCCCGCATGCGGCGTTCATCGCCACCAGCGATGCACTCGCCCGCTCGCTGCCCGGGCGGCTGGTCGGCGTGAGCACCGACACCGAGGGCCGGCCGGCGCTGCGCTTGGCGTTGCAGACCCGCGAGCAGCACATCCGGCGCGAGAAGGCCACCTCCAACATCTGCACGGCGCAGGTGCTGCTGGCCAACATGGCCGGCTTGTACGCCAGCTGGCACGGGCCTGCCGGGCTCACCCGCATCGCCGAGCGAGTGCACCGCCTCACCTCGCTGGCGGCCGCGGGCTTGCGGGCCCAGGGTGCCTCACTGCGTCACGACAGCTGGTTCGACACGCTCACCGTCGAGTGGGCTGCCGACGCCACGATCGCCGCCGGCCACGCTGCAGGGCTCGACCTTCGCCGCGTCGACGACAGCGCGGTGGCGTTCAGCTTCGACGAGACCACCACGGTGGCCGTCGTCGACGCCGTGCTCACGCTGTTCGGCGCCGGCGGTTTCCTGCCCGACGAGGTGGGGCCTTCGGGCGACGGCCTGAGCGACCGGCGCTCCGACGAGTTCCTCACCCAGAGCGTGTTCAGCCGCTTCCACACCGAGACCGAGATGATGCGGTACCTGCGCCGCCTCGCCGACAAGGATCTGGCGCTCGACCGCACGATGATCCCGCTCGGTTCGTGCACGATGAAGCTGAACGCGGCCGCGGAGATGATGCCGATCACGTGGCCCGAGTTCGCCGACGTGCACCCGTACGCACCCGACGACGAGACCATCGGCTATCGCGAGATGATCAGCCAGTTGGAGCAGATGATGGTGGCCGTCACCGGGTACGACGCGGTCAGCTTGCAGCCGAATGCCGGCAGCCAGGGTGAGTTCTCCGGGCTGTTGGCCATCCGCGCCTACCACCGCAGCCGTGGCGACGAGCAACGAACGATCTGTCTCATCCCGTCCAGCGCGCATGGCACCAATGCGGCGAGCGCGGTGATGGCCGGGTTGAGCGTCGTGGTGGTGGCGTGCGACGACCACGGCAACATCGACATGGACGATCTCATCGCCCGCGCCGATGCCGCCGGCGACCGGTTGGCGGCGGCGATGATCACCTATCCGTCCACGCATGGGGTGTTCGAGGAAGGCATCACCGACATCTGCCGCGTCATCCACGAACGCGGCGGCCAGGTGTACGTCGACGGCGCCAATCTCAATGCGCTCGTCGGACTGGCCCGGCCCGGAGCGTTCGGCGCCGACGTGAGCCACCTCAACCTGCACAAGACGTTCTGCATCCCGCATGGTGGCGGCGGCCCGGGCGTCGGCCCGGTGGCGGCCCGAGCCCACCTCGCCCCCTTCCTGCCCGGCCATCCGCTGGTCACCGGGCAGGCTGTCGGCCCGGTGTCGGCGGCACCGTTCGGCTCCGCCAGCATCCTGCCGATCTCGTGGGTCTACGTGGCCCTGATGGGTGCCGAGGGCCTGCGCCAGGCGACGGCCGCGGCGATCCTGAACGCGAACTACCTGGCTGCACGGCTCCACGATGCGTTCCCGGTGCTCTACACCGGCGTTCACGGCCGGGTGGGCCATGAGTGCATCATCGATCTGCGGCCGATCACGAAGGCCACGGGTGTCACCGTCGACGACGTGGCCAAGCGGTTGATGGACTACGGCTTCCACGCGCCGACGATGAGCTTCCCCGTCGCCGGCACGCTGATGATCGAGCCGACGGAGAGCGAGACGCTGCACGAGTTGGATCGTTTCTGCACGGCGATGCTTGCCATCCGCGCCGAGATCGATCAGGTGGCCGCAGGTGCGTGGCCGGTGGACGAGAGCCCGCTGCGGTACGCACCGCACACGGCCGAGGACCTGCTGGGTGAGTGGAACCGCCCCTACCCACGCGAGGTGGGCGCCTACCCCGTTGCGTCGGTGCGGGCTTCGAAGTACTTCCCGCCCGTCTCACGCATCGACGCCGCCTACGGCGACCGTCATCTGGTGTGCAACTGCGAGCCGCTCGAGGCGTACGCCGACGCGAACACCTGAGCTCACCGCCGACGGCCGGCGACTGCGCTACGGTCCACGCCATGGCAGAGAGCTCCACACCTGGGCTGGGCGACCTGATGGGGTTGTTCGGCAACAACAACCCACTCAGCAGCATCAGCAAGTCGATCTCGCAGTTCCAGCGCGGCGTCAGCCAGTTCCTCGACAGCGTCGAGAAGTTCAACGACACGATGGAGCAGCTCAACACCGTCGCCAAGCGCGTCAACGGGCTGCTCGACACGGTCGAGGAGCCGATCAAGGCGTTCGTCCCGCAGATCACACGCACCATCAAGGCTGCGGACTCGCTGGTCGATCAGCTCAGCGGCCCCATCGAAAGGGTCGCCCCCAGCCTCACCCGCTTCGCCGACACGCTCTCCAACCCGACGCTGCTCGCGCTGCCCACCGACCTCGGCGAGTTCATGCAGACGCTGGGCGACCTGGCCCAACGGCTGCAGCCACTCGGCCAGATCGCGGAGACGGCCGGCGGTTGGTTCGGGCTGCGGCCACTCGCGGCCCTGCGCTCCGGTGGCAGCGGCCGCCCGTCGCAGGTGGCCGCTCCCCCTGCACCGCCGGCACCGCCGGCCAAGAAGGCCGCAGCCACCAAGACTGCCCCGGGCAAGGTGACGGCGAAGAAGGCCGCACCCAAGAAGGCCGCACCCAAGAAGGCCACACCCAAGAAGGCTGTCGCGAAGAAGGCGGCGCCGAAGAAGGCTGTCGCAAAGAAGGCCGCACCGGCGAAGCGAGCCCGCTGAGCTGAGCCGCTGCCCCAGTCGTGGCCTCCGGCCACATCGACCGGCGGGCGACCGGGTGGCTACTTCTTGGCGACGAAGGGCAACGGCACGATGCGACCCGGCAGCATCGAGCCGCGCACGTCGACCTCCACCGCAGC
This sequence comes from Ilumatobacteraceae bacterium, assembly GCA_049696035.1. Lineage (GTDB taxonomy): Bacteria > Actinomycetota > Acidimicrobiia > Acidimicrobiales > Ilumatobacteraceae > UBA668. Next base: position 15,507 of record JBAVTH010000484.1, read on the forward strand.
GC
>JBAVTH010000485.1:0-3075 GCA_049696035.1 Ilumatobacteraceae bacterium
GGCGCTCCCGGCGGATGCGGCGGGTAGTGCAGCAGCCGCAGCCACGTCGTCGGTGGGTGGAAGCCGGCGATCAGCTCGCCACGGTCGTCGCTCAAGGCGTACGCGACCGCCGCCACCACCCGCAGACCGAGGCCGACCATCGCCTCGTGGTACTCCTCCAGCACCGGCCGGAAGCGGGGCAGCCACCCAGGCCACTGGTTCGCGCCGGCGAGGTAGTGGCCGGCGCGGACCTGCGCGCCATCCGGCGCGTCCTCGCGCATCATCATGAACGACTCGCTCTGGTTCGGCTTCGTCACCTCGGCGAGTGTCGAGTTCCTGTCCGTGGAGGTGTCGATCTCGATGAACCCACGGTGGATCGCGTTCAGCGCGATCGAACGCTTCTGCTCGATGGTGCTCGCGTGGAACTCGCGCGACGCCTCGAACACCGCCGCCGACAACTGCGGTGGGACCCCGTGGCCGACAAGGTAGGCGAACCCGACCGTCGAGTACGCGTGGAGGATCTGCGCCGCTGCATCAGGCGCGCCGAGGTCGACCGTGGGGATCGCGGGCGGGTTCACGACGTCATGCCTCGGTGGGGTGCTTCACGTCCCACGGCGCCAGCCACTCGCCCTCGACGCGCAGTTCCACGCCGGCGTCATCCTCGATCACCTTGCACACGGTCATCTCACCCGCACCCTCCCCGTAGCGCTCGGCGGCCTCACGGAAGCGGGCGTATGCCGCCTGGGTCAGCTCGTCGCGGGTGCCGACTTCCTTGAGCAGGTCGTCGATCAGGCCGAGGTCCTTGAGGCACAGTGCCAGCCGGAACGACGGGTCGTAGTGACCGGCGAAGATCGACGGCACGTCGTGCTGCATCACGAAGCTCTCGGCAGCGCCGCCCTTCATCGCCGCCCACCACACGTCGGGCTCCAACCCGGCCACCTTGGCCGCCACCATCGCCTCACCGATGGCCGCCGCGTGCACCAGCCACAGCTGGTTGTTCACCAGCTTGGCGACGTACCCGTTGCCGTAACGGCCGACGAGACGCACCTCACCGATGGCATCGAGCACGGGGCGAACGCGGGCGATCGCTTCGTGGTGACCGCCGACGAACAGGATCATGTCGCCACGGATGCACGAGTCGATGGAGCCGGTCACCGGTGAGTCGACCGGCATGCCACCCGCAGCCTCGAACTGCGCGGCCAGCTCGCGCATCAGCGACGGGCTGCTGGTGGTGAGGTCGATCCAGCTCTTGCCGCGGCAGTCGCCCGCCAACAGGCCGTGGGCGCCGCGCACCACCTCCTCCACCTGCGGCGGGCCGAACACCATCGACATCACCACATCGACCTGATCGATCATCGCCGCCGGCGAATCCGCCCAGTGCGCGCCGTTCGCGATCAGCACCTCGCCCGCCTCACGGCGTAGGTCGTGCACCCACAGCTCGTAGCCGGCACGCTGCAGGTTGCGCGCCGCCGCGCCGCCCATGTTCCCCAACCCGATGAATCCGATCCTCACGATGCCCCCGACGCCAGTTCGACAACCGAACCTAGTGCCGCACGGGCAACACGGTCAGCCGCTGCCACCGCCGGTACAGTCGAACGTCGTGAGCCTGCTCGCAGACCATCCACAGCGGCAGCTCCGCGTCAGCCGGTGGGCGGTCGCAGCCACGCTCCTCGGCTCCGTCGTCGCGTGCGCGGCACCGCGCACGCCGGCGCCCCAGCCCACCCTCGCGTCACGCGCCTCCACCGTCAGCACTGTGGTGCTCGTGGGCGATTCTCTCGCCGAGCAGGCATCGCCCTACATGCAGGTGCTCCTCGGTGACCGCACGCTCGTACCACACGTCTTCGGCGGCACCGCCCCGTGCGACTGGCTGGGCAAGGACTTCGCAGCGACACCGGCCGACATGGTCGTCATCTCGTTCATCGGCAACTCGTCCACCGCGTGCATGGCCGACGGAGCGGGCGGCTTCCTGCACGGCCAGGCGCTGGTCGACAAGTACCGCACCGACCTCTTCACGCTCGTGGCCCAGGTGCGAGCGACCGGTGCCCGAGTGCTGCTCGTGGGCCAGCCGCGGCGCGCCGGAGGCGGCGAGGCCGACACCGAGGTGACCGGTGTGAACCTGGCCTACACGGCCTTGCTGCAGCCCATCGCCGTGTCGTGGGTGGACGCCGGCGCGGCGGTCGAGGATGCCACCGGCGCCTTCGCGCAACGGCTGCCGTGCATCACCGGCGAGCCCGAGTGCGGAGCCGACGGCACCAACGTGGTCCGCAGCGACGACGGGGTGCACTTCTGCCCCGGGCCCAACCCGACACCGTGCGACGTGTACTCGTCCGGCGCGTTCCGCTTCGCGGCCACGATCGTCGACGCGCTCGACCAGCTCTGACCAGCCACGCCGTCACGCGCCCACAGCGAGCTCGCACCACCCACGAGGGCCGTTCGACCCTACGGGCGGATGGCGCAGCGGCATACGGTCGCGCCCATGGCCATGAACTGCAAGCCCGTGCCCACCCTCGACGACCGGATCAACGACATCCGCATGCGCACGGCCGAGATCGTCAACACCGACATCATCCCCAACGAGAGCCGACTGTGGGCCGAGCGCCGCGAAGGCGAGAGCTTCCACGAGCGCACCGAAGTCCTCGAACTGCGCGCCGAGATCAAGGAGAAGGTGAAGCAGGCCGGGCTGTGGGCGCCGCACCTGCCGAGGGAGTACGGCGGCATGGGTCTCGACTTCCTCGCCCACGCGTACATGAACGAGGTGCTCGCGTACGCGATCGGCGCGGCATCGCTGTTCGGCGTGGTGGCACCGAACTCCGGCAACCAGTCGATCCTGGTGAAGTACGGCACCGAGGAGCAGAAGCAGCAGTGGCTGATGCCGCTGATCGACGGGACGATGGAGTCGGGCTTCTCGATGACCGAGCCGGGCAACCCCGGCTCCGACCCCCGCTCGCTCACCACCAGTGCCGTGCTGGATGGCGACGAGTGGGTCATCAACGGCCACAAGTGGTTCACCTCCAACGGGATCGACGCCAACTTCTTCATCGTGATGGCCCGGGTGGCCGACTCCGACGCCGACGCCAAGGCCCGCCAGGGCACGAT
>JBAVTH010000486.1:0-8745 GCA_049696035.1 Ilumatobacteraceae bacterium
GCGCAGGACGGGATCTCGTCGGCGACGGCGACGCCCGGGTACATCTCGCGCAACTGGTCGGCGCGAGCCGCCAGCACCTCGACCACCACCAGGTCGCCAGGTGCCCACCCGGAGTGCAGCAGGCCGCCCACCAAGGCTGCCCCCATGTTGCCGCCACCCACCACTGCCAACCGGTACGTCGTCATCGGGCCAGGCTACGCAGTGGTCGTGCCCCGGCTGTGCCCTGGCCCGGATTGCACCGGGTGAGTGGCACGACTTCCCCGAAGAGGCCACTCACCCGGCATCAGTACTGGGCATGGCGAGATCGCGGAAGCGGCAAAATCAGTCGAACTTGCTGGCGAACGCAAGGCGCAGCAGCCCTGGGAACGCCTGCTCGGTGTAGCTGTACAGCGAGCCGATGATGCGGTCGAGCTCGGCCTCGGTGAGCCAGGCGAGCGGGATCTCGCCGCGCAGGAACAAGGCGTCCTCGACGCCGATCGCGAAGTGGGCGCCGACGAGCTTGTCGTTGCGTCGCAAGGCCATCTCGTACACGGCAGCAACGTTCTCCTGCGGTGCCGGCAGCACGTATGCCTCGTAGCGCAGAGTGCGCTGACCGAGCGTGAGCCAGATGGTGATGTGCTCCTTCTCGTCGCCGTGCAGGCGCACGTACCACCGCGGTTCTGCCTCGCCGGCCTCGCCCCGGTCGATGGCCTCGAACGCGGGGTTGTCCGCCGCGAACGCGGTCAGCCACGTGCTGATCGACACCTCCAGCTCCGCCAGCGTCGGGGGCAGGTGGTAGTCGGTCATCGTCGCGGTGGCCGGCTCACGAGCAGGCCACCAGCTCGCGGGCGCACAAGTCGGTGTACAGCCGGCGCAGGCGGGCGGCGGCGAAGCCCCACGTGTAGCGCTTCGCCCGCTCGGCCGCGCGCTGGCCGAGTGCGGCGGCGTGGGCAGGGTGGTCGATGATCTCGCGCAGGTAGTGGGCGAACAGCGCAGGGTCGCGATCCGGGACCAGGTAGCCGGTTTCGCCATGGTCGACGAGGGTCAGCAGGCCGCCCACCGCGGCGGCGACGACGGGGATGCCACAGGCCGACGCCTCGAGTGCGACGAGGCCGAAGCTCTCGCTGCGGCTGGGCACGATGACGGCATCGGCAGCGCGGTAGTAGGTGCTGAGGATGTGGTGCGGCTGCGGCGGTACGAAGCGGACCTGGTCGCGGACGCCCAGTTCGTCGATCAGCGCGTGGAGCGAGGCCACTTCGCTGTCGCCCTCCTGCCCGCTGGCGCCGCCGACGATCATCAGCAGTGCTTCGGGGCGACGGAGTTGGGCCAATGCCCGAACAGCGAGATCCGGGGCCTTGAGCGGCTGGATGCGCCCGACGAACAACAGCACCGGGGCGTCGAGCGGCAGGTCGAGCGCTCGGCGGGCGCCGCTGCGTTCGCCAGGGGCGAAGAACGCGTGCTCCACGCCCGGCGCCACGATCTCGATGCGGCCCTTGGGGTTGCCGTAGAGGCGGCGGAACTGGCTCTCCTCTTCGGTGCAGCTGACACAGATGGCATCCGCGCAGGCGATGATCTCCTGCTCGGCGCGGTGGCGCCACTCGGGTTCCAGGTCACCGCCTTCCGCCTTCACCTTCGCCAACGTGTGGAACGTGCTGATGAACGGGATGTCGAGTTCGTGCTTGATGCGGTGCGCGACCAGCCCGCTGAGGAAGTAGTTGGCATGCACGACATCGACCGGTGAGTCGTTCTTGATGTGGTCGATGACGGCGTCGCCGAACTCGGTGAGCACGCTGGGCAGCTGCTCCTTGGCCAGGTCGAAGGGGCCGGCGGTGATGTGCACCACTCGGTGGCCGGGCTCGACCTGCACTACTTCCTGCTGGTCGGCGCTGGTGCGGCGGGTGTAGGTGGTGCACTCCACGCCTGCCTGCGACAGTGCCGACACCAGCTCGCGCACGTACACGTTCATACCGCCACTGTCGCCGGCGCCCGGCTGGGCCAGCGGCGAGGTGTGGAGCGAGAGCACTGCGACGCGTTGCACGACGGTCCGAAACACTATCCGTCCGGTCGACATTCCGGATCGCGCGGAATCCTGCGCACCCCTGGCAGACTCCCGACCGTGAAGTTGCCGCGGAAGCAGCAGTCGCCGCTCGTTCGCGTGCTCGCGCCGCTTCGCGACTTCCTCCACACCGAGGCGGCCGGCGGTGCGCTGCTCGTTGCCGCCGCGGTCGCCGCGCTGGTGTGGGCCAACTCGCCGTGGAAGGGGGCCTACACCGCCCTGTGGCACAGCACGGCCTCCATCGGGCTGGCCGGCCACGAGCTGTCGCTGGATCTCCGTGGCTGGGTGAACGACGCGTTGATGGCGGTCTTCTTCCTGATCGTCGGCCTCGAGATCAAGCGCGAGGTCACCGGTGGCCACCTGGCGGGCCGGCGGGCCGCGGCCTTGCCGATTGCGGCAGCGGTGGGCGGCATGGTCGTGCCGGCGGTCGTGTACCTGGCCATCGCCGGCGGTACCGAGGCCAAGGGATGGGGCGTGCCGATGGCCACCGACATCGCACTCGCCGTCGGTGTGCTGGCCTTGGCCGGGAAGGGTGTGCCTGCCACGTTGCGGGCGTTCCTCTTGGGCCTGGCCGTGGTCGACGACATCGGGGCCATCGTCGTGATCGCGGTGTTCTACTCCGAAGGTGTGTCGTTCGCCTGGCTCGCAGTTGCGCTGATGGCGTTGGCGCTCCTCCTCATTGTTCGGCAGTGGGGCGTGTCGCAGGTGGCCGTGTATGCGGTGTTGGGCGGCGTGATGTGGCTCGCGCTCTACGAGGCCGGTGTGCACCCGACGCTGGCCGGCGTGGTGTGCGGCTTGCTGACGCCCGTTGTGCCCCGCGAAGTTGCCGACCTGGTCGACGCGGATGAGCTTGCCGACCTCTCCACCGTCGAGCATGCGCGTGCAACGGTGGCCATCGCCCGCAACAGCGTGAGCACCGTCGAGTGGCTCGAGCACCTGCTGCATCCGTGGACGAGCTATGTGATCGTGCCGCTGTTCGCCCTCGCCAACGCCGGCATCGAGGTCAGTAGCTCGAGCCTCAGCAGTGCGTTCCGGTCGCCGATCATGTGGGGCGTGCTGGCCGGGCTGCTCGTCGGCAAGCCGCTGGGGGTGATGCTGGCGGTGCGGCTGGCCACCCGCACGGGCGGCGCCGACCACCCCGAGGGCGCCACCACCCGCCAGCTGATGGGCGCCGGCCATGCCGCGGGCATCGGGTTCACCGTGGCCATCTTCATCGCCGAGCTGGCGTTCACCGACGCGGGCCACCGGGCCGACGCGAAGATGGCGATCCTCCTTGCGTCGCTCGCCAGCGGCATCCTCGCCCTCCTCGTACTGCGCACGCGGCGAGCGGTCCGCCCGGCCTGAGGTCCCCGATCGCCTGCCGTGCTGTGTGTAGACCTCGGGAACCAGGGCCGACGATCTCGGTCGGGCCGAGTTCCACACGTCAAGCTCGCCGCCCTCCGGCCCGTAGTCTCCGATGATGGAGCCTCTGCAGCAGTACTGCCTGTCCACCGCGGTGTACGTGGTGCGTGACGACGGGAAGATCCTCCTGCTCAAGCGAGCCGAAGGTAGTGCCCTTGCGGGGCAGTTCTTCCTGCCGGGCGGCATCGTCGAGAACGACGAGCTGCCCATCGACGGGGCGGTGCGCGAGGTGTCGGAGGAGGCCGGGCTGGTGCTGAGCGGGTTGCATCCCGTCGGCTCCTACCCGATGCACGTCTACGGCGAACGGTTCCTGCAGCTCACCTACTGGGCTGCCATCGAGATGAGCGACGTACAGCTGAGCCATGAGCACACCGAGTCGCAGTGGGTCGACCCGGCCGAGATGTTGGCGTTCCTCACGGACGATGCCATCACCGTCATCGCCGACGGTGCGCCGCACATCGTCGACATGCTCGGGCACATCAGGAACGATCTTCGCATGTTCCTCAGCATCGACTGCCGGCAACCTGCCGACGGCTGATCAGCGCTGTCGGCTCACTTCACGTGCAGCAGCTCGCGCAAGCTGCCGCGTGCCGAACCGCCGCGCGGTGTCGAGTCGAGGAACTCGGTGAGCACCTCCGCGAACTGCTCCGGCGCTTCGGCGTGGGGGAAGTGGCCGACATCCTCCATGATGCACAGCCGGCTGTTGGGGATCGCTTCATGGGCGGTGTACGCGTGGTCGACGGGGATGATGTCGTCGTTCTCGCCCCACACGATCAGCGTCGGCAGGTGGGCGGCGAGGTAGAGGCGATCGAGCGCGTTCACGGTCTGCCCACCGGGCTCGATGACACCGCGGATGGTGCGCACGAACGCCTTGCGGTTCTCGGTGCCGGCCAGCGACGAGTACGAGCGCCACATCTCACTGAGGCGTGGTGCCTTGAGGCCGAGCTTGGCCAGCAGGTTGCCCACGTCGTTGCCGCGATCGGCGACGATGCGAGGAAAGATGAGGGGCATCAGGTGCTCGGCGCCGGGCAGGGTCACCAAGCGCAGCATCCAGCTCACTTCGCGCCCGAGGCCGCCGCTGCCGACCAGCACCAGGCGGTCGCACAGCTCGGGGTGCTGATAGGCCAGTTGCATGGCCACGCCACCTCCGAAGGAGTGACCGACGATCGTCGCGCTGGGCACGTCGATGGCGGCCATGAAGTCGCGCAGACCACTGGCGAACGCGCCGAGCGAGTAGTCGCCCATCGGCTTGGCCGATTCCCCATGGCCCAGCAGGTCGGGGGCGATGACGTCGTGGTGCTCGGCCAGCAGCGGGTGGACGGCGCGCCACGTCTTGGAGCTGCCGGCCAGCCCGTGGATGAGCAGCACGGCCTCGCCGGAGCCGCTGCGGCGGTACCCGACTTCGTGACCGTGGATGACGACGCGTGAAAGGGGGAGTTGATCCATCGGTTGCATCGTGGCCCGCCGATCACCCTTCGCGCCAGGGGCGTGGGTCACCGTTGCGGGCGGATCAGGAACTTCTGCCCGGTGGCCTGCTTGGCGAAGGTCCGGATCGCGGCCAGGTCGAGCACACCGGCCAGCGAGACTTCGTCGGTGTAGTGGCTGGCGAAGGTCGTGGTCAGCTCGTCGGCCACCCGTTGCCGCAGGCGCAGCATGCCCTCCAGGCCGAGCTTGCCGAGGAACGGTGTCAGCAACCAGCCGTTGAGCCCCCACGACATGCCGAAGTTGCGGGTGAGCTCGGTGGGCCCGCGATCGAGTCCGCCGTAGATGAACACCTGCTTGAACACGTCGCTGCCGTACCGGCTGTACTCGGTGGCCTTCGCGTTGGCGGCGGCTTCCATGCAGCCCAGGATCTGCCCGGCCAGCGGGCCTCCGCCGATCGCGTCGAAGGCGATCGTGGCGCCGGTGGTGATCAGTGCCTGGGTGAGGTCGTCGAGGAAGGTGGGCGAGCTGGAATCGACGATGTGCTCGGCCCCCTGCGTGCGCAGGATCTCGGCCTGCTCCGGCCGCCGCACGATGTTCACCAACTGCACCCCGTCGGCGAGGCAGATGCGGTTGAGCATCTGCCCCAGGTTGGAGGCGGCGGCCGTGTGCACGAGCGCGGTGTGGCCGTCCATGCGCATGTTCTCCACCATGCTGAGCGCGGTGAGTGGGTTGACGAAGCACGAGGCGCCCTGTGCCGCGGTGGCGCCGTCGGGGAGCGCCATGCACATGAACGCCGTCGCTGCGCGGTACTCGCCGTAGGTGGCGCCGCCGACGAACCCGACCAGCTTGCCCAGCAGCGCCTGCGCGTCGGCCGACTCGCCGGCGGCGACCACGACGCCGGCGCCCTCGTTGCCGACGGGCATGGATTCGCCCACGCGAGTGGCGAGACCCTTCAGCACCGCGGGCGCAATGGGCGCGGTGACCACGGTGTCGTCACCGCTGCCGGTGGACGTGGCCTTGGCGACGTCGGCCATCGCCAGCAGCAACCCGAGATCGGACGGGTTGATCGGTGCGGCGTCGACGCGCACGAGCACCTCGTGCGCTGCGGGCACCGGAAGGTCGGTGGTGGCGATGGAGAGCTGCAGCTGCCCGTCGGCGGTGACGAGCGAGCGGATCTGGCGCATGGTGGTGGGCAGGTCGGTCATGGCGCCAACCTTCTCACGCTTGAGCCGGCACGTGCGACCGGCTGGCGACCCACCCCGGAACCCGGCATCCTGGGTGCGTGCAGCGCGAGCGGGGCTTGAGGATCGTCACCTGGAACGTGAACTCGATCCGCAGCCGTCACGATCGGTTGGTCGCCTGGCTCCGCCGGCACCAACCCGATGTGGTGCTGCTGCAGGAGACGAAGTGCACCGACGACCTGTTCGCGCGCGACGGGTTCGCCGGCGAGTACCGGGCGATGGGGTACGAGGTGGCGCACCACGGCCACGACCACTGGAACGGGGTCGCGATCCTCAGCCGCGTCGGCCTCTTCGATGTGCAGCGCGGCTTCCCCGGCGTGAACCGTCCACCGTTCGACGAGGCCCGCACTATCAGCGCGGTCTGTGGAGGCATGCGCGTGTGGTCGATCTACGCCCCGAACGGTCGCGAGCTCGACGATCCGCACTACCTCTACAAGCTGGTGTGGTTCGAGCGGCTGCGGGCCTCGATCGATGCGTCCGTTCCGGCGTTCGTCGCCGGCGACTTCAACGTCGCGCCAACCGACCTGGACATCTACGACCCGATCCGGTGGCGGCGTCGTACGCACGCCAGCCCGGCCGAGCGTGCAGGCATCGCCGCGATCATCGAGCTCGGCCTGCGCGACGTGACGCGCGAGCACCTGCCCGGCGCCGGCACCTACACGTGGTGGAGCTATCGCCCCGGCCAGTTCGAACTGAACCGCGGTCTGCGCATCGATCTGTCGCTGTGCACACCCGCCGTCGCTCAGCGGGTGCGGCGCGTGTGGATCGATCGCGACGAACGCGTCGGCATCAAGGCGTCGGACCATGCTCCGCTCGTGGTCGACCTCGGCGCTTGACCGGCGGGTGAAACCCTTCGCCGCCGTGAGTGCGCGGCGCCTACTCTCGGCGGATGGACGAGCCGGGTTTCGATGTGGCAGCGGCACTCGCCGACACGCTCGACTTCCTGGCACTGCAGCCCATGTCAAGCGGTGCCTGGGCCGGTCGCGCGCTGAGCCCGGAGCCCGGGTTCATGTTCGGTGGTTTCGTGCTCGCCCAGTCGGTGATGGCGGCCACCCACGCTGCACCTGCGGGCAGCCGCCTGCACTCGCTACACGGGTACTTCCTGCGGCCGGCGTCCACGTCCGCCGGGTCGGAGTTCCGGGTGCACGCTCTGCGTGACGGCCGCTCGTTCGCGTCGCGGCGAGTGCAGATGCTGCAGGCGGAGCGACCCGTGTTCGAGCTCACGTGCTCCTTCACCGCCGACACCGACGGCTACGACTACGAGCTGCCCGGAGTGCTGCCACCTCGTGGCGAAGTCTGCCAAGGCCCCGGGCCCTGGATGTGCTCGTGGGTCGGCCCCACCGCGGCCGGCCCCGACGGCACTCGCGACTCCACCCACCGTCAGTGGTGCCGTGTGGCCGGTGCGCTGCCGGCCGACCCGCACCTCCATTCGGCCCTCCTCGCCTACGCGAGCGACTGGACCGGGATCGGTGGCCGGCCGTTGCAGTTGGAGGGCGACACCCGGGGCATGGTCAGCCTCGATCATTCGGTCTGGTTCCATCGCCCTGCACGCGTCGACGAGTGGCTGTTCTACGACGTGCACTCGCTCGTCAACGCTGGCGGCCGCGGCCTGTTGCGCGGGGTGCTGCGCGACGACGACGGGCACATCGTCGCGTCGGTCGCGCAGGAGATGCTGCTGACACCGAGCTGAGCTCAGCCGGCGGGCAGCTCGGCGATGAAGCCGGTGATCGCGTGCACGACGTCGATCGCGTGTGACGTCTCGTGCATCGAGTGCTCGCCACCCTCGATGATCTGCAGTCGTGCGTGGGGCATCTTGCGTTGCAGGTACTCGCCCGACGACGTGTACTCCGGCCGGTCGGCCGAGCCGGCCAGCACCAGCGTGGGCGTGGCGATCTCGGCGAGGCGGTCCATCACCACCGAGTCGTGCTGCAGGTTCAGCTCGGTGGCCTGCGGCGGCACGCCGAAGCGGTGAGCGTTGCGGCGCGACCGTTCGTTCCACCCTTCACGCTTCTCCGGATCGCGGAAGCCGGGGCCGGTGTTCAACACCACGACCGCCCGGGCAGCGCCGGGCCGCGTGGCTGCATGGGCGAGCGCGAGGTAACCACCGAGCGAGTGCCCCACCAGTACGGCGGGCTCGCCGAGCGAGGTCAGCACTTCGTCGATGTCGGTGAGCGCCGCGTCGCGGGTGTACTGCGCCGTGTCGTCGGGCACCGGTGACGCGCCGTGCCCGAGCAGGTCGATGGCCACGACCCGATGGTGGTCGCGCAGTTGACGCATGCACTCCGCCCACGTGGCCGCGGACGAGCCGAGGCCGTGAAGGAACACGATCGGCGGGCTGCCGTGACCATCACTCACCACATGAAGACGCATGAGCGTCAGCTTGGCATCCGAGTGCAGGCGCTCGAGAGACGGCGGCCCTCAGGGGCCGGTCTTCTCCCACACGCTCTTGGCGCCGCTGTGACCGGTCTGGGCGACCGACACGGTGGCGACTGCACCGGACACGACGGCGAGCACGGAGAAGACGATGCCGACGAGACGCGGCTTGCGCACGACGGCGGTGGCGCGCTCCTCGCCGACCCGGCGCTGCCAGCGGGAGAACAGCACCCATGCCAAGGCGAGCACGAAGAAGATGCCGATCAGCAC
>JBAVTH010000487.1:0-1740 GCA_049696035.1 Ilumatobacteraceae bacterium
GCACCGAGCTGTCCGTGGAGCGGACCCGCAATGCTCATGAACGCGAAGCTGGCACCGACCACCAACAGCGGACCATCGATGGACCCGCCATCGGTGATCGCTGCGACCAACGCGCCGAGGCCGAGCGTGAGCGCTGCAGGCACGAGCGCGCGCACGAGCACGATGACCCACCAGCAGACAGCAAGCCCGCGCGAGGCCCGGAAGTTGGCCTGCGCGAGCGCCACCGCCGAGCTGTTCGTCAGTCGAGACACAGGCGGCAGTTTCGCACGTCCACCGGCAGGCGGAATGCTGAACCCGCACGCCAGCACACGGTGATGACTACTTCGCTCTGCGACCGGAGATTCCGAATACGATCCGACCAGTTCACACCCCCGAGGAGGCACTGGTGATCGACCCACTGCTGGCCGGCTACGAGCCCGTCATCGATCGCGAGATCGCTGAGCTGTTCCTGAAGAACGCCGACGACCCGATCAAGACGCATGTGATGGGGCTGGTGCACGACTGGTGGGCCACCGCACCGGAGTCGGCGATCGAGCAGTACGTCCGGAACCTGCGCTCGCTGCCCGGCGCCGACGCCTTCCTCGCCGAGCGCTACCTGCCGCCGATCATCACGCTCGACGATCTGCAGCAGTGCCCCGACGACTCGCTGGGCCACGCATACCGGCACTGGATCGTCGACAACGGTCTCGAGCCGAACCTCACTGCCAAGCAGCACCGCTACTTCTACGGCCTGCTCGAGGAGGGCAGCCTCGATCGGATGCCCGACGACATCCGGTACGCATTCGTGCGCGGCTTCATGCTGCACGACTACCTGCACACCATCACCGGCTTCGCCTCCGACGCCGCCGGCGAGCTGGGCATGGCCGGCTTCCACCACGCCCAACTGCGCAGCAACTACCACGCGTTCCGCATCGCGGTGACGACGGCGCACCTCGCCTTCGTGAACCCGCGCTTCACCGAGACGGCGATGGATGCGATCGCCCGCGGATGGACGATGGGCCGACAGTGGAAGAACCTCCACTTCGTGAAGTGGGAGGAGCAGCTCGACCGCCCGCTGGCCGACATCCGCGCCGAGTACGGCACCCCTCTCGGCTCGTGAGCTGCCTGCGCGGCGACGAGTAACCTCCGCATCGTGTCCGAAGCCGTCCGCGACGAGTTGGTACTCCGTCTCGGGCCGACTCCACGCGTTCGACGGCGGGCGAGACCTGTCACCTGCGCGTGGGTCGTGCTCCCCCTGCTCGCGGCGTGCGCCAGCATTCCGTCGGTCTCGCCCGGCACCACGATCAGGGTTGCACCGACTGTCGTGACGGCGCCGCCGATCCGCACCACCGTTCCCCCGACAACGGTGCCCGAGACGACGAGCACCACCGAGGCGCCGACCACCACCGAGGCGCCGACCACCACCGAGGCGCCGAGCACCACGGAGCCCGAGAGCCAGTACGCCGCCTACACGGTGCAGGCCGATCTCAGCCTCACCCCCACACCAACCCAGCAGCACCAGATGCTGTGGGAGCTCTTCCGGCGCGTGCTCGGCGACGCGGCGACCGCCCAGTACATCGAGAAGTTCACGGTGTACAACGACCCGTACAGCAACATTGATGCGACCGTCGTGGCCGGCTCGGCTCTTGGCAAGCGCCAGGTCAGTGTGAACGCTCGCTACGCCGACGACCTGCAGCCGCTGACTCGAACGTTCATCCACGAGTACGGGCACCTCGTCACCCTCTCGGGCGACCAAGTGAC
>JBAVTH010000488.1:0-1610 GCA_049696035.1 Ilumatobacteraceae bacterium
ACCTCGTACCGATGCACGGTCTGCAGCACGGGGACGAGACGCCGTTCTTCCTCGCGGCCGGAATGTTCGGCAACGTGCTCAACCTGCGTCACCTGGCGTTGCAGCTCGGCACCGACCGGCCCTTCTACGGCATCCAGGCTCGCGGATTGTTCGGTGAGGCCGTGCCGCACGAGACGTTCGAGGAGATGGCACGCGACTACCTCGCCGAAGTGCGCCAGGTGCAGCCGCACGGTCCGTACCTGCTCGGCGGCTTCTCCGGTGGCGGTGTAGCGGCATTCGAGATGGCACGGCAGCTGCTGGCGGAGGGCGAGGAAGTAGCACAGTTGGTGCTGCTCGACACCCCCGCCCCCATGCCCAAGGCACAGCTCAGCCTCAGGGAGAAGGTGCAGCTACACCTGCAAGGGTTCCGCGCCGAAGGCCCCCGCTACGCAGCCACCTGGATGCGACGGCGGGCGGACTGGCGGGCCGAGCAGCAGGGCCGGGTCGAGCAGGCCGGAGCGACAGTTGCCGATGGTGTGCTGCACTCGACCGAGATCGAACAGGCGTTCCTGAACTCGTTGGATGCGTACTCGTTGCGGCCGGCAGCCGTCCCGGCCACCCTCCTGCGACCGGCGCACCGGCCCCGCCACGTCTTCGGGCCCGACCGACAGATCGACGCCGATCGCAACTTCCTGTTCAGCGACAACCAGTGGACGCCGTTCGTGACCAGCATCTCCGTCATCGAGGTGCCGGGAGACCACGACAGCATGATGCTCGAACCCAACGTGCGTGTCCTGGCCGCACACCTGCGCACGTCGATCGCCGACGCGCTGGACGCCTCCGTCCGCCATCGGGCCCGAGAAACGTGACCGCCGGCCCGCAGGTGCTCGCCGCCGTCCGAGCGGCGCTGCCCTCGCTGTCGGTCGCCGGAGTGGAACTGGGAGCTCGGCTCATCACCGACGACGACGTCCCCGCGATGCTCGGCGACGAAGCGCTCAGCATTCGCACGGCCCGGCCGGCCCGCCGCCGCGAGTTCGCGTCCGGCCGCGCCCTGCTGCGGCAGCTGCTGGGCACCACCGAGGCGTTTCCGTGCGACCCCGGACGTTGCCCAACCCCGTCGTCGGGCAGCCGCTGCACCCTGGCGCACGACACCTCGATCGTGGTGGCCGCCATCACGCAAGACCCTTCGATCGCCGCGCTCGGCATCGATGTCGAATCGGCCAGCGAGGCCGACCGCGAACTGGCCGAGGCGGTGCTCCGGCCGGACGAGTCCACGCTCGACCCGTGCCTGGCGTTCGTCATCAAGGAAGCCGCCTACAAGGCCTGGTCCACCGTCGGCGGTCGGGTGTTGAGCCCGCACGACGTGCACGTCGAGCTGGTCGACGCCGAATTCCACGCCGAGGTGGTGGACGGTCGGTTCGTGATCCCCGGGCGTTGGGTCGCTGCCGGTGATCGATGGATGGCCCTGGCGGTCCTACTGTCCTGTGACCTCCGCACCCACGCCCGCGCGCGAGACTGCCCCCGATGAACGGGAACCAGCTTGCGGAGCCGACCGATGCTGCCGTTGGCACCACCGGTCGCCAGCCCCAACTCCGGCAGCTCGCGGCGGCCGCCATCGCAGCAGTGCTCGT
>JBAVTH010000489.1:0-21604 GCA_049696035.1 Ilumatobacteraceae bacterium
CGCTACCTGCTCGGCGAGTCGCCCGACGTCAAGGGCCTGTTCATGGCCTGCGGCTTCAACTCGATCGGCATCCAGTCCTCCGGCGGCGCCGGCAAGGTGCTGGCCGACTGGATCATCGACGGCCACCCGCCGATGGATCTGTGGGACGTCGACATCCGCCGCGTCATGCCGTTCCAGCGCAACGCCAGCTACCTGCACGATCGCACGGTGGAATCCCTGGGCCTGCTCTACGCGATGCACTGGCCATTCTTCCAGCCGACCACGGCTCGTGGTGTGCGTCGCTCCGCGCTGCACGACCGGCTGGCCGCGCGTGGCGCGTGCTTCGGCGAGGTGGCCGGTTGGGAGCGCACCAACTGGTTCGCGCCGGAGGGCGTGAAGCCCGAGTACGAGTACACCTACGGCAAGCAGAACTGGTTCCCCTATTCGGCGGCCGAGCACCACGCGGTGCGCAACGCGGTGGGTGTCTTCGAGCAGTCGTCGTTCGGCAAGTTCCAGCTGGAAGGGCCTGATGCCGAGGCCGTGCTGAATCGCATCTGCGCGAACGACGTGGCCGTGCCCGTCGGCAAGATCGTCTACACCCAGTGGCTCAACGAGCGCGGCGGCATCGAGGCCGACCTCACCGTCACCCGCCTCGCCGCCGACCGCTATCTGATCGTCACCGCGGCAGCCACACAGGTGCGCGACTTCAGCTACCTCAAGGACCACATCCCCGCCGATGCGCGTGTCGTCGCCACCGACATCACCTCGTCGTACGCAGTGCTCAGCGTGATGGGCCCCAACTCGCGCGATCTGTTGCAGCTGCTGGCCGGGCCGGCACCGGCGAACAACCTGTCGAACGACGCCTTCCCCTTCGGTTGGTCGCGTGAGATCGACCTCGGCTACGCACGGGTGCGTGCCAGCCGTGTCACCTACGTCGGCGAACTGGGCTGGGAGCTGTACATCCCCACGGAGTACGCGACCGGCGTGTTCGATGCACTGGTCGCTGCGGGTGCGGCGTTCGGCCTGCAGCATGCCGGGTACCACGCGCTCAACTCGCTGCGGACGGAAAAGGGCTACCGCCACTGGGGCCACGACATCTCGCCTGACGACACGCCGCTGGAGGCCGGCCTCGGCTTCGTGGTCGCGTGGGACAAGCCAGGCGGCTTCATCGGCCGCGAGGCGCTGATGGCGCAGAAGGAAGCCGGCCTCACCCGCCGGATGGTGCAGTTCGCGCTGGCCGACCCCGACAAGCTGCTCTACCACAACGAACCGATCTGGCGCGATGGCGTGATCGTCGGCAGCATCACCTCGGGCATGTACGGCCACACCATCGACGCCTCGCTGGGCATGGGCTACGTGTCGGCGCCGTCGGGTTCGCTGTGCGACCGCGAGTACGTGCTGTCGGGCAACTACGAGATCGAGGTGGCGGGGCAGCGCATCGCCGCTCGCGCCTCGCTGGACCCGTGGTACGACCCGAAGTCGGCCCGAGTGCGGGCATGACGATCCTGCCGCCGCACGCATCTGGGGCTGAATCGTCCCAAATCGGCGTCTGGGGCTGCATCGTCTCCAATTCCGGGACGAACGGCGGTGCAGTTGCGCGTGCAACCATGCCGCTGAGCCGACCGAGACCCTCTGCTGTCGCAGGCGGCCGGACCGAATAGGTTCTTGCGCATGGCGATCAGGGCGCTCAGTACCGCACGCGAGGCCACCTCGCCCGGCGGCGACGGCAGCTACGACGCCGACGCGCACATCGGCGGCCGCATTCGTGAGCTGCGCAAGGCGCACGGGCGCACGCTGGCCGACGTGGCCGCGGCCGTGGGCATCTCGGTGAGCTACCTCAGCCAGATCGAGCGCGACGTGTCGCGCCTGCCGATCGGCGTGCTGAAGCAGATCGCCGACACCCTCGGCGTGCACATGAACTGGTTCTTCCGCAGCGGCAACGAAGGCCCGGCGGAAGAGCGCGACCTCATCGTGCGTGCCGCCAACCGGCGCAACCTGACGTTCACCGGTCTGGGCATCACCGAAGAACTGCTGTCACCCAACCTGTCCGGTCCGCTCGAGTTGCTGATCAGCACCATCCACCCGAGCGCGGACAGCGAGTTCTACGCCCACGATGGCGCCGAGGCCGGTCTGGTCATGCAGGGCACGCTGCAGTTGTGGGTGGGCGAACGCCACTTCGTGCTCGATGCTGGTGACAGCTTCGCGTTCAGCAGTACCGAGGCCCACCGCTGCGCCAATCACGGCAAGCAGCCGGTCAAGGTCATCTGGGTGATCACCCCGCCCCACTACTGACCCGGTCCGAGGGCTTCCTGCGCGACCCGAGGCACTCCGGAGCGAAACTGCCCGACGTCGAACCCAGGCATCTGCGATGCTGCCACCATGGCGAAGGTCGTTCCCGATGTCTCGACGGTGGCTGCGTTCCTGCGTGAGCGTTTCGCCGACGTCGATGCTGTCGAGTTGTTGAACGGCGGTGATTGGTCGAGCGCGTTCGGCTTCATCAGCGACGGCAGCGCGTTGGTGGCGCGTTTCGGCGAGCACGGCGAGGACTACGCGAAGGACGCGATCGCCGCCGGCTGGGCCTCGCCCGACCTGCCGGTGCCGCGCGTGGTCGAGGTGGGTGAAGGCTTGGACGGATGGTTCTGCGTCTCGGAACGTCACGTCGGCACGAAGTTGCACGAGGCGCCGCCGGAGCGGTTCCAGCTGCTGACCGAGCGGCTGTTCGACGTCCTCGACGCGATCCGCGCCATCGAACTCCCTGGCACCGGCTACGGCATGTGGGATGCGCCAGACTGCGACGCCTTCCGGCCGACCTGGCGCGAGTACCTGGTGCAGTCCGTGACCGGCCTCAGCGAGGACCGGCTGACCGACTGGCATCGGCACCTGGACTCGTGGCCTGGCGCGACCGCAGCGCTGGAGCGTGGAGCTGCCGCGCTGGCCGCGATGGTGCACGTCTGCCCCGAGCAGCGGCACGTCATCCACAACGACCTCTTGCTGAACACGCTCGTCGCACCCGACGGTCGGATCACTGCCGTCTTCGACTGGGGAAACTCGCTGGCGGGCGACCCGCTGTACGACATCGCTCTGTTGCTCAACGACGCGGCTGACCATCCGGGTCTCGACGAGCAACTCGTCATGGCGATGACCCGCTAACGATTCGCCGAGCCGCTCGTGGACGAGCGGCTGAGCGTCTACCGATTGCACAACCTGCTGGGCAACCTGCAGTACCACGCGTACGAACAGCAGTGGGAACGACTCGGTGAGATCGTGCAACGCGTCGATGCATTGCTGGAGGGGCTGCCTCACTGAGTCGGCAGCGCCGGCGGCAGTTCTACACTCCGCACATGGCAGCACCCTCTGACGGCATCGCGTACATCAACGGCGACTACGGCCCGCTGGCCGAGGCGAGCGTGCCGCTGCTCGACCCCGGCTTCACCCGTGGCGACGCGGTGTACGACACGGTGTCGGTGTGGGGAGGCAACTTCTTCCGGCTCGACGACCACATCGAGCGCTTCTTCCGCTCGTGCGCGACGGCACGGCTGGCGCCGCCCGTCACGCCCGAGTCGCTGAAGGGCATCCTCGCGGAGTGCGTGCACCAGGCCGGCCTCGACGCCGCCTACGTGCAGATGATCTCCACTCGCGGCAGGTTCCAGAACCCGCTGCGCCGCGACCCGCGTGAGTGTACGAACACGATCATGGCGTTCGCGATGCCCTACATCTGGATCGTCCAGCCCGAGCGACAGCTGCAGGGGATCGACCTCGCCATCGCCACGGGCAATCGCCGCACTCCGCCCGAGTCGGTGGACCCGCGCATGAAGAACTTCAACTGGCTCGACTTCCAGCGCGGCCTGATGGAAGGCCTCGACCGTGGGGCCGACACGTCGGTGCTGCTGACCCCGGACGGTCGCGTGTCGGAAGGGCCCGGCTTCAACCTGTTCATCGTGAAGGGCGGCGCCCTGCGCACGCCCCGCGGCAACGTGCTGGAAGGCATGACTCGCCGCACGATGCTGGAGCTCGCCGCCAACCTCGGCCTGGCGGCTGAAGAGGCAGACCTCACGGTGGACGACCTGCGCGCAGCCGATGAAGCGTTCCTGTCGTCGACGGCCGGGGGTGTGATGCCGGTGGCCACGGTGGACGGCGTCGCGCTCGGCCACGGCGCCGGCCCTGGCCCGATCTCACTGCAACTGCGCAGCGAGTACTGGTCGCGCCGCGAAGCCGGCTGGCTCGGCACCCCCGTGGCCTCGCTGCTGGGCTGAACACGGGCAGCGCGTCGCGATTCCTGCCGAGCAACCGGACAGCGCGGTTCACTCTCGCGGTTCGAAGATGACGACAGCGGTCTCGGTCGGGCGGCGGGCAGCATAGGAGTCCAGGTGCTTGTCGATCTGCTGCCACCTCGCCCACAACCGTTCCCTCTCCTCGCCGCTGGCAGCCCGACCGGTGACCAGACGCGGCCCTTCGGTGGTGTCGATTCGAGCCTTGGGGTGGGCCTGCAGGTTCAGCCACCAGGCCGGCTCGCGCTCTCCCCACCCGTTCATCGCCATGGTGACGAAGTTCGGGCCGTCCTCGAAGTAGCCGACCATCACGCAGCGCTCTAGGCCGGTGCGCCGCCCCACGGTGGTCAACCGCAGAGCGCCCCAACGGCCGGGCTTCGCCCGCCACAGGCCCAGTCGGCCACCTGTCAGTCGGTACGCGCCTCGATGGCAGCTCCAGAACAACCGCATGAACCAGCGCGGCGGAAGTCGAGGTGTCGCCTTCGATGCGGACATGGTTCACCTCCGTGACACTCCTCCTTGCCTCAGGATGGACCGGACCACGGGCGCGTGCCAGAGGCCTCGGACCCGGCCCGTCAGGTGCACGTGTCGGGCATCGTCCGCACGCCCATGTCGGGGTCGGCGGCCACCTCGGTGCGCAGCCAGTCGCGGAAGGCAACCACCCGCGGGTCGTCACGTCGGTCGTTCCGGCACACCAGGTACCACTTGCGTGGCTGAGGCACCTGGAGTGCGAACGGCGCAACGAGCCGACCGCCGCGCAGGTCCGCGGCGGCGAGGAAGCGAGGCGCGATCGCGACGCCCTGACCGTCGATCGCGGCTTCCAACGCGAGCAGGTAGCTGTCGAAGCCGGGGCCGCTCTGGCCGACGTCCACCGGTACGCCCGCAGCGCGGAGCCACACCGGCCACTCGTCGGCCGCCGTGTACAGCTGCAGCAGCGAATGGTTCACCAGGTCGGCCGGCTGGCGCATGCCGATGCCACCGTGCACGAGGGCGGGGCTGCACACGGGAGTGAGCTGCGCGTCGAACAGGTGGGTCGCGTGCAGCCCAGGGCGTTCGGGCCGGGCCGTGCACACGATGGCCACGTCGCCGGCGGCCTCGTCGAACTCCCAGTCGAGGTGGCTGGTGTTGAACCGCACGCGCACCTCGGGGTGAGCGGTGGTGAACGAGTACAACCGGGGGATCAGCCAGCGAACCGCCACCGTCACGTACACCTGCACATCGAGATCGCGCGAGGGCGCTCCGGTGGCACGCGCCAACGCGGTGCCCTGCGCGATGCGGTCGAACGCCTCGCGCAGGTAGGGGTGGTACTGCTCGCCGGCCGCGGTGAGCGCAACGCGGCGGCTGTGACGATGGAACAGCTTCACCCCCAGTCGACGTTCCAGCTCGGCGACCTGGTGGCTGATGGCGGACTGGGTGACCGACAGTTCGTCGGCGGCCGAGCGGAAGCTGAGGTGGCGGGCGGCGCTCTCGAATGCGCGCAGCGAGGCCAGCGGGGGAAGGTCCGACATTGACTGCACGATACATGAGCACAGCTCATCGATCCATGAAGGAGAATCGCTTGTGGACATGGCGTCACCTCGCCACACTGCGATGGACGGTTCGGCGATGGGGGAGTGCGACATGAGCGATGTTCAGGAAAAGGCAGGGCGCCGCGGGGGTCGTTCCGCACGGGTGGCGCTGCGTTCGGCGCCACTGGCCAACGACGTGCGCCCGGTGAACCCGGGCATGGTGTCGGGGCGCTACCAGGTGCTGACCGATGCCGAGGTGCTCAAGGTGCACGAAGCTGCCCTGAACGTGCTGGAGAACATCGGCCTCGCCGACGCGATCCCGTCGTGCCTCGACTACCTGCTGCCCAAAGGCTGCACCCTCAGCCCCGAAGGTCGGCTGCTGTTCCCCCGTGCCCTCATCGAGGACACGTTGGCGATGGCGGGCCGCAACTTCACGCTCTACGCGCAGGACCCGCAGTACGACATGCAGCCGTGGGGCAAGAAGGTCTACTTCGGCACCGCCGGCGCTGCCGTCTACATCGTCGACTCGATCACCGGCGAGTACCGCGAGAGCACCTCGCAGGACGCCTACGACATCGCCCGCCTGGTCGACACGATGGAGCACATCCACTTCTATCAGCGCACCGTCGTGCCCCGTGATCTGCCGGATCCGTTCGAGATGGACGTCAACACGGCCTACCTCAGCGTGGCGGGAACCACCAAGCACGTCGGTACCTCGTGGGTCCACCCCGACCACCTGAAGGCATCGCTGACGATGCTGCATCACATCGCCGGCGGCGAGGACAAGTGGCGCGCCCGCCCGTTCGTCAGCCAGTCGAACTGCTTCGTGGTGCCGCCGCTGAAGTTCGCCGCCGACGCCTGCGGCTGCCTCGAGGTCGCCGTCCATGGCGGCATGCCGGTGCTGCTGCTGTCGGCCGGCCAGGCAGGTGCCACCGCACCGGCCGCGCTGGCGGGTGCGCTCGTGCAGGAAGTGGCGGAAGTGCTCGCAGGTCTGGCCTACGTGAACGCGATCAAGCCCGGCCACCCGGCCATCTTCGGGCTGTGGCCGTTCGTCAGCGACCTGCGCAGTGGTGCGATGTCGGGCGGCAGCCCCGAGCAGGCGCTGCTGTCGTCGGCATGCGCGCAGATGGCCCACTTCTACGACCTCACCGGTGGTACCTCCAGCGGCATCAGCGACGCCAAGATGCCCGATGCCCAGGCCGGGGCGGAGAAGGGCTACAACCACGCGCTGGTCGGCAACGCCGGCGCCAACCTGATCTACGAGTCGGCCGGCATGCACGGCAGCCTGCTCGGCTTCTCGCTGGAAGGCGTGGTGCTCGACAACGACATCGTCGGCGCCGCGCAGCGCACCATCAAGGGCATCGAGGTCAGCGAGGACACGCTCTCGCTCGATGTCATCCGCGATGCCGTCATCGGTGGGCCCGGGCACTACCTGGGTGCGAAGCAGACGCTCGACATCATGCAGACCGAGTACATCTACCCGGCCATCGGCGACCGCCTCAGCCCCAAGGAGTGGAACGAGGTCGGCCGTCCGAAGATCATCGACCGAGCGATCGCGAAGGTGCAGGACGTGCTCTCCACCAACTACCCGACGCACATCCCCGACGAGATCGACGACCTCATCCGGGCGGAGCTCCCGATTCGCCTGCCGCGGGAGAAGATGCGCCGGCAGTAGCCGATCGGCGCACGACCGCAGCCCGCGGCAGCGCACCCCGAAGGTGCAAGGCGATGCAGAGGCTGGTCGCTGCGGCCCAGGCGCACCACAGTGAGACGAAGGCCGTCTGGTCGACCCAGGCCAGCACGACGACGACGACGAGGTTGATGGCGCCGAACCACCGGACGTGCAGATGGTGCGAGGCCAGCAGCGAACCGCAGGTGGCGACCACGTAGAGGGCGACGAGCAGGCCACCTCGGTTGAGGTCGGCGTCGTAGGCGATGTGATGACCCTCGATCTCGGCGGTGATCGGGCCTCGGATCACGGAATACATGAGCACGCCCGCGACCAGGGTGCCCAGCGTCGTGAACGCAGCCATCCGTCGATAGCGGGCCGCCGGCTCGAGCGCGGCGACGGCGACCGGGACGAGGATGGGCACGATGCCGAATGCGATCGCGAGGTAGGCCCAGGTGGCGGCGCGTCCTGCCGACTCGGCCAGGTTGCCGCGCAGCCCGCCCCACACCACTGCCTCGATCAGCTGGTGCGCCGCGAACACGAAGGGCACCGAGGCCAGCAGTCGTTGGGCGGGTTGATGGGCGTGGCGGAGCGCGTCCACGCCGATGCCGCCGACGATCACGCCACCGACGATGTCGGCGGTGGCCGAGAAGCACATCCGGGTCAGCTCGTCGTCGGGCGGCGGGGGAGGGCAACCTCGAGGGTCATCGGGTTCCTTCCACCTGATGTGTGGCGCGGCGGAG
The DNA here is from genome assembly GCA_049696035.1 of Ilumatobacteraceae bacterium. Classification (GTDB taxonomy): domain Bacteria; phylum Actinomycetota; class Acidimicrobiia; order Acidimicrobiales; family Ilumatobacteraceae; genus UBA668. The sequence continues at coordinate 8,168 of JBAVTH010000489.1, forward strand.
GCGAGTGCGCCGTTGCCAGCATGCATCACCGACGGCGATTCCGCAACTGCGCCGAGCGCGCGACCACCGCCGTTCGGCCCTAGTGCTGCCTCGGGTAGCGGTGCAGACTCACACCAAGAAACCGGGGTGTTCAGGCCCCAGTTCGGCCTGGTTGCCCTCGGACCCGACCCGAAGGAGGTGTTGCCATGGGGAGCAGCAAGGTGATGCGCCGGCCCCCTCGGTTCGCTGCGTCGGTGTGGGATCTACAGGGCCACTCCGATGTGCCACCGCCGGCCGACACCGACTGGGCGGCACCACCAGCGCCGCCGACGCCGGCGGCGGGTGCGGACAGTGGTGACGGCGACTCCGACGACCGGTCGGAGGTCTGGTACGGCTGACCCGGCCAACGGGTTCGGTCAGGTGCCTGCCGGCTCGCCGGCCTCGAGCGTGCGCAACTGGATGATCGTCGTCCGCGTGAGCAGGTTGTACGCAACGCTCGCCAACCCGGCCGCGAACGCGAACAGGGTGATGGTCCACCTCACACCCAGGTGGCTGCTGCTCACGCCGGCGAGCAGGGCGCTGATGCTCATGACGAGCGTCACGATCGCGTAGTCACCTGCCATCACGCGACCGCGGATGGAGTCGGGCGTGCGGAGTGCGAGGCCATAGGTGCTCAGCGTCCACTGCGACCCGCCACCCAGATGGGCGACCGTGATCGCCAGCGCCGCGAGGTAGATCACCGGCGACCAGGCGGCCGCCATGTAGAACACGCTGAAGCCGAGACCGGCCAGGCCGCACACGCGCAGCACCTTGGAGAGCTGTCCCCTGGCGAAGCGGGCCGCAACGATCGGACCGAGACCGGCACCCAGCCCGCGGGCGCCCAGCAGCAGGCCGGTGCCGCCGTCCTTCCAGTGGAACACCGAGGAGGCCAGGATGGGTAGCTGACTGACGGTGCCGGCGCCGATCGCGAAGGTGGCCTTGCTCGCGATCAAGGCGAGGACGACGTGGTCCCTCCTCGCATAGGTGATGGCCTCCTTCATGTCGGCGGCGACGTTCATCGTCGCCCGGTGTGCGTGCTGCGGCTCCTGCATCGGCCGGCGAATGAGCGCAAACAGCCCGAGCGCGACGGCGAACGAGACGGCATCGGCGATGAACGCCGCCTGGCGACCGAACGCCTGGCTGAACACGCCGCCGAGCGCGGCCCCGAGTGCGAGCATCACCCCCCAGGTGCTGCCGAAGAGTGCGTTCGCCTTGCGGAACTCCTCGGGATCGCGGGCGAGGTTGGGGACACCGGCGTCGATCGCCGGCTTGACGAACGCGGCCAGCGCGCTGATCGTGCACTGGAACGCGAACAACGGCCAGATCCGATCGGACGAAGCGGTGAGCAGACCCATCGCCGCCACTGCCTGCAGGGCCGACATCGCGAGCAGCAACGAGCGACGATCGAAGCGGTCGACCACCGGGCCCGCGATCGGTGAGACCAGGAACGACGGGAGTGAGAACGACACGTAGGCGAGCGAGACCAGGAAGGCGCTGCCGGTGGCGTCTTTGATCATGCCCGCCAGGGCAACGAAGGTGAACCAGTCGCCCATGAACGACACGACCTGGGCGACGAAGAGCGCGCGAAGGTCCGAGTTGGACCGCAGCATCTTCAGCATCAGCGAGTGGCGTGGGCCTGCAACAGGTGCGCGAGGCACTCGGTGAGCTTGCGCGCAGTCGGCACGTGCAGGAACTCGTTGGGCCCGTGGGCGTTGGCGCCGGGTCCGAGTGCGCCAGTGATCACGAACTGAGCCGTCGGGAACATCTCGCCGAGCATGCCCATGAACGGAATCGAGCCGCCTTCACCGAACGCCCGCGTCGGCTTGCCGAAGGCGGTGGTGCTGGCGTCGTCGAGCGCAGTCTGCAGCCAGGGCGCGAAGGTCGGCGCGTTCCAGCCGGGGCCGCTGTGCCCATGGAACGTCACCCGGGCGCCGTACGGCGGGTCCGAGGTGAGGCACTTCTCGACGGCGGCCAGTGCCTGTTCGCTGTTGCAGGTGGGCGGCAGGCGGATGCTGAGGTGCAGCGTGGTGTGCGGCCGCAACACGTTGCCGGCGATCTCGACCGGCGGGATGCCGTCGACGCCGGTGATGCTCAGCGACGGCAGCCAGGTGCGCGCCAGCAACTGCTCGGTAGCGCCCTCGACCATCGGGTGTGCGCCGTCGACGAACGGGAAGTGACCGGCGATGGGGAACTCGGCTGCGGTGTCGGCGGCCTGGAGGCGCCGGTCGGGGGGAATCGGCACGTGAAGATCCGCCAAACGGATCTCGCCGGTGGCGCTGTCCTCCAGCCGGTCGAGCAGCATGCGCGCGATTCGAAACGAAGACGGCACCACGCCACTGGCTTCTCCGCTGTGCACGCCCTCGGTGAGGATGTCGACGCGGAGGTCGCCGCCGACGAGCCCGCGCAGCGAGGTGGTCACCCACATCCGCTCGTGGTCCATGCAGCCCGAATCGAGGCAGAGGACGAGGGTGGGGGAGCCGATGCGGTCGGCCAATGCGTTCAGGTACACCGGCAGGTCGGGGCTGCCGCTCTCTTCGCTGGCCTCGATCAGCACCACGAGTCGTGTGTGCGCGGTGCCCGCCAGTTGGGCGGCCTCGATGGCCAGCAGCGATGCGAACGCGGCGTAGCCGTCGTCGGCACCGCCGCGGCCGTACAACCGGTCGCCCTCGAGCACGGGATTCCACGGGCCGAGATCGTCGCGCCACCCGACCATCTCGGGCTGCTTGTCGCAGTGGCCGTAGAGCAGCACCGTGTCGGTGGCGTCGCCGCCGGCGAAGGCGGGTACCTCGGCCACGATCAGCGGGCTCCGGCCGGGCAGTTCGTGCACCTCCACCTTGAGACCGGCGATCGAACGCGCCGCACACCACGAGCGAATCATCTCCGTCGCCCGGTCCTGGTGCCCGTGGGCCTTCCAGTCGGGGTCGAACGCCTGTGACACGCAGGGGATTCGGATGTACTCGTGCAGCATCGGCAGCACGTCGTCCTCCCACACGCCGGCCACGTGCTGGGCGATGCGGTTCGAGGCGGTGCTCATCGCTTCACGCTGGCGATGCGCTCGATCACCCTCTCGGCCTCGGCGACCATGCTGCGCACGATGTCGCCGGCCGGCACGAGCGTGTCGATCGCGCCCACGCCCTGGCCGCACGGCATGAACTCTCGGCTGGAATCCACGGCCAGGCCGTCCTCCCCGCCGAGGTGGTTGACGCCGGCCTGCATGCTGGCGATCACCTGTTGCGGGAAGGGCAGCAGCTCCTCGGGGTGCGCCTCGAAGTGATTGGTCCAATCCGTGCGGACGACGCGGCAGGTCTTGCCGGTGTAGCTCTTGCTGATCACGGTGCCGTCCTCCGCAAGGCCGAGCAGGGCGTCCTTGTACCCGGCCACCGCGCGGGCCTCCGGGGTGGCGATGAAGCGCGTACCGATCCACACGCCGTCGGCGCCGAGTGCGAGTGAGGCGGCAAGACCCCGGCCGTCGAACAGGCCGCCGGCGGCCACCACTGGCACCTTGTCACCGACGGCGTCGACCACTTGCGGGACCAGCGCAAGCGTGGCGACGGTGCCGGTGTGGCCACCACCCTCGGTGCCCTGGGCGACGACGAAGTCGACGCCGCTGGCCACGGCGCTGACCGCATGACGCACCTTGCCGCACATGCTGCCGACGAGGATGTTCTTCGAGTGCAACAGATCGATCACCTCGCGCGGCACGCCGAGACCGGCGACGAAGATGCGGGCACCTCCTTCGATGACGCTCTGGATGCCCTTCTCCACCTGGCCGGGCATCGCGGTGAGCAGGTCGACGCCGAAGGGCCTGCTGGTCGCCTCGCGCACCTTCGCCATCTCCTCGACGAGCTCGTCGTCGGCCATCGTGCTGGCCCCCAGCGTGCCGATGCCGCCGGCCTCGCTGACCGCGGCGGCGAGGCGGTGGTAGCTGACACCGCCCATGCCCGCGAGCATGACGGGATGCTCGATGTCGAGCAGTTCGGTGAGACGCGTGTGCAGTGCCATGCCCGAAACGGTACTCCCGCGCCGGGCAACGGACCGATCCGAGGCTTGCGTGCCGCCCGGGTCGCGGCACGAGGTCAGCGGTAGGGGGCGGGCCGGCGCAAGAAGCGGCGGTGCCAGCGGCGAGGTGTCAGCACCACGGCGCGGGGCTCGTCCTCGAACATCCAGCGCACGAAGTTCCGGCGCGTCCAACCGGTGAGGCCGACGAGCCGGATGGCGCCGCGGGCGAGCAGCGGGCGTGCGAGCCAACCGTTGAGCACGTACGACATCCGGTGATCGGCGAGGAGATGGTGTCGGACGGCCCGTTCGTAGGCGCGGCGCACCGCGTCAGGGGCGAGCGCCTCGCCGGCGGACAGTGCCTCGGCGGCCAACCGCCCGGTGAGCACTGCCTGGCCGATGCCTTCCCCGGTCATCACGTCGCTGGCCCGAGCAGCATCGCCGACGAACAGCACGCGACCGGCGGAGAGCACCGCCCGGTCGATGCCGGCAGGGATCGGCCAGGCGGTGACTCGATCCTCCAACTCGACGGTGTCGCCGAGTGCGGCGCGGATGTGTGGTCGGTTGATCAGACCCTCCCAGTCGGCGTGCATCGCCTTGCCCGTGCGGGTGCCATCGCGCAGCACGCCGAAGCCGAGGTTCACGCGGCCGTTGGGCAGGGGGAAGCTCCATGCGTAGCCGGGAAGGAAGTCGGGCTCGAACCAGACGTACAGACGCTCGGCGGCCGGGCCGGTGACGCCGCTGGCGTACTGGCGGAACGCATGCCACTCGCCGAGGTAGCCGGCCTCGGCGAGCCCGAGCAGCTTGCGGGTGGGCGACCACATCCCGTCGGCGGCGACGACGTATCGGGCCACGACGGTTCCCAGGCCGTGCACCGTCGCCTCCACCCGGTCGTCGAACTGCTGCAGGGCCGTGAGCGCATGGCCCTCGTGGACATCTGCTCCGGCCTCGCTCGCCAGTCGGAGCAACGCGGCGTCGAGCTCGCGGCGGGGTGTGGTGGCCGCGAAGATCCCCGCCGGTGGCATCGGCAGGCAGACCTCCCGACCTGACGGTGACCGCAGCCAAGCGGCCGACACGGAGTGCCAGTTGGGCACGTGTTCCGGTCGCAGGCCGAGCGGCTCCAGCTCGCGCAACGCCAGTGTGGTGAGGCCGTCGCCGCAGCACTTGTCGCGAGGGAAGGTCGCCTTGTCGACGACGATCACCGATCGCCCGGCACGACGCAGCCAGATGGCGGCGGCCGCACCCGCCGGCCCGGCCCCGACCACCAGCACGTCGGCCCCCTTCGAGCCGGCCACCGACGCATCGGCGGCGGCTGGACGAAGGGTGGAGGGCTCTGACACGCCTGCAGAGGCTACGGCCGATGCGCTACTGCTTCACCGTGCCCATCCGGCGGGCAGGTCGCAGGACCCCGTTCCACGCGGCCCGCTCGGCGATCACCTTCGTCCGCAGGGCGGGCAGTTGGGGATAGAAGCTGTCGCCCGGGCAGCCCGTGTAGGTCATGTCGCGGTGGCCGGCGATGATCGGGGTGGTGATCTCGCTGCCGGCCTTGAACTTGTTCGAGCCGCGAGAGATGAACGTGGTGGTGGCGCCCGGGGAGGTGTCGAGGCGATATGCGTCGGCGAGCCATGCGAGCACCTTCGCCGTCGCGGCGAAGGCAGCGGGGGTGGGCGGGGCGTCGGTGAAGTCGCCGAGCAGGCACACGAGCTGGGCGAAGCCCTGGCTGCCACCGGTGGCATCAGCCTCCACCGGCCCTCCCAAGGCGCCGGCACGGCCCTCCCACACGTCGCCGTCGCGCCCGACGAAGAACTGGTAGCAGACGTCGTTCCAGCCCTTCTCCGGACCGGTGTGGTAGTGGAACACGCTGCGGATCACGTCGCGCGCGTTCGCGTAGTTGCTGGGGCTGGCCGTGTGGTGCACCAGCAGGAACTGGGGCTTCTCCGGGTAGATCGGACCCTTCGGCGGTAGGTCGGCTCCCCACGCGTCGCGCGGGTAGATGGACAGGCCGGGCATGACCTCGACTGCCGGGACCGCCGGGGGAGCTGCCTGCGCCGGCGTCGCGGCCGCCAGGGCATGGCCGACCACGAGAGCCGCTCCGGCGGCGGCCATCATGCCCAGGGCTTCTCGTCGCGTCGGCTCGCAGTCACACATGTGCTCCACCTTATGATGCTGTCGACGCCGCTGGGCCACCCGTCCGACGGGCCGAACGCAAAGAAAACCGAGAGGTACCCCCATGAGCAGATTGTGTGAAGGCCGCATCGCCATCGTCACCGGCGCCGGCCGCGGCATCGGCCGCGAGCACGCCCTGAGCCTCGCCTACCACGGCGCCAAAGTCGTCGTCAACGACCTTGGCGGCAACACCGACGGCACCGGCGCCGATCTCAGCCCGGCCGATCAGGTGGTGGAGGAGATCAAGGCGTTCGGCGGTGAAGCGATCTCCAACGGCGACAGCGTGTCGTCGTGGGAAGGTGCGCAGCGGCTGATCAACTCCGCCATCGAGACCTTCGGCGACCTCCACGTCGTCGTCAACAACGCCGGCATCCTGCGCGATCGCGTGTTGGCGAACATGACCGAGGAGGAATGGGATGCCGTCATCAACGTGCACCTGAAGGGCACGTTCGCCCCCAGCCGATGGGCCGCCGCCTACTGGCGCGAGCAGAGCAAGGCGGGAAAGCCGGTCAGTGGTCGCATCATCAACACCACCTCGGTCAGCGGTATCTACGGCAACCCCGGCCAGACCAACTACGGCGCAGCCAAGGCCGGCATCGCCGCGTTCAGCAACATCGCCGCGCTGGAACTGGCTCGCTACGGCGTCACCGTCAACGCGGTGGGCCCGGTTGCGCTCACCCGCATGACCGAAGGCCTCGGCCCGGCGCCGGAGACCGATGAGGAGCGCGAGGCTCGCTCGCCGCGCTGGATCGCCCCGATCGTCACCTGGCTCGCCAGCGAGGAGTCGGCCGGCGTCACCGGCCGCGTGTTCGAGGCCAGCGGGCAGATCCTCGCTGTCGCCGAAGGTTGGGTGCGCGGCCCGCAGCACGCCCCGGTCGACGACCCCACCCTGCTCGGCCCGATCGTGGCCGAGATGCTCGCAGCCGCCCGCCCCAACTCGGGCATGAACGGCGAGCCCGGCGGCTGGCCGCAGCCGCGCTGATGGTCGGGACTGGCCGCCGCTTCGCTTCGGCTGCTCCCTCCTGCGGCTCGTCGCTGGCGCTTCCCTCGCCGCCCGGCTGTGACATCGAGTGCACTTCCCGTCTTCGAAAGGACAACTTCCATGCCGTTGAATCCTGATGCGGTCGGCGCCACCGGCGATCCGCGCACCATCTCCTGGGCGTCGAAGGATGCCCTGCTGTACGCCGTCGGCATCGGCGCCGGCCAGGCCGACCTGCCGTTCACCACCGAGAACACGAAGGACACGCCGCAGGTGGTGTTCCCGACGTTCGCCGTGGTTGCCGGCTCCGGCACGGGCGGCGGAGGCCGCAGCGCGATGAGCCAGATCGGTTCTTTCAACTGGGCGCTGCTCGTGCACGGCTCGCAGGCGATCACGCTGCACCGCCCGATTCCTGTGGAGGCCGAAGCCGTTACCCAGGACAAGGTGGTGGCGATGTACGACAAGGGCAAGGCTGCCGTCGTCGTGATGGAGAACGAGGTCAAGCTGACCACCGGCGAGCCGCTGTGGAACACGCGCTCGTCGGTGTTCATCCGCGGCGAAGGCGGCTGGGGTGGCGATCGCGGCCCGTCGGGCCCGCAGAACGAACCACCGGCCGACACCGCACCGAGCCACGAGATCACTCTGCAGACGTCACCGGACCAGGCCTTCGTCTACCGCCTCTCGGGCGACCGCAACCCGTTGCACACCGATCCGTCCTTCGCCGCGCTGGGAGGCTTCGACCGGCCGATCCTGCACGGGCTGTGCACCTACGGCTTCACCGGGCGGGCTCTGCTGGGCGCACTGGCCGACAACGACGTCAGCCGTTTCCACCACATCGAGGGCCGCTTCTCCAGCCCGGTGATGCCCGGTGAGGCGCTCACCGTGCGCATCTGGCGCACCGGCGCCGGCGAAGCGGTGTTCACCACCGCGGTCGGTGACCGCGTCGTCATCGATCAGGGCCTCGCCCGGTTCAGCTGAGCAGACGGCTGCCCCGGCTCACGCCGGGTCGGGGTAGCACACCACCGAGACGTCGATGCCGTCGACGTAAGGGTCGTGCGATCGCACTGCATGCCGCGCCCGGTCGGCCACCGCGGAGAGCTTCGGCGTGCTGCCTTCGCTGGTGGGCACCTGCACGGTGACGTGGATGCGGCCGGGCAACCGCTCGACCTCCACCAGCGCCGGCAGGTGGCCCAGTTCGTGACGGATCGCTGTGGCGTACCCGGCTTCGACGGCGCGCTTGGCGACGGCATTGGCCACCGTCACGCTGGGCAGCTCGTCGTCGACCTGACTCGGGTCGACCTCCACCATCGGCACTCGGTGGCGAGTGGCGCACACCGAACCCATCTCGGCGAGCGTGTGTGCCGAGCCGTGCTCACGAGCGACGATGGTCAGGTCGATGTGGCCTTCCATCGGGCACTCGGCATGCGTGGTGGCGCCGCGGCACGGCCCCCCGTGCTCGTCGGCGCAGGTGACCACCTGGTGGCCATCTGCCACGAGGTTGGCGCCGATCTCGTTGGCGTTGCCGGGCGTTGACTCGATGAGCAGCAGCTTCATGCCGTCAGTCGAACCCATCGGTCAGGCGGGCAAACAGGGTCGAAGGTCACTCGCCCTCCACGGGCGGCCCTCCACGCGGACGAGCCGTCGCCGTCCGTCAGCCCTTGAGATGCGCCACGACGTCGGCGAGCGCGACGTCGCTGCGTTCGCCGGTGCGACGATCCTTGACCTCCACCACGCCGTCGACGAGGCCGCGGCCGACCACCACGATGGTGGGCATGCCGAGCAGTTCGGCGTCGTTGAACTTCACGCCCGGCGACACACCGACTCGGTCGTCGAGCAGGACGCGCAACCCGGCGGCCTCGCATTCTGCGGCGAGCGCTTCGGCAGCGGGCAGTTGCGGGTCGGCGGCCTTGCCCGTGGCGACGATGTGCACGTCGGCCGGGGCCACCTCCCGCGGCCACACCAAGCCCTTCTCGTCGCAGTTCAGCTCGGCCACTGCGGCGACCGCCCGCGACACGCCGATGCCGTAGGAGCCCATGGTGACCACACGCGTCTTGCCGTTCTCGTCGAGCACGGTGAGCCCCAGTGACTCGGCGTACTTGCGGCCGAGCTGGAAGATGTGCCCCATCTCGATGCCGCGGGCCATCTCCAGCGCGGCGCCGCAGTTCGGGCACGGGTCGCCGCCGTGCACCTCGGCGGCCTCGATGACGCCGTCGGGTGTGAAATCGCGGCCCATCACGAGGTCCTTCACGTGGCGGCCTGGGGCGTCGGCGCCGGTGATCCAGCGGGTGCCGGACACGATGCGTGGGTCAACGAGGAAGCGGATGCCGGCCGGCTTGTCCTCGCCCAACGCGCCGGGGCCGATGTAGCCCTTGGCCAGGTGCGGGTTGGCTGCGAAGTCGGCCTCGCCGAACGGCTCGATCTCCGCGGGGGAGACCTGTGCCTCCAGGCGCTTCATGTCGACATCGCGGTCGCCGGGCACGCCGATGGCCAGCGGCACGATGCTGCCGTCGGGGTACTTCAGCTTGACGACCAGGTTCTTCAAGGTGTCGGCCGCCGTCCAGTCACGATCTGCGCGGCGAAGGTCGGCGCGGGCGTTGAACAGGTCGACCAGCGTCTGGATGGTGGGCGTGTCGGGGGTGTCGACCACCTCGGCCGCCGCCAGACCCTCGAAGCGGATGACTGCGGGGGGTGCGACCCGTACGGCTTCGGTGTTGGCCGCGTAGTCGCAGGCGGTGCAGCGGACGTAGGTGTCCTCGCCGACGGACATCGGGGCGAGGAACTCTTCGCTGGCGGAACCGCCCATGGCGCCGCTCATGGCCGACACGATCACGTAGGGCAGCCCGAGGCGGTCGAACGTGCGCTGGTAGGCCACGCGGTGCTTCTGGTAGCTGGCTTCCAGCCCGGCGTCGTCGATGTCGAAGCTGTAGCTGTCCTTCATCACGAACTCGCGGCCGCGCAGCAGGCCGGCTCGCGGCCTGGCTTCGTCGCGGTACTTGGTCTGGATCTGGTAGATTACCAGCGGCAGGTCCTTGTAGCTGCTGTACAGGTCCTTCACCAGCAGCGTGAACATCTCCTCGTGGGTGGGCGCGAGCAGGAAGTCGGCGCCCTTGCGGTCCTTCAGGCGGAACAGGTTCTCGCCGTAGTCGGTCCACCGGCCGGTGGCCTCGTAGGGTTCGCGTGGCAGCAGTGCGGGGAAGTGCACCTCCTGGAAGCCCTCCCGGTCCATCTCCTCGCGCACGACGCGTTCGATGTTGCGGTAGACGATCCACCCCAACGGCAGCCACGTGAAACCACCGGGCGCCGCACGCCGGATGTAGCCGCCTCGGACGAGCAGCCGATGGCTGGCCACTTCGGCATCGGCGGGATCCTCGCGCAGGGTACGGAGGAACAACGTCGACATTCGCAGCACGGCAACACCTTGGATGGTCGGGCCGCCGATGGCGGCAGTGGTTGAAGGACCGTCCGGTCGACGATCGTCGCCTCGGACACCCGCAGGCCGCCGAAGGCAGGGCGAACCCTACCGGTTGGCCGCTATACTCTGCGGGTCTTTGAAGTTCACCGAACTGAAGGCGTGGGCTCATCAGGCCCACGCCTTCTTGTCTGCTGGGGGTCGATCCGCCAGCACCCAGCGCCAGGAAGGAGGTCGTGAGATGAGTGATGCCAGCAACCTGAAGCGTGTCCACTCGCTGGTCGCGCCCATCATCGCCGACCTCAAGCTCGACCTCTACGACCTGGAGTTCCGCGGTGGCACCCTGCGCATCACCATCGACACCCCGGCCGGCAGCGCGGCGGGCATCGATCTGGAAGCGATCGCGCTGGCCACACGCCTGATCGGCCGCGAGTTCGATCACCACGACCCGCTGCCAGGGCACTACACGCTGGAGGTCACCAGCCCCGGACTGGAGCGCACTCTGCGCACTCCCGCCCACTACCAGCGCGAGATCGGCAAGACGGTCGCCTTGCGCCTGCGCGACACGGTCAACGTCGGTCGCCGCCTGCAGGGTGTGCTCGTCGCCGCCGACGACCAGTCGGCCACCATCCGCCTCGACGCCCCCGATGCCGACGGCATCGAAGAGCGCACGGTGGCGTTCCACCAGATCGACCGGGCCCGCACGGTCTTCGTGTGGGGCCCAGCCCCCAAGCCCGGCGCCAAGCCGGCAGCGGCGAAGCCCAAGAAGGCCGCCGCCAAGTCCACTGCATCCAAGCAGACAGCATCCAAGAAGGAGGAGGCGCGGTGAGCAGCCTCGATATGTCCGAAGCCGTGAAGATGTTGGCCAACGAGAAGAACATCTCCGTCGACACCTTGCTGCACGTGCTCGTCGATGCCCTGGCAACGGCCTACAAGCGTCGTCCAGGTGCTGCCGCTGAAGTCGTGGTGGAAGTGAACCCGGACACGTTCGAGTTCACCTTCCTCGCGTTCGATGTCGACGAGGACGGCAACTGGGTCAACGAGCGCGACGACACTCCCAAGAAGGAGGAGATGGGTCGCATCGCCGCCCAGACCTTCCGTCAGGTGATGAGCCAGCGCATCCGCGAGGCCGAGCGTGACCGCAAGTTCGAGGAGTACGCGAACCGCGAAGGCGACATCGTCACCGGCATCATCCAGCAGGCCGACGATCGCTACACCCTGCTCGACCTCGGCCGTGTCGAGAGCCTGCTGCCCAAGGCCGAGCAGGTGCCCTTCGAGCGCCCGGTCCCCGGCGACCGCGTGAAGGCGTACATCGTCGAAGTGCGCAAGACCGCCAAGGGCCCGCAGATCGTCGTCAGCCGCACCCACCCGGGCCTGATCAAGCGCCTGTTCGAGCTGGAAGTCCCCGAGATCGCCGACGGCATCGTCGAGATCAAGGGCTGTGCCCGTGAGCCCGGCCATCGCACCAAGATCGCGGTCTGGAGCAACGATCACAACGTCGATCCCGTCGGCGCCTGCGTGGGCGCCCGTGGCGGCCGTGTTCGCATGGTGGTCAACGAGTTGCGCGGCGAGAAGATCGACATCGTCCCCTTCAGCGAGGATCTCGCCGACTTCGTGGCCAAGGCCCTGTCGCCGGCCAAGGTGGTCGCCGTCATCATCAGCGACGACGGCACCCAGGCCGATGTGATCGTGCCCGACAACCAGCTCAGCCTGGCCATCGGCAAGGAGGGCCAGAACGCCCGCCTCGCCGCTCGGCTCACCGGCGTGCGCATCGACATCCGTGGCGAGACCGAACCCGATGACGGCATCGACGACGCCGACTACGAAGAAGGCGAGTGGGTGGCCAACGCCGAGACCGGTGCCATGGAGTGGCATGCGGCCGACGGCACGGTGCTGACCCAGGAGCAGTGGACCGAGCAGGCGGCTGCGGCGCCGGCGGTCGACACCGACTCGGCCGAAGTGCCCGAAGAGAACGCGGCCGCCCCTTCGGGCGATGCGGCCGAAGAGAACGCGGTCGCCGACGACACGGCCGCCGACAGCAACGAGCCGGCCGTGGATGCCGGTGATACCGAGGAAGCAGGTGGTGACCACGTCTGACACTCGTGTCGCAGCACCGCTGCGCACCTGCATCGGCTGCCGTCGGCAACGGCCACAGCCGGAACTGGTGCGTTGTGTCGTGGGCCCTCGAGGCGCCATCGTCAGCCGCACCGCGGCCGGCAGGGGCGCCTGGTTGTGCTCCTCGGCGTGCTTCCACACGGCCGCTCGCCGCAAGGCGTTCGACCGGGCGTGGAAGCGGTCGGTGCCCCCTGACGCCCTTCAACCACTGGAGCAAGCGTTGCGGATCGCATTCGATGACGTGATCATCAACATGGAAGAATCACCGACCGTCGGAGTTGCGACGGACGAACCGGCAGCGACGAAAGGCTGAAACGGGTTTTGGCAAAGAACTTACGCGTGCACGAGCTCGCAAAGCAGCTCGGAATGACGAATGCGGAGATGATGTCTCTCTGCGATGTGATGGGTGTCGGGGTGAAGAGTCACTCCTCCACGCTCATCGAGGCGCAGGCCGACCGTCTCCGTCGTCGCGCGGAACGCGACGGCCTCACTCGGCCCGACCAGCCGGAGGAACCCAAGCCGGTCAAGAAGTCGGCCAAGAAGGCTGCCGCCGCGCCCGCCGACGCGCCGGCTGACGGGGCCGAGGCCCCTGCGCCGGTGAAGAAGGCCGCCGCCAAGGCTGCGGTCGAGCCCAAGGTGGCTGCGGAATCCAAGCCAGCCGTCGAGCCCGAGGTCGTCGAGGCCAAGGCATTCGTCACCACCCCGACCGAGCCGCCGGCCCCGCCGGTGGCACGCGCAGCGACCACCCCGACGC